>NZ_CP106881.1:2690000-3057500 GCF_023634805.2 Comamonas endophytica
GGGTTGGATGGTGATGGCGCCGAACTTGTTCAGCGCGCATTTGGTGTTAACAAAGACGGTGTCGCGGCATTGGCCATCAACCGCTTGCAGACAGAGACTGAACGTGGTGAGCAGCGAGGCTTTGCCAATCTGCTTGTTGGCCTTTTTGGCACGGTCCGCAACCCCCTTGCGCATAACGCGAAGGTGGAGTGGCCTATGTCGGAGCAGGATGCGTTGGACATTTTGACGTTGGCATCGCTGGTTCACCGAAAGCTGGACATAGCAAAGAGAAGTTAGGTGGAATGCCCGACTTGCTCTAGGGTCGACGGCAGCGATGCAGCGACGGTTTAACCAAGAAGGCATGGGCTGCTGCGGCCAGTCAGGAATTGAGCCAATTGGGCTTTGCGCGCAACACCAAGCCGCCACGGCCATAGCTCTACGCTACTATTCCGAGAGCATGAAAACCTTCCCTGAAAAACCATGAACGCGGTCGAAATCGAGTCCGCCGTATCGGATCTCGCTGCCCAACCCTTTGACGCTGCCGAATTTCCCTACGCCTTCCTGGCTGCCTTTGGCAACAAGGAAACGACGCTCAAACGCCTTCGCACCGGCAACAACAACGCCTCGGACGTGCCTGGCGGGGTTCTCCTGCGCAACAACATTCACATCGCTGTGTGCGATGCTGGCATTGTTGGCAACATGCTCCGCACCCTGCGAGACAGCTCCGCCACAACCAAGGCAAAAGCCAAGTTCATTCTGGCGACTGACGGACAGACGCTTGAGGCCGAAGAGCTGGTCAGCGGTGAGACCATCGCATGCGCCTTTGAGGACTTCCCGAATCATTTCGGGTTCCTGCTGCAGCTAGCGGGCATCTCCACTATCAAGGAGATCAAGGACAACCCCATCGACGTTCGAGCCACGGGGCGTCTGAATAAGCTTTACGTCGAACTGCTGCGTGAGAACCCTGACTGGGCCAAGGAAGACCGACGCAGTGACATGAATCACTTCATGGCCCGGCTGGTGTTCTGCTTCTTTGCCGAAGACACTGACATCTTCAATGGCAAGGGGCTGTTCACCCAGACGGTGGATCAGATGAGTGCGAATGATGGAAGCAACACCCATCAGGTGCTGTCTGAAATCTTCCGCGCCATGAACATCAAGGTGTCCGAGCGTGCCAATTCGGATCTGCGCCTGCCTAACTGGGCCAATGGCTTTCCGTATGTGAACGGGGGGCTGTTTTCCGGAAGCACAGAGGTGCCCCGATTCACACGCATGGCCCGTACGTACCTGATGCATGCGGGTGCATTGAGCTGGCGGGAAATCAACCCCGACATCTTTGGCAGCATGATTCAGGCAGTTGCCGACGACGATGAGCGTGGCGCCCTGGGCATGCACTACACCAGTGTGCCCAACATCTTGAAGGTGCTGAACCCGCTGTTCTTGGATGACCTGCGCGCTGCACTGGCCGATGCTGACGACAACGAACGAAAGCTGCTGAATCTGCGCAAACGCATGGCCCGTATTCGGGTGTTTGATCCCGCTTGCGGATCGGGCAACTTTTTGGTCATCGCGTACAAGCAGATGCGCGAGATAGAAGCGGAGATCAACCGGCGCAGGGACGAGCTGCACTTGCGAAGCGAGATACCGCTGACCAATTTTCGGGGGATTGAACTGCGCGACTTCCCCGCTGAGATTGCACGCTTGGCGCTCATCATTGCGGAGTTCCAATGCGATGTGCTCTATCGAGGGCAGAAGGATGCGCTGGCTGAGTTCCTGCCGTTGAATGCGCAAAACTGGATCATCTGTGGGAATGCTTTGAGGCTGGATTGGTTGTCTATCTGTCCGCCCACAGGCACTGGCGTTAAGGTAGTTGCAGATGACCTGTTCCTCACGCCTTTGGATCAAAAGGAAATTGACTTTGCCAACGAAGGCGGTGAGACGTACATCTGTGGAAATCCGCCGTACTTGGGTAGCACTTGGCAGAGTGCAGAGCAAAAAGACGACCTGCGAGCCATCTTCGATCACCGGTGCAAAAGCTGGAAGTCGCTCGACTACGTGTCTGGCTGGTTCATGAAGGCCGCTGACTACGGTCAGCGCACACCGTGCACCTCTGCTTTTGTCTCCACCAACTCCATTTGCCAAGGACAGCAAGTTCCCATTCTATGGCCGCTGGTCTTTGCTTCGGGACATGACATTGCTTTTGCCCACACCTCGTTCAAGTGGAACAACTTGGCAAGCCATAACGCTGGCGTGACGGTAGCGGTTGTGGCGATCGGCAACCCGGCGCCCAAAGTACGACGGTTGTTCGCTATGAACGAAGTTGGGGAAACGGTGATCAAGGATGTGCCCTACATCAACGCCTACTTGGTTCCGGGCGCCAATGTCGTGGTGGGCAAAGCTACTCGTCCATTGAGCGGACTGTCCGAAATGAGCTTTGGCAACAAGCCGGTGGACGGTGGAAATCTGCTGTTGTCACGTGATGAACTCGCGGCCCTACGTTTGACTCCCCAGCAAAAAGATCGCTTCGTTCGCCGCATTTTCGGGTCAGCTGAGTTCATTCGAGGTTTGGAGCGTTACTGCCTTTGGATTGAGGATGCTGCTTTGAAGGAGGCTCTCGTTGTTGAAGGCATTGCGCAGCGTATTGAGCGGGTTCGCAGCATGCGCTTGGCGAGCTCCGATAAGAGTGCACGGGACATGGCAGTTCGTGCGCATCAGATGCGGGAAATGAACATTGCTGAAAATTTAATCATCACTGTTCCCAGGACCTCTTCTGAGGCGCGGCCTTACTTACCAACCGGTGTAATTGACTCAAGAAGCACTGTAACCAGTGAAGCTTTTGCGCTCTTCGATGCGCCACTCTGGAATATGGCGCTTATTGCCTCTCGGCTGCACCTGATCTGGATCGCTACAGTTTGCGGCAAACTGGAAACACGATATCGCTATTCAAACACTCTTGGCTGGAACACCTTCCCCGTTCCATTGCTCACCGAGCAAAACAAGGCCGACCTAACCCGATGCGCAGAGGACATTCTGCTGGCTCGCGAGGCCCACTTCCCGGGCACCATCGCCGATCTGTACGACCCGGAAACCATGCCGGACAACCTGCGGCATGCCCACGAGCGCAATGACGAGGTGTTAGAGCGCATCTACATAGGTCGCCGATTCAAGAACGACACCGAGCGGCTGGAAAAGCTGTTTGAGCTGTACACCAAGATGACTGCCGCAGACAAGGCCAAGTCTGCGGCCAAGGCAACCCGAGGGAGGAAGAAAACCGTATGAGCGATCAAGCAAGCAACCCGACCAATGCGTACACTGTGCCATCGGTGTCCATCACCACCGCACGCACTGGCGCATCGAGCAAGGCCAATGAGTTAGGTATGCGTGCCATGCAAGAGCGCGCCTACGCCAAGCGGGGTGAGCAATACTTGCTGATCAAGTCTCCCCCTGCCTCTGGCAAGTCCCGTGCCCTAATGTTCATTGCGCTGGACAAGCTGAATAACCAGGGCTTGCGACAGGCCATCGTGGTGGTGCCCGAACGCTCCATTGGCGGCAGTTTCGCCGACGAGCCTTTGACCCATTTCGGCTTTTATTGCGACTGGAAGGTGGCCCCGCAGTGGAACCTGTGCAATGCACCAGGCGGGGACGAGCCAAGCATGGCCAAGTCCAAGGTCGGAGCTGTGCGCCATTTTCTGGCTAGCGATGACAAGGTGCTGGTTTGCACCCATGCCACATTCCGTTTTGCCGTGGAGGAGCTGGGCATCACCGCCTTCGACAACCGCCTGATTGCGATTGACGAGTTCCACCACGTTTCCAGCAACCCAGACAACAAACTGGGCAGCCAGTTGGGCGCCTTCATTGCACGAGACAAGGTTCACTTGGTGGCGATGACGGGTTCGTACTTCCGTGGTGACAGTGAAGCCGTTTTGGGCCCTGCGGACGAGTCCCGGTTCGATACGGTGACTTACACCTACTATGAGCAGCTCAACGGCTACCGGTGGCTCAAATCGCTGGACATTGGCTACTTCTTCTATACCGGCGCCTATGTCGATGCGGTCAACAAGGTGCTGGACCCGTCCCTTAAAACCATCGTCCATATTCCCAACGTGAATGCGCGTGAGAGCTTGAAAGACAAGCAGCGCGAGGTAGACGAAATCATGCACGGTCTGGGTACATGGAAGGGCGTGGACCCTGACACCGGGTTCCACCTCGTCGAGTCTCCGCAAGGCCGTGTTTTGAAGGTGGCGGATCTTGTCGATGACAGTGATCCGGCCAAGCGCTCTCGCGTGCTGTCGGCATTGAAAGATCCAGCCCACAAAAACGACCGTGATCATGTGGATGTGATCATCGCGTTGGGCATGGCTAAAGAGGGCTTCGACTGGATTTGGTGTGAGCATGCACTGACCATTGGCTACCGTAGCAGCTTGACCGAAATCGTGCAGATCATTGGCCGTGCAACCCGTGACGCTAAGGGCAAAGAGCGGTCACGGTTCACTAACCTGATCGCGGAACCGACCGCAGAGCGATCAGCGGTGGCCGAGGCGGTGAACGACATGCTCAAAGCCATTTCGGCAAGCCTGTTGATGGAACAGGTGCTGGCTCCCCGCTACGAATTCACCCCGAAAAATGCCGGTCCACAAAAAGGCTTCGACTATGGTGACGAGGGCTACAAGGAGGGTGGGCATAACATCGGGGTGAACAAGGATACGGGTCAGATTCACTTGGAGATCGCGGGCCTGACCAAGCCTGAGACGTCAGAAGCAACTCGTATCTGCAAGGAAGACTTGAACGAGGTGGTCACGAGCTTTTTGCAAGATAAGACAGCGCTCGAACGCGGGCTGTTCGATAAGGAAAACACGCTGCCAGAGGAGCTGACCCAACTGCGCATGGGCAAGATCGTGCGGGAGCGTTATCCCGAACTGAGCGATGCCGATCAAGAAGCCATCCGTCAGCACGCTATTGCAGCTATGAACATCACCCAGCAAGCAAAACTGGCTTTGGCTCAGGCGGATGCCAGCGGTAGTGGCACTGGGCAAGGAAGCACTGCACTGATCGACGGCGTTCGAAAGTTCGTCAATGTGAAGGACTTGGATATCGACCTGATCGACCGCATCAACCCATTTGAGGCCGCTTATGCAGTGCTTGCCAAGGCCATGGATGAGAAGTCACTGCGTCAAGTGCAAGCCGCCATCGCAGCCAAGAAGGTGAGCTTAACTGAGGAAGAGGCGCGTGACCTCGCCAAGCGTGCGTTGCAGTTCAAAAACGAGCGTGGCCGCCTGCCGGATATCAACTCTGCGGATGCCTGGGAAAAACGCATGGGTGAAGGAGTAGCGGCTCTTGCGAGGTACCGCGCACTGGCAAAATCCGCCCAGGCGCAAGGAGTACTGAACAATGGCTGATATCGACGATGACGAGCTGCTGCATGCTCTTGGCGTAGAAGTTGCCCCTGTGAAAGCGTCCATCCGTACCCAGCGGGAGGAACGCATCATCGCGGGCTTTGAGGACATTCTGCGGTTTCATCAAACCCATGGTCGCGGCCCTCAGCATGGCGAGGGCCGCGACATCTTTGAGCGCCTGTATGCCGTGCGTCTGGATCAGCTACGAAAGCTGCCTGAAGCCAAAACCCTTTTGGCAGAGTTGGACACGCCCAGGCTGCTTGAAGGCAAGGCAGTCGCGGCGGTGGATGTGGACGCACTCGACGAAGATGCGCTGCTTGCGGAGTTAGGTATTGGTGATTTGCCTACCGAAGAGGGCGATATCACCGTGCTGCGGCATGTCCGATCCAGCACAGAAAAACGCGCCGCAGAGGAAGTTGCCGATCGGACTGCCTGCCAGGACTTTGAACAATTCCGCCTTTTGTTCGAGCAAGTGGAGCAAGACTTGAAGTCGGGCGTGCGCAAGGCGCTGCGATTCGGAAGGGATGCCAGCGTGGCCGATGGCAACTATTTCATTCTGGGTGGTCAACTGGCCTATGTGGCAGAGGTCGGTGAGACGATCAAAGCACCGAATGGTGAAAACGATGCACGTTTACGCGTTATCTACGCCAACGGTACAGAGAGCAATCTGCTTCGCCGTTCGCTTCAGCGCGCACTCTACAAAGACAATTCAGGCAGACGACTTACCGATCCCGATATGGGGCCGCTGTTCAGTGCTGAAGTTGAGCCAGAGGATATTGCGGCAGGGACGATTTATGTCCTGCGAAGCAGGTCTGACCACCCGTTCGTGTCGCAGCATCGCGAGTTGATTCACAAAATCGGAGTGACCGGAGGGAGGATTGAAGCTCGGATTGCGGGCGCTGAGAACCATTCGACCTACTTGTTGGCGGGTGTGGAGGTCGTCGCAACTTACAAACTTCACAACATCAATCGGGTGAAGCTGGAAAGTCTATTCCATCGGTTGTTTGGTGCAGCGCAACTGGACCTCACCATCGCGGACCGCTTTGGCAAACCCGTGAAGCCGCGTGAATGGTTCCTTGTCCCGCTGCACGTGATTGATGAGGTAGTGCAACGGCTGGTGGACGGTACCCTTACTGGCATGGTGTACGACGCTCAGTCTGCCAGCCTTGTCGCGAGCCAGTAATTTAATTTTATGACGCTTAGAGACGGTTTAGCTGGGGCTGAAAAGCGACCACGCTTACTGCATACGAGGCGACCGGCAATCACGGTGGCCTGCTCAATCGCAAGAAGTCGGCTTTTAGCGTTATAGATCGGCAGCAGATAGTGGATGCAGCCGTTTCCGTGCTATCGCTTTCGCATACGCGAGCTTGCCCTTCGTGAGCTGCTTCTTATTTTCACCTGCTGAAGTGAAGTCGACGAGTGCATGTGACTCGTTTTCAGACAAGGGATCTGAGCAGCTGAGAAGCCCGAGTTGTCCGAATTCTGCAATTGAAACTCCCCAGGTTCCGCCACCTTCGGAAAGCTGTTTCCGCTGCAAGTACTGTTCGTACGCTTCTCTCGGACTCAAAAGGCTCTCGCGATCCGCAGACAGGTGGCCTTTGTCAGTTCCTGTAGATGTAAAGCACCGAGACGACGGACGCTTCTCAGTGATTTGACTCGGATGAACTTGTCGCATGAGCAGCTCGTCTGAGGTAGGGAGACGGTACTGGCTGTCAACTGGCATCGGACGATCCTCCTCCGAAGAGATGGTGCTCATAAAAGACTTGAACTCTCTCATCAAGTTAGGGCTGTTCAGAGCAATCAGCATATCCAATTCGTCTGCTGTCACTGTGTTGACGGCGTTCAGCCCTAACTGATCACCACTGGGATCAATTTCCGCGCTTGCTTCCCGATATCCCAAGCTCCACTCGGC
This sequence comes from Comamonas endophytica, assembly GCF_023634805.2. Taxonomy (NCBI): domain Bacteria; kingdom Pseudomonadati; phylum Pseudomonadota; class Betaproteobacteria; order Burkholderiales; family Comamonadaceae; genus Comamonas; species Comamonas endophytica. Next base: position 2,697,285 of record NZ_CP106881.1, read on the forward strand.
CACAACTCCCCCACTAGGGATCGGATAGAGGTGAGGGAGCGGCGAAGAGAGCAATGAGACATCCTCCAAGAACTGACGCATTGCTCCAACAGCTGCGGGGGTGGGCGCCGAATTCTCGCCGTCATACCATCCGCTAGGTATAGAGGCAATTTCTTCCAGCCTATACTCGAAAGGCTGAGTTGCTCCGCCCTCGCTGTAAATAACGGTCACAGCGATGAGGCGTTTGAGTCGCTCGCTCTTGTCGCAAAGGCCTGTGCCAACGAGGCGCACAGCTTCCGTTGCGCGGTGGTATGTCTTTTTGAACTCGAATTCAGTCGTCGGTTGGAAGTCGTAATTCAATCCACTTGCGTGCAGCACGTGGATTGTCCCGGTCGCTGTTACACCGCCGTTGAGTACAAACTGATCGTCTACCGCATTTTCGTAGGTAGTTTCTCTTGAGAGAACAATCTTCTTTCGAATGAAAGTATCGTAGCGGACCGGTTTAGCCCTGCCATACCCCAGCTCTACAAACTCATCGTACTGAAGGCTTTGACCGAATGAGTTGAAGAACCCGGCGAGTTCTACTGGGAATTCTTGAGGTACCCGTCCCGTGGTCCCCAGCGAATTAAAGCATTGAAGACGCCTTCCTTTCGTGCCGAACTATGTATTGGAGCACCGCGCGAAGTTGGGTGCGTCTATCTTGTAGACGCTCCTTCCGTTCTGCGAGACCGCTGTGTAGTCCGGCATTAATTTTCTCATGTTGATTAGTCCGCAGGGCCTGTACTTGACGGTTGCCTCTATCCCAATGAGCGGTGAGCAAGGCGGTATGAACTCTTAGGGAGATAGCTTTCCATACCTGAATCGCCGGCCCTTTTGGTTCGGGAGCACGGGATTCGCTTCCACACATCTTCTTCGCCAAGCTATTCGTCTCAACTGGGACCCAAGGCTCCCACTGCTGCGGCTCATGTTGACCAATTCTCTATGCTCCCAGATTAATTGTCGTGCCGGTGTCAAACGCTCCCTGCCCACTCTACCACCTTAAAAGATGAGACTGCTGTTAGACGCAAAAAAGCCCGGACATAGATCCGGGCAAGAGAGGAGGAAAACCACTATCAACACATCGCTTTGAGGTCTCTCATTTAGGGCACACCTTCAGATATAGATACCTCAACGATGTATAGGCCAACGAGCAAGAATAAATGACCATTTCGTGAAATTCTCTTTCGCAAATTTTGTGCCCCCGACTTTGATCTCCTGGAATGAACTTTTAATTTTCCTAATTCTATCGAGGCTTATCAGGGCCAATTTTTAATGAAAGAGGTTAAGCATGTTGGGCAGGGAGACATACTTCCAAGTAAGCCAATTAGTGCCGGATGTGATGGATCCGCATTGAGCTTCGAAGCTCTTTTAAACGGATGTATTCCGTCTATTCGCTTGTCCTTCAGGTAGGTCAAAAAGCTTCTGATAATGCTGAAATGATACTTCCCTCTCCAGTCGGTCACAGGATCCAATTCCATGAAACTGTGGCTAGAGGTCAAGGCTTTAGCTATATTTTCATGTTCGCTTGCATCGATTTTTAATTTTGCTAATAGCTCGCCAGTATTCGTGTATAACCGTTCAGCTACCCCTGTATCCCAGTTAATCTGTATGTAAGATAACGCTGATTCTCCCGGGTAGCATTCAACACCCTTGATTCGACATAGGTAGACTGCGTGGTGAAGCTCCTGAGTCTCTTTAATATAATCGTTAAATCCTGCTAAAAATCCTTTTTTTGCAATTTCTAAAGCTTCGTTGTCGTAGTAGTCAGCAATATCGAAATATGCTCTTATGAAATTTTCGATAATATTCCAATCGATTAGCTCGTTTTCAATGGCATAACCGCGCGTGACGTAAACATCCGGTAAGGATCCGGATTTTGGTTCGACATCGTAATCTCTGTCGACAAAGTATAAATTATTATCTTTTGCTGTTTCCGGGTTTTTGAGTATTAACTCCCGAAGGCTGAGAACATTTTTCTTTCCTCTGGCTATAATTTGTGCGCCCAGTTCGGTGCATTTTTTTAGTAATTGTCGTAGCCAGCCAACATACACTGTTGGGCACTGCTTTCCCTCGAAAATAAGAAAAATTCCCGTCGACTTCGCTCGAAGCTTAAGGTACTCAGTAAAACTCACATGAGGTGAGCTGCGCGCGGCGCGCAATTGGTCAACTCGATCCATAATCAATTAGAGCGAGACTTGTTAACAACTTGAATAGAGCGAGCACACATGTCCAGTTCATTTTCGAAGACAAATGGCGAGTGAGTGATCGCAACTAACTGGTGGCAGCTGTCTGTCTTTAGAATGTCTGGCAAAAACCGCCGCTGCCATTCGATAGACAGCGAAAGCTCAGGTTCGTCGATAAGAATCAAATAACTTTTTCCCGAATCCAGAATCAGCCTTGAGAAAACACTTACGACTTGTTTTTCTCCTGAACTGAGGCTGCCAAATGGGAGCGACGTATTGAGTGCGTCATGCCATACGTCCACTTTTAATTTCTCTTTGTCAAACCTAAGTCTCTTATCTGTTTCGGCTGTTTCAAAATAACCATTGATCACGTTTACAAACGTCTCAAGCGCAATCTCTTGCGGTCTGGACGCTTCATAGCTAGTCAGAAGTTGTCGGAGGAAATATGTCAGTGGGCGATATCGCTCAGAGTTAACATCTGTACTTAGCAATGTGCGTTCAAGTTCGACGTCAGTTAAACTGTTGCTCTTGCCAAGACGACCAAGCATTACTCGCACAAGTTCAATGTCAAATGGCCGTTCTAGTGGAAGTTCGAACTGACGCATTCCAAGTAAAACATCTAACATATTGCCACTTAATCGGGAATATGCTTCGAACATAGATTGCTGGATGAAACTTGTCATCGCAGCAAGTTTTTCCTCGACGTCACTTAAACCAAAATAGATAAGCTGATCTGTTTCCGTCTCTTCATTGGTAGATCCTGTTCTTTTGGGAGATGCTTGGCGAAGCGCGAAATCGTCAAAGGTGGCTTCAATACGGCGATAGGTGGGCAAGTACAAAACATTTGTCTTACCCATTGCTTCCGAAACCTTTTTCTTGAAGTTCTCAATATAAGGACCGTTGTACATGTGGGTCTTTAGAAGATCTAAGCGCTCAAATATCTCTTCATAATCCCAAGGGCAAACTCGGTATAGGCGTTGAAGTATAGGATTTCTTCGCACCTCTGACCGTAAACCACCACTTGCATAAATATTTAATAGGTTGTCCAACTCCTTTGGGGAGATGTACATCAGAATATCTTGCGCAGAGCTGCGCTCGAACAGCCTCGTGTTCTTCTTTTGATCCATTGTATTAAAAGCCTGCTCACGAGAAAACTCCATGGTGCGATCACTGAACTCCAAGATTGCACTCTCGAAGTTAATCGAAGCTAGTCTAGAGATGCGGCCCGAGAGTAATGCATACATTGTGTTGAGTAATGTGGTTTTCCCAACTCCATTCTCGGCAAGAACTATGGAGGCTGCGTCAGAGCAGACTATGCTGAGATCCTTGTAACCGTGTAAACCACGTAGTGTAAATCGACGAAGTAGGGGGGCTTGAGTTTTGGTCATGGATATCAACTCTACAAAGAGCATTTGGATGGTCTATATATCGCTATCGCCGGGCTTGACATCGGTTGATCAGGTGGCACTTTACAAAATGACCTTCCCTCGTCATCACACCCTCAATTGTGATTCTGACACATTTGGAAACGATTAAGGTATCAGAAAGTTGTTCCTCTAATGTTGTATAAACGTCTGCGTCAGCGTGCCTCTGAAGAGTTCGAGCGTGTCGATCATCTGGTGCTGCGCATTCAGAAAAACGATAGCAAAGACCTCATGGGGTCGGTCACCAAGCCAAAGGTGCAGGTAGGCGCGCACGGCGGAGGGAGAGGCCAAGACAGTAGTCTCGCGCAGCCCGTATTCCAATAGTTTCAAGGGTTCCCTGCACCACGCGCGGGCGGCTGTAGGTCGTCAGGAGCGAGATGTAATTCCCTACGGTTGGGCTGGTAGGCAATCTTCGACGGGCAGGGGCTTGCTCATAGGGGCTCCAAAAAAAGCCCCGTGGCAAGGCCAACGGGGCAGGGTGGGGGATGAATCCGCTCGAAGCGCTCGCTTCATCACGGCCGCATTAAGCTCGACGTGGTCTTGAAACGGCCATGCCGAAGGGCGCGCAGCACTAAATCAGTGGGGAGATGTGTCGCAGGAATCTTTGGGGGATTTCGACATTGGTGATATGTGGCTGAAAAATCTGGAAAGGAGAGCTGACGCATCCGACCATCAAAAAGAACGGCCCGCGTTCGCGGGCCGTTCTCGTAGCGTTGCTTGGCGGAGAGCCAGGGATTCGAACCCTGGAGCCCTTACGGGCTGCCGGTTTTCAAGACCGGTGCAATCGACCACTCTGCCAGCTCTCCATCTGTCGAATTGTAAGTTAAGAAACCTCGTAGTCAGTGTCCTGCAACAGTTTTGCGCGTCCTTCCAGCACACGAAGCTGAACTTCACACAGATCGCACGGCTATGCCTTCAACAACCCCTGTGTCTCAATGAACCCAATCACCTGCGCCAACCCCTCTTGGGTCTTGAGGTTGGTCATCGCAAACGGCTTGAGCCCCTTGGGCGTGGTCCGCATGCGCACCGTGTCAGCATGCATCACCTCCAGATTGGCCCCCACATGCGGCGCCAGGTCGGTCTTGTTGATGATGAACAGGTCACTCTTGGTGATGCCGGGGCCGCCCTTGCGCGGGATTTTCTCGCCGGCGGCGACGTCGATCACATAGATCGTCAGGTCGGACAGCTCGGGGCTGAAGGTGGCGGCCAGGTTGTCGCCGCCCGACTCGATGAAGACGATGTCGGCATCGGGGAACTGGGCCAGCATGCGGTCGATGGCTTCGAGGTTGATCGAGGCGTCTTCGCGGATCGCGGTGTGCGGGCAGCCGCCGGTCTCGACGCCCATGATGCGCTCGGCGGGCAGCGCGCCGCTCACGGTGAGCAGGCGCTGGTCTTCCTTGGTGTAGATGTCGTTGGTGATGGCCACCAGGTCGTAATCGTCGCGCATGGCCTTGCAGAGCATTTCCAGCAGGGTGGTCTTGCCCGAGCCCACGGGGCCGCCGATGCCTACGCGCAGCGGGGGCAGCTTCTTGCTGCGGTTGGGGATGTGGTGGAGTGGCGAGGTCATGATCGAAACAGTCGTGAGTACTGGTTTTCATGCTGGGCCGAGAGGATGGCCAGCATGGGCGAGAAGGCCTGGCGCTGCGCATCGGGCAGGGCCAGTGCGTGGTCCACGGCGGCGGGTATATGGGTGGCCAGCTGCGCCAGGATGCGCTGGCCGGCGCTCTGGCCCAGGGGCACGGCCTTGATGGCGGCCTGGACCATGTTCTCGGCCCAGCCGAAGGCATAGGCCAGCAGCGCGGGGCGGGCGCTGGCGCCGCTGAAATGCGCGGCCAGCGCGAAGGCCAGGGGGTAGCTGGCGTCCTGCGTGGCCAGCCATTCGATGGCGTCAAGCCGCGCCGCGTGATCGGCATGCTGGTTGCGCAGCCAGGCGATCAGCGAGCGGCCCATTTGCTCGGTCTGCAGGCGCAGCTCGCTGCTTTCGCGGGTCTCGCGCACCCAGGCGTTGAGGGCGGCGATGCGCGGGCGATCGCCGGCATTCCAGGCGGGCAGGGCCTGCGCGATGGCGGCCATGTCCCCGCGTGCCTGCGTGAGCTGCAGCTGCTGCACCAGCCAGCGCGCGGCATCGGCTTCGCCCTGGACCCAGCCGCTGCTGATCGCGGCTTCCAGCCCCTCGGAATAGGAGAAGCCGCCGATCGGCAGCGCGGGCGAGGCCAGCCACATCAGCTGCAGCAGGCTGTGCGGGGCGACGGCGGGCGCGGCCTGGGCAGCGGCGGCTGCTTCCTGGCGGCGGCGCCAGGGCAGCGGAGTGCGCGCGGCGTTGGGGCGGGGAGGGCGAAGGGCCATGGAGATCAGTGGTCGTGGTTGCAGCCCGGCCCGTGGACATGATCGTGGCTGTGCCCGTGCCCATGGCTGTGCGCGTGGCCATGCCCGTGGTGGCTGTGGCCGTCGTTGGTCACATGGCCGCCATAGGCGCCGCCTTCGGGCTCGAAGGGCATCTCGGCCTCGGCCACCGTGAGGTGCATGCTGCGCAGCATGTCGGCCAGCACATGGTCGGGTTCGATCTTCAGGTGGTCGGGCTGCAGCTCGATCGGCACATGGCGGTTGCCGAGGTGGTAGGCGGCGCGCATCAGGTCGAAGGGCGTGCCATGCGTGGGGCAGGTGGTGATGTGCAGCACCTTCTGCGGCGCGGCGATGACGCGCACCAGCGAGCCGTCTTCGGCCACCAGCACATCGCCGCCGCGCACGGCCTGGCCGCGCGGCAGAAAGATGGCGAGGGCGCGGCCCTGCGAGTCGGTGGCGGCAAAGCGGCTTTTCTGGCGCAGGTCCCAGTCGAGTTCGATGGTGGCGGCGCGCTGCAGGAGGACGCGGGCAAGGCCTTTGCCTTGGGGGATCAGTTTGTGGAGGGGGAGCATTTTTTGCAGTGGTGGATCTGTGGTTAGGGCGCTGGTGAGATTGAGGGCGGGACGTTCATCCTTCGACAGGCTCAGGACGAACGGTTAACGCCGATGCGCTGCGTCTGGCTCAGTGCCCCACTACCGTTCGCCCTGAGCCTGGCGCAGGGCAGCCTGTCGAAAGGCGTTTCAGGGCGTTACGTGCAAAACCTTTTAGGATGGCCCCATGACGGCTCAGACTGATTTGAATCCTACTCCCCATATCCCCTGCGGCTGCCAGCAGGTCGCCGTCTACGGCACCCTGCGCCGCGGCGGCTCCAACGACATCCGCCGCTGGCAGCCCGAGGTGCACTGGCTCGGCCATTGCCGGCTGCCGGGGCAGCTCTATGACTTCGGGCCCTATCCGGGGCTGGTGCTCGATGGCAGCTATAAGGTGCTGGCCGAGGTCTACGCGCTCACGCCAGACCTGGAGCGCGAGCTCGACCGGGTCGAGGAGATCTGGCCGGTCGATATCGGCGAATACGCCAAGCACATCGTCGATGTGGAGCTGCTGCCGCTGGATGGCGGCCCGCCCCAGCCGACGCAGGTGATGATCTACGTGGCGCAGCCGGCGCACCTGCAGGGGCGCGCGATGATCGACGCCGATGACTGGCTCGAGTGGTGGGCGAAGCAGGCCCGTTGAACCCGTCACGGCAAGTACCTCAGAACAGGAAATAGCGCTGCGCCATCGGCAGCGACACCGCAGGCTCGCAGGTCAGCAGCTGGCCGTCGGCGCGCACGCTGTAGGTCTGCGGGTCGACTTCCATCGCCGGCGCGTAGTCGTTGTGCAGCATGTGGCGCTTGCCGATGCCGCGGATGTCCTTCACCGCCGACAGCGTCTTGGCCAGGCCGAAGCGCTCGCCGATGCCGTTTGCCAGGCCCGCTTGCGACACGAAGGTCAGCGAGCTGCGCGCCAGCGCGCCGCCGAAGGAGGCGAACATCGGGCGGTAATGCACGGGCTGCGGCGTGGGGATCGAGGCGTTCGGGTCGCCCATCGCGGCCATGGCAATGCTGCCGCCCTTGAGGATCAGCGCGGGCTTGACGCCAAAGAACGCCGGTTTCCAGATCACGATATCCGCCCACTTGCCCACTTCCAGGCTGCCGACTTCATGGCTGATGCCATGCGCGATGGCCGGGTTGATGGTGTATTTGGCGATATAGCGCTTGATGCGGAAGTTGTCGTTGCGCGCCGTGTCGCCGGGCAGGGCACCGCGCTGCAGCTTCATCTTGTGCGCGGTCTGCCAGGTGCGCAGGATCACCTCGCCGACGCGGCCCATGGCCTGGCTGTCGGAGCTGAACATGCTGATCGCGCCCAGGTCGTGCAGGATGTCCTCGGCGGCAATGGTTTCCTTGCGGATGCGGCTCTCGGCAAAGGCCAGGTCCTCGGCAATGGCCGGGTCGAGGTGGTGGCAGACCATCAGCATGTCGACATGCTCGTCGAGCGTGTTGATGGTGTAGGGCCGGGTCGGGTTGGTGGAGCTGGGCAGCACGTTCTGCAGGCCCACCACCTTGAGAATATCGGGCGCATGGCCGCCGCCCGCGCCTTCGGTGTGGAAGGTGTGGATGGTGCGGCCCTTGAAGGCGGCGACGGTGTCTTCGACGAAGCCGCTTTCATTGAGCGTGTCGGTGTGGATCGCCACCTGGGTGTCGGTTTCCTCGGCCACGCTCAGGCAGTTGTCGATGGCGGCGGGCGTGCTGCCCCAGTCCTCGTGCAGCTTGAGGCCGATGGCGCCGGCGCCGATCTGCTCGCGCAGGCCCGCGGGCAGGCTGGCGTTGCCCTTGCCCAGGAAACCCAGGTTCATCGGGAAGGCATCCGCCGCCTGCAGCATGCGCTCCATGTGCCAGGGGCCGGGCGTGCAGGTGGTGGCGAAAGTGCCCGTGGCCGGGCCCGTGCCGCCGCCGATCATGGTCGTGATGCCGCTGGTCAGCGCCTCCTCGATCTGCTGCGGGGCAATGAAGTGGATGTGCGTGTCCACGCCGCCGGCGGTGACGATCGAGCCTTCGCAGCTGATGATTTCCGTGCCGGGGCCGATGACGATATCGACGCCGGGCTGGGTGTCGGGGTTGCCCGCCTTGCCGATGGCGACGATGCGCCCGTCCTTGAGGCCGATATCGGCCTTGACGATGCCCCAGTGGTCGACGATCAGCGCGTTGGTCAGCACCGTGTCCATGGCGCCCTCGGCGCGGCTTTTCTGGCTCTGCGCCATGCCGTCGCGGATGGTCTTGCCGCCGCCGAACTTCACTTCCTCGCCATAGCTGCCCGCGGCCAGCGTGTAGTCGCGCTCGACTTCCAGCAGCAGCTCGGTGTCGGCCAGGCGCACGCGGTCGCCCGTCGTCGGGCCGAAAGTTTCCGCGTAGGCGCGGCGTTCCATCGTGGCCATCAGCGGGCTCCTTGGGGTTCTGTGTCGAGCGCGCCCTGCACCAGGCCGCGAAAGCCGTAGACCAGGCGGTCGCCCGCGTATTCGACGAGTTCCACCGTGCGCTGCTGGCCGGGCTCGAAGCGCACGGCCATGCCGCTGGCGATGTTCAGGCGCATGCCATGTGCCGCGGCGCGGTCGAAATCAAGACCCGCGTTGGTTTCCGCGAAGTGGTAGTGCGAGCCGACCTGTATCGGCCGGTCGCTGGCGTTGCGCACCAGCAGCGTGGTGCAGCGGCGGCCTGTGTTCAGGGCGTGTTCGCCCGCTTCGAGTAGCAGTTCACCGGGCACCATGGCGATAGCTCCTTCAGGCCAGGCGGGTCAGCATGAAGGCGCCCAGCGCCGCGGTGCCGGCGCCGGCCAGCGCCGTCAGCAGACGATGGCGCTGCAGCACGGCGCGGCCCAGCAGCATGCCGGCCACATGCAGCACGGCCGAGCCAACGGCCATGCCGGCCAGCGCGCCCACGGCCGCGAGGCCCGTGTCGCCCGCGAGTTCATAGCCGTGCGCCGCGCCATGGAAGAACGCGAACACGCCGGCCAGCGTGGCCGCCGCGCCCCAGGGCATTTTCTTTTGCAGCGCCAGCAGCAGGCCCAGCACCAGCACCGAGGCGGCGATCATCGGCTCGACACCGGGCAGCGCCAGGCCGGCGAAACCGGCAAGCGCGCCAGCCACCAGCAGCGCGACGAAGGCCGCGGGCGCGCGCCAGGCGGGGCGCACGGTGACTGCGCTCCAGGCGCCCACCGCGACCATGGCCGCGAGATGGTCGGCGCCGGTGAAGGGGTGCGCCATGGCATGCAGCGCGGTATCGAAAAAGCCGTGGGTGTGGGCACCGTCCGCGGCGGGATGTGCCAGCGCGGCGAAGGGCAGGGCCGCAAGGGCGGCGCCGGCGGCGGCGATCAGGGGTTTGATTTGCATGGCGATGGCAAGGAAAAAGGGGTTCAGACGATGGGGTCGTGCACGGTCACCAGCTTGGTGCCGTCCGGGAAGGTGGCTTCGATCTGGATATCGGGAATCATCTCGGCGATGCCCTCCATCACGTCGGAGCGCGTGAGCACCGTGCGGCCTTCGCTCATCAGCTGCGCCACGGTCTTGCCGTCGCGCGCGCCTTCCATCACGGCCGCGCTGATCAGCGCCACGGCTTCCGGGTAGTTGAGCTTCAGGCCCCGGGCCTTGCGCCGCTCGGCCAGCAGGGCGGCGGTGAACAGGAGCAGCTTGTCTTTTTCGCGCGGAGTGAGTTCCATGGCGCATTTGCAGCAAGGTGCGTGCCATGTGGCTGCCAAGCCGCGACATGGCACAGAAGCTGCACGCGGATCTGCCGCCATGGAACATTCCCTTCGCGTCGAGCGCAACCCCGAGACCGAACATGCGCCCGCGCAGCAGCGCGTGGTGAAGGTGCGGCGCGACTACAACCGTTGGGTTGCCACCGAGACGCTCGAGGACTATGCGCTGCGCTACACGCCGCAGCGCGCGCGCCGCTGGTCGGAGTGGGGCGTGGCGCATACCGCGTTCGGCGCGGCCTCGTTCCTGGTGCTGGAAGCCGTGGGCGCGACGCTGCTGGTGCAGTACGGCTTTCTCAATGCCTTCTGGGCCATCGTCTGCACGGGACTGATCATCTTTGCCGCGGGCCTGCCGATCAGCGTCTACGCGGCGCGCCATGGCGTGGACATGGACCTGCTGACGCGCGGCGCGGGCTTTGGCTACATCGGCTCGAGCATCACCTCGCTGATCTACGCCAGCTTCACCTTCATTTTCTTTGCGCTCGAGGCTGCGGTGATGGCCTATGCGCTGGAGCTGGCACTGGACATTCCGCCGCGCTGGGGCTATCTGATCTGCGCGCTGGTGGTGATTCCGCTCGTCACGCATGGGGTGTCGGCCATCAGCCGCCTGCAGGTGTGGACACAGCCGCTGTGGCTGCTGATGCTGGTCGTGCCCTTCGTGTTCGTGCTCATGCACCAGCCTGGGGTGTTTTCCGAGGTGATGCACTATCCCGGTGCGAGCGAGGGCCGGATGGCCGGCTTCAGTCTGCCTCTGTTTGGTGCGGGGCTCACGGTGGGCATCGCGCTGATCACGCAGATGGGCGAGCAGGCCGATTACCTGCGCTTCATGCCGGTGCGCACGCGCGCCAACCGCTGGCGCTGGTGGGGCGCGGTGCTGCTGGGCGGGCCGGGCTGGGTGCTGCTGGGGGTGGCGAAGATGCTGGGCGGGGCGCTGCTGGCCTATCTCGCGATCTCGCAGGCGGTGCCGCCCGACCATGCGGTGGATCCGAACCAGATGTACCTGGCGGCGTACAACTATGTGTTCCCGGACTATGGCTGGGCGGTGGCGGCGACGGCGCTGTTCGTCGTGCTGTCGCAGCTGAAGATCAATGTGACCAATGCCTATGCGGGGTCGCTGGCCTGGAGCAATTTCTTCTCGCGCATCACGCACAGCCATCCCGGCCGCGTGGTGTGGGTGGTTTTCAACACGCTGATCGCCTTCATGCTGATGGAGATGAACGTATTCCGCGCGCTGGGCGAGGTGCTGGGGCTGTACTCCAATCTGGCGATTGCCTGGATCATGGCGGTGGTGGCGGATCTGGTGATCAACAAGCCGCTGGGTTGGTCGCCGCGCGGCATCGAGTTCAAGCGCGCGCGGCTCTACGACATCAACCCGGTGGGCGTGGGCGCGATGGCGCTGTCGTCGCTGCTGTCGGTGGCGGCGCACCTGGGCGCCTTCGGGCCATTGGCGCAGGCCTTCTCGGCGGTGATCGCCATGGGCGTGGCGCTGGTCGCTTCACCCTTGCTTGCCTGGTGGACGCGCGGGCGCTATTACCTGGTGCCCACGCCCGCGGCGCCGGCCTGCGCCGCGGGGCAACCGCTGCGGCTGCAGCGCTGCGTGGTCTGCGAGCGGGAATACGAGGCGCCCGACATGGTGCACTGCCCGGCCTACCAGGGCGGCATCTGCTCGCTGTGCTGCACGCTCGATGCGCGCTGCGGCGATATGTGCCGGCCCCAGGCGCACCTGGCCGTGCAGTGGCGCGTGCTGCTGCGCCGGCTGCTGCCGCAGCGCATGTGGCGGCTGCTGGACAAGGGGCTGCTGCACTACGTGCTGCTGATGCTGCTGATCGTGCCCACGCTCGCGGCCGTGACCGGGCTGCTCTATCTGCTGGAATTGCAGACGCTGGGGCGCAGCCTGCCGGCGAATGCGCTGCCCGGGGCCGAGGCGGTGCTGCAGGGCGTGCTGCTGAAAGTCGGCGTGGGCCTGCTGCTGGTCTCGGGCGTCGTCGCCTGGTGGCTGGTGCTGGCGCAGCACAGCCGCAAGGTGGCGCAGCAGGAGTCGAACCGCCAGACCGGGCTGCTGGTGCGCGAGATCGCGCTGCACCGCGCCACCGACGGCCAGCTGCAGCAGGCGCGGCGCGCCGCCGAGGATGCGCGCACCGTGGCCGAAGACGCGCGCCGCGCGGCCGATCTCGCCAACCAGGCCAAGAGCCGCTATATCAGCGCCATCAGCCACGAGCTGCGCACGCCGCTCAACAGCATCCTGGGCTATGCGCAGCTGATGGGCGAGGACGCCGACGTGCCGCCGCACCGGCGCCAGGCGGTGGCGGTGATACGGCGCGGCGGCGAGCATCTGCTGTCGCTGATCGAGGGCACGCTGGATATCGCGCGCATCGAGTCAGGCAAGCTGGCGCTGCAGGTGCAGCCGATGCAGTTCGCCGCGGGCCTGCGCGAGATGGCCGGCATGTTCGAGCTGCAGGCCGCGGCCAAGGGCCTGGCCTTCCATTACGAACCCGAGGGCCAGCTGCCCGAATGGGTGCGCGCCGATGAAAAGCGCCTGCGCCAGATCCTGTTCAATCTGCTGGGCAACGCGATCAAGTTCACCGTGCGCGGCTCGGTCACGCTGCGCGTGCGCCACAGCCGGCAGATGGCGCATGTATCGGTGATCGATACCGGCCCGGGCCTGAGCGCCGACGAGCAGGCGCAGATCTTCGAGCCCTTTGCGCGCGGCTCGGGCGCGCATTCCAGCGCAGGCGCGGGCCTGGGGCTGACCATGGCCAAGATGCTGACCGAGCTGATGGGCGGCGCGCTCAGCGTGCGCAGCCAGGCGGGGCAGGGCGCGGCCTTCGAGATCCGCCTGTTCCTGCCATCGCTGGAGCGCGGGCCGGCGGCGCTGCCCGTGGCGCCGCGCCCCGTGGGTTATCTGGGCGCGACGCGCCGGCTGCTGGTGGTGGACAACGAGGAGGCCGACCGCGAGCTGCTGGCGCAGCTGCTGGTGCCGCTGGGCTTCGCGCTGCAGCACGCGGCCAACGGCGCCGAGGCGCTGGCGCTGCTGGCCGCGGGCTATCGGCCCGATGCCATCTTCATGGACCTGGCGATGCCCGGCATGGACGGCTGGGAATGCCTGCGCCAGGTGCGCGAGATGCCGCTGGGCGAGGTCGCCTGCGCGATCGTCTCGGCCAACGCCTTCGACCGCGAGATGCCCAATGACGTGGGCATCCGGCCGCAGGACTTTCTGGTCAAGCCGGTCCGCCACAGCGAGCTGCTGCAGTGGCTGGAAGACCGGCTGGAGCTGGTCTGGCGCACTGCGCCCGCAGCCGCACCCGTTGCGCCAGTGCAGACAGCAGCCGGACTCGAAGGCGTACCCGAGGCAGCGCTCACTGCGCTGCGCCAGTCGCTGGACTGGGGCTATATGCGCGGCGTGGCGCAGGCTTTGACGCAGCTGGCGCAGGACCACCCGCAGGCCGCGCCCGTCTGGCAACGGATGCAGGCGCAGGCGCAGCAATTCCAGTTCGAGGCGATTACAGCGCAATTGAAAGACAAGGCCCGATGATGGATTTCTCCCCCTCGCCCGCGCGCGGCGCCAGCCTGGTGCTGATCGTCGACGACGTGCCCGACAACCTGGCAATGCTGCATGACGCGCTCGACGCGGCGGGCTATATCGTGCTGGTCGCCACCAGCGGCGAGGCGGCGCTGGCGCGCGCCGCGCAGGCCCGGCCCGATATCGTGCTGCTCGACGCGCTGATGCCCGGCATGGACGGCTTCGAGGTCGCGCGCCGGCTCAAGGCCGATGCGCAGACGGCCCAGATTCCCATCGTCTTCATGACGGGGCTCACAGAAACCGAGCATCTGATTGCCGCGCTGGCGGCGGGGGGCGTCGACTATGTGACCAAGCCGATCAAGCCCGCCGAGGTGCTGGCGCGCATGGGCGTGCACCTGGGCACGGCGCGGCGCGCGCAGGCCCAGCAGCAGCAGGCCGTGCAGGCGCGCAGCGCGCTCGATGCGTTTGGCTATGCCAGCCTCACGGTGCGCGTCGCCGACGGCCGCGTGCTGTGGCAGACCCCGCTGGCGCGCGAACTGCTGCGCCGCCACCTGGGAATCGAGGGGTTGCGCGCCATGCTTCCCGATGACATCACCGCCTGGATACAGCGCCAGCAGCCGACGCTTGCGCTGCAGCCCGAGCCGCCGCGCTGGACTTTCAATCATGGGCACGGCCCGGTCGTGCTGCGCCTGCACCCGCCATCGCCCGAGGCCGACGAGGGCGAGCTGCTGCTGGTCATGCGCGAGGAGTCCGATCTCGCGGCGCGCGAGACGCTGCGCCTGGCCTTCGGCATCACCGCCAAGGAAGCCGAGGTGCTGTATTGGCTGGCGCAGGGCAAGATCAATCGCGACATCGCCGATATCGTCGGCAGCAGCCCGGCGACGGTGAAAAAGCACCTGGAGCGCATCTTCGCCAAGCTGGGGGTGGAGACGCGCACCGCGGCGGCGGCGATGGCGATGGCACGGCTGCCAGGGTGATCGGAATTGGCAATCCAAGACATCCAGATTTCCTACCCACGGCCGCTGCCGTCCTGCCTACACTGGTCGGCATGACGCAGCAAAACTCCTCCTCCCCCTCCGAGCCCGCAGGCCTTGGCGACGACACATTGGCCTTTGCCGACAAGGTATTCGACGCCGCACGCAACGGCGACACCGCAAGCCTGGCGCAATGGCTGGCCGCGGGCCTGGCGCCCGATCTGCGCAACGCCCAGGGCGACAGCCTGCTGATGCTCGCCAGCTACCACGGCCATGCACAGGCGGCCGCGCTGCTGCTCGAGCATGGCGCCGATGCGGCGCTGGTCAACCTGCGCGGCCTGTCCCCGCTGGCCGGCGCGGCCTTCAAGGGCGATCCAGCGATGGCCGAGCTGCTTCTGAGCCACGGCGCGGATGTCGACAGTCCTGCGCCCGATGGCCGCACGCCGCTGATGTTTGCGGCGATGTTCAACCAGGTGGAAATCATGCAGCTGCTGATCGCGCGCGGCGCCCGCACCGATGCGCGCGACGCCCGGGGTGCGACGCCGCTGGACTGCGCGCTGGCGATGGGGGCGCAGGAGGCGGCGGGGTTTTTAAGGGGGTAGGCAAGCGTTTTTGGCTTGGAGCGCAGGACCTTCATCCTTCGACGGGGCCGCCAAGGTAGGCTCAGGACGAACGGAGTTTTAACCGTTCGTCCTGAGCCTGTCGAAGGATGGACGGCCAGCCCTCCATCACACCCCCGGCCTTAGATGCCGCACCTCAATAACCACCATCCGCCGAGACGCCTCCTCCAGCACCCGATCGATTCGTTCGCAATTCCCCTCATCCAGATTCGCATCCCATTCATCCAGCATCAGCAATCCCGGCGCCAGCGAAAGCGCGTTTTCGATTTCCTTGATGCGCCCCTGTCCCGTCGAAAGCCCGCTGGAGGAATCAAGAAAATGAATCTCCGGAGTCAGCAGCAGCGAATCAGGCACCAGGTCCTTGATGATTTTCAACAGGGTGGACTTGCCTGAACCATTGGCTCCCGTGACGCTGAATCGCCCGCAAGCAAGTTCGTTGCCCTGCAACGCAACGATGAGTTCACCGGGCTGCCATTGCGTTTCCTTCTCGTGAATGGAAATGCCCTGCAATGGCGTCCCATGCATCTCGTATCTCTCCAATGCCGAGAAAAAACCATCGAGATTGCGCAGCCTGGCCCGCACCAGAAAGAACTGGCTCAGATGGATGCTCAGCGAATGCACATTGCCAAACACCTGCAGGCTGCGCGGCAGCATCGCGACGAGGGCCCCGGCCAAGGACGCCGTGAAAATTTCGGCGAACTGCAGCAGGCCCAGCAAGGCCAGCGTTGAAATCACAATCGGGCAACAGGCCACCATCTGCTCCAGCAGCACATGGCGGTTGACCTGCGAAAAATAGCGCTGCAGCTTGGCATCCAGCCTGCCAAACCCCGCCGCGCGCATCTTGGGGCTGCCAAACATTGCCGCGTTCCAGGTGGGCTCCAGGCAAAGCAGCGCCTTCAGCCGCCGCTGCTGCATCTCGCCGGCCGTGCCTTCGATCCTGCGGCGCAGCGCCATGGCAGGCATGCGCGATGGTCGACTGCGCCTCGCCGGCCAGCCATTGGGCAATGGATTTCTTGTTGTTCTGCGATGCGTATTGCCTGCTTGTCGTGCAGATGGAAAGCAGGTGGGTTGAATATTCCTGCCAGATTTGATTAGCCGCGCGGGTGGTGAAGGAAGTCGCCATCGAGCTGGCGATGTAGCCCAGAAGTGCGTAGATGAAGAACAGCGAGATGTGATTCAGTACGTGATCGATCTCTCCTTCGGACAGGGCGGCACCGGCCTGGGCTATGTAGTAGGTGGAGAGGGCCAGGAGCAATTGCTGAGTCAGGGTGAGGCCCAGGGCGCAGAGGAAGCGCGGGTTGCGAAATACCATCGACCTGAATACTGAACCGGTGGGGGAGGTGGGGCATGCCGGAGGAGGGCGTGTTCTTCTAAAGTGGCAAAGCGGTGCCGTAGGGGCGGCTCGTTGTACTTTTTGACGACAGGCCGTCCATCCTTCGATCCTTCGACAAGCTCAGGATCAGGACGAACGGTTGCTGAGGCCTGCGCCAGCTGCAGGCGTCTGCTCGGGGCAAGCGGCAAAAAACCGTTCGCCCTGAGCTTGCCTGGGCGGCCCCGTCGAAGGGTGAACGGCCTGCGCAATAGTGCTCCTGCAGCGCATCCTCCCGCCCCTCATACGCCATCCGGCGTATATCCCAAACCCCCTCCCATCCATAGCATTGTCCCCAAGGTGCTGACCAAAGCCGAGGGCATTTGCAGCACCTGCCCAACCACCCCAGGAGCCGCTGACCATGCACCGTCGTTTCACCCTTCAATCCCTGGCTGCCGCGGCAGCGATCGCTGGTCTCGGCCTGGGCGCCATGCCGGCGTGGGCCGCGGACACCATCAAGGTGGGCGTGCTGCACAGCCTGTCGGGCACCATGGCGATCTCGGAAACCGTGCTCAAGGACACGGTGCTGATGGCCATCGACGAGATCAATGCGTCGGGCGGCGTGCTGGGCAAGAAGCTCGAGCCGGTCGTCGTCGACCCCGCCTCGAACTGGCCGCTGTTCGCCGAGAAGGCCAAGCAGCTGCTGGGCCAGGACAAGGTCTCCGTGATCTTCGGCGGCTGGACCAGCGTGAGCCGCAAGTCGGTGCTGCCCGTCGTCGAGGAAATGAACGGCCTGCTGTTCTACCCCGTGCAGTACGAGGGCGAGGAGCTGTCGAAGAACGTGTTCTACACCGGCGCCGCGCCGAACCAGCAGGCCATTCCCGCGGTGGATTACCTGATGGGCAAGGACGGCGGCAGCGCCAAGCGCTGGGTGCTGCTGGGCACCGACTACGTGTACCCGCGCACCACCAACAAGATCCTGCGCGCCTACCTCAAGTCCAAGGGCGTGAAGGACAGCGACATCGACGAGAAGTACACGCCCTTCGGCCACAGCGACTACCAGACCATCGTCGCCGACATCAAGAAGTTCAGCCAGGGCGGCAAGACCGCCGTGGTCTCGACCATCAATGGCGACTCCAACGTGCCCTTCTACAAGGAACTGGGCAACGCCGGCCTGAAGGCCACCGATGTGCCCGTCGTCGCCTTCTCGGTGGGCGAGGAGGAGCTGCGCGGCGTGGACACCAAGCCGCTGGTCGGGCACCTGGCCGCCTGGAACTACTTCATGTCGATCAAGAACCCCGAGAACACGGCGTTCATCAAGAAGTGGAGCGACTACGCCAAGGCCAAGAACATCGCCGGCCACAAGGACCGTCCGCTGACCAACGACCCGATGGAAGCCACCTACATCGGCATCCACATGTGGAAGCAGGCCGTGGAGAAGGCCAAGAGCACCGACGTGGACAAGGTGATTGCCGCGATGGCCGGCCAGACCTTCAAGGCGCCGAGCGGCATCGTCAGCAAGATGGACGAGAAGAACCACCATCTGCACAAGAACGTGTTCATCGGCGAGATCAAGGCCGACGGCCAGTTCAATGTGGTGTGGAAGACGCCCGCGCCCGTGAAGGCCAAGCCGTGGAGCCCCTACATCCCCGGCAACGACAAGAAGAAAGACGAACCCGAGAAAAAGTGATCGGGTGAAACCCGGCCGCGGCACTGCGCTGCGGCCCCTCAATCGACGTGGCCTGCAGTGCAGGCCGCGCGTCTTTATCGGAAATCGCCACCACCATGCTTGGACACTTACTGACCACCGGCCTGCGCCGCGCCGCGCTGGCCTGCGCGCTGCTGGGCGCGACGGCCGCACAGGCGCTCACGCCCGATCAGGCGCTGGCCATGGCGCAGGGCGACTCGGAATCGCGCATTGCCGCCATCGCCGCCGCGCTGCAGCAACCCGACGCAAAACTGGACGCCTATCTGCGCGCCATGGCCGATGACGCCGTGGTGGTCGCCGAAGGCCGCGCGCTTGTCGTGCAAAGTGGCCAGGCCAGCGACCCCGTGACGGGCGCCTCCGCGGCGCTGCCCGAGGGCGCCGAAGAGGTCATGAACAACAACCGCATGCGCGGCGAGATTGCCGGCGCACTGGCCGCGCTCGATCTGTTTGCGCCCGACACCCTGCGCCGGCGCGAGGCCGCGCAGGCCATGCTCAAGCAGCCTTCGCCCGAACGCATTGCGCTGCTCGACCGCGCGCTGGCCGAGGAAAAGGACACGCTCACGCGCCAGTCGCTGGAGCTGGCGCGCTCGGCCGCGCTGCTGGGCAGCGAGGACCCGGCGCAGCGCCGCGAAGCCGCCGCCACCGTGGGCGAAAGCGCCTCGCCGCAGGCGCGCCTGCTGCTGCAGACGCAGTTGTCCGAAGAGAGCGACGCGACGGTGCAGGCGCAGCTGCGCCGCTCGCTCGCTCAGGTCGATGACCGCCTGGCCTGGGGCGAGCGCCTGGGCGTGGTGTTCACCGGCATCAGCCTGGGCTCGATCCTGCTGCTGGTGGCGCTGGGCCTGGCCATCACCTACGGCCTGATGGGCGTGATCAACATGGCGCATGGCGAGCTGATGATGATCGGCGCCTATGCCACCTATCTGGTGCAGAACCTGTTCCAGGCCTATTTCCCCGGCGCCTTCGACTGGTATCTGCTGGCGGCCGTGCCGCTGTCCTTCCTGGCCGCGGCCGCGGTGGGCGCGCTGATGGAGCGCACGGTGCTGCGTTTTCTCTACGGCCGTCCGCTGGAAACGCTGCTCGCCACCTGGGGCATCAGCCTGGTGCTGATGCAGACGGTGCGCTCCTTGTTCGGCGCGCAGAACGTCGGTGTGGAGAACCCCATCTGGATGAGCGGCGGCTGGCAGCTGTTGCCGAACCTGACGCTGCCGCTCAACCGCCTGGTGATCATCGTATTTGCCGCCGCGGTGCTGCTGGCGATGGCCTGGACCATCGGCCGCACCCGCCTGGGCCTCTTCGTGCGCGGCGTCACGCAGAACCGCGCCATGGCCGCCTGCGTGGGCGTGAACACGGCGCGCGTCGACACCATGGCCTTCGCGCTGGGATCGGGCGTCGCGGGCCTGGCGGGCTGCGCGCTCAGCCAGGTCGGCAACGTCGGCCCGGACCTGGGGCAGAGCTACATCGTCGATGCCTTCATGGTGGTGGTTCTGGGCGGCGTGGGCCAGTTGCTGGGCACCGTCTATGCGGCGCTGGGCCTGGGCATCCTGGGCAAGTTCCTCGAGGGCTGGACCGGTGCGGTGCTGGCCAAGATCGCGGTGCTGGTGTTCATCATTGTCTTCATCCAGAAGCGTCCTCAAGGCATTTTTGCAATGAAAGGCCGCAGCGCGGAGGCTTGAAAATGCAGTTGAATTCTTCCATTCCTCCCCTGGTGCTGCCGGCCCCGAAGCCACTGCTGTCCGGCCGCGGCTGGGCGGTGTTCCTGGTGGCGCTGGTCACCATCTGCGCCATCGCGCCGCTGCTCAATCTGTGGGTGCCGGCGGGCAGCGCCCTGCACCTGTCCGACTACGCGGTATCGCTGCTGGGCAAGATCATGTGCTATGCGATCTGCGCGCTGGCCATGGACCTGATCTGGGGCTACGCCGGCATCCTGAGCCTGGGCCATGGCCTGTTCTTCGCGCTCGGCGGCTACGTGATGGGCATGTACCTGATGCGCCAGATCGGCGCCGACGGCAACTCGGGCAGCGCGCTGCCGGACTTCATGGTGTTCCTCGACTGGAAGGAACTGCCCTGGCACTGGCAGCTCAGCGGCAGCTTCATCGCGACGCTGTTGCTGGTGCTGGCCGTGCCGGGCCTGGTGGCCTTCGTGTTCGGCTATTTCGCCTTCCGTTCGCGCATCAAGGGCGTGTACTTCTCGATCATCACGCAGGCGCTGACCTATGCTGCCATGCTGCTGTTCTTCCGCAACGAGACGGGCCTGGGCGGCAACAACGGCTTCACCGATTTCAAGCGGATTCTTGGCGTGGCGATCGCGACGCCGCAGATGCGCATGTTCCTGTTCGTGCTCACCGGCTGCGTGCTGCTGGGCTGCTACCTGTTCGCGCGCTGGCTGGTGCAGAGCAAGTTCGGCCGCGTGCTGCAGGCCATCCGCGACGCCGAGACGCGCGTGATGTTCTCGGGCTACTCGCCGCTGCCCTACAAGCTCACGATCTGGTGCATCAGCGCCATGATGTGCGGCATCGCCGGCGCGCTCTATGTGCCGCAGGTGGGCATCATCAACCCGGGCGAGATGAGCACGGCGAACTCCATCGAGATGGCGGTGTGGGCCGCGGTGGGCGGGCGCGCCACGCTGATCGGGCCGATCGCCGGCGCCTTCATCGTCAACGGCGCCAAGAGCTGGCTCACGGTGAGCGCGCCCGAGTTCTGGCTGTATTTCCTCGGCGCGCTGTTCATCGGCGTGACATTGTTCCTGCCTCAAGGCGTGGTGGGACTGGTGCGGCAGCTGCGCGGCCTGCGCCGCTCCAAACCCGAAGCTGGAGAATTGCCATGACCCCCGATCAGATGGAAGCCGGCGCCGAGCGCCTGGCGGCTCTGGAAGCGCGCCGCGCGGCGCAGATCCCTGGCGACTCGGGCGGGCGCAGCGCGAGCTACGCGCGCGCGGCCGTGCCCGGCGAGGTCGATGTGACCCATGGCCGCATCCTGTACCTCGAAGACGTGCATGTGAGCTTCGACGGCTTCAAGGCCATCAACGGCCTGAACCTGGATATCGCGCCGGGCGAGCTGCGCTGCATCATCGGCCCGAACGGCGCGGGCAAGACGACGATGATGGACATCATCACCGGCAAGACGCGCCCCGACCGCGGCACGGTGTTCTTCGGCTCCACCATCGATCTGCTGCGCCACAACGAGCCGCAGATCGCGCAGCTGGGCATCGGCCGCAAGTTCCAGAAACCGACGGTCTTCGAGAACCTCACGGTGTTCGAGAACCTGGAGCTGGCGCTGAAGACCCACAAGGGCGTGCGCCACGCGATGTTCTTCCGCCTCGACAGCGCGCAGAAGGACCGCCTCGCCGAGGTGCTGCACACCATTCACCTGGCCGATGCGGTGACGCGCCTGGCCGGCGTGCTGAGCCACGGCCAGAAGCAGTGGCTCGAGATCGGCATGCTGCTGATGCAGGAGCCCAAGCTGCTGCTGCTCGACGAGCCCGTGGCCGGCATGACCGACGAGGAAACGGTGCGCACCGCCGAGCTGTTCCTGCGCCTGAAGGGCCGGCACTCGCTGATGGTGGTCGAACACGATATGTCCTTCATTGCCGCGATCTCCGAGAAGGTGACGGTGCTGTGCGACGGCGCGGTCCTGGCCGAGGGCCCCCTGGCCCAGGTGCAGGCCGACGAGCGCGTGGTCGAAGTCTATCTGGGGCGCTAAAAATCATGTTGAAAGTCCAGAACCTTCACCAGTACTACGGCGGCTCGCATATCCTGCGCGACGTGAGCCTGCAGGCCGAGCCCGGCCAGGTCACCGTGCTGCTCGGGCGCAACGGCGTGGGCAAGACCACGCTGCTCAAGAGCCTGATGGGCCGCGTGCCGATACGCAGCGGCTCCATCGAGTGGCAGGGCCGCCGGATCGCCGGCCTCACGCCCTACGAGCGCGCGCGCGCCGGCATCGGCTTCGTGCCCCAGGGGCGCGAGATCTTCCCGCGCCTGACGGTGCAGGAGAATCTGCGCATGGGGTTGGCGTATTGCAGCGCGAAGGCGCCGATTCCCGACGATCTGTTTGTCTTGTTTCCGGTGCTCGAGCAGATGCTGCAGCGGCGGGGCGGGGATCTGTCCGGTGGGCAGCAGCAGCAGCTGGCCATTGCACGTGCCTTGGCTCCTGGTCCGAAGCTGCTGATCCTCGACGAGCCCACTGAAGGGATCCAACCGAGCATCATCAAGGATATCGGGCGGGTGATCCGGATGCTGGCGCGGGAGAGGGGGATGGCGGTGCTGCTTTGTGAGCAGTATTACGATTTTGCGGAGGAGCTTGCCGATCAATATTTGGTGATGCAGCGCGGGGCTGTGATTGCGCAAGGTCCTGGTTCGGAAATGAAGGAGAAGGGGATTCGGGATCTGGTGGCGATTTAGGGTGGCTTAACGATCTTTGCTGCATGCCGTTGCCACGGGCAGGGGCCGGGTCTCGGCCCGGCAGCCGACTTCATTTTCTTGTACGCACAAGAAAACGAAGCAAAAGAAAGCGGCCCTACTGTCTGCGACCCTCCGCTGCGCTGCGGGCAACCTGCGCCGCACAAGTCCCGGGCTGCACCGCGGAACTCGCTACGCGGCTTCGCCGCTGCGCTCGGACAACCGCGGTGAGTCAGTTTACGAAGCAGGTGTGTCCTTCGGCACACCTGCCAGCCCGGGCCTCGCGCGTCGCAGGCGCAGCCAGAAGGGCGGGGCCGGGAGCGGGATAGCTTCTTTAGGGCTTTAAAGCCGTGTCACTCCATTGGAGGGTGGACGTCCATCCTTCGACGGGGCCGCCCAGGCAAGCTCAGGACGAACGGTTTACCAACGGTCATTGGACCCGCAAGGGCGCGTTAGAGATCACGTAAATATCTTTCACGTCCCAAGGAAGCTATTCCGGTATCCGGTATCCGGTGTCCGGTATTTGGGCCCCGGTCCCCGCCCATCTGGCTGCGCCTGCCGCGCACAGGGCCGGGGCTGGCCGGAGTGCCGAAGGACACGGAGGCTTCGTAATCTGACTCACCGCGGTTGTCCGAGCGGAGCGCTGTAAGCGCGTAGCGAGTTCCGCGGTGCAGCCCCGGACCGAGCACGGCAGGTTGCCCGGAGCGCAGCGAAGGGTCGCAGACAGCTGGGCCGCATTTCTTTGCCTCCTTTCTTGTTGCGAGACAAGAAAGGAGGTCGGCTGCCGGGCCGAAACCCGGCTCCTGCCCGCGGCAAAGGCATGACGCAAAAACCGTCAATGGCGGTCATGTCCCCATCAAACCGCCTCCCCCAGCGAAATTCCAATATCCCTCGCCATCACCAGCAGCCCGTTATCCAACCCAATGGTCCGCTGCACATTCGCCACGCGCGAAATCTCCACGCTCCCGATCTCTCCGCCCTGCAGCGTCACCATGCGCCCGAACTCCCCGCGGATCACCAACTGCGCCGCGTGGTGCCCGAAGCGCGTGGCCAGCACGCGATCAAAGGGCGTAGGGTCACCGCCGCGCTGCAGATGCCCCAGCACCGTCGTGCGCACCTCGCTCCTGAGATGCGGCTGCAGCCGCTCGCGCAGCACATGGCCCACGCCGCCCAGGCGCACCGGGTCGGGGCTGTGCGCCACATGCTCGCGCACCGTCTGGCTGGCACCGCTTTCCTTGGCGCCCTCGCCGATGCAGATGATGGTGTAACGCTGGCGCGCCTCGCGCGCGCGGCAGACGTCGATGATGGCCTGGAGGTCGTAGTCGATCTCGGGCAGCAGGATGATGTCGGCCGCGCCCGCAATGCCCGACTCGAGCGCCAGCCAGCCCGCATGGCGGCCCATGGTCTCGACGATCATCACGCGGTGGTGGCTCATGGCCGTGCTCTCGATGCGGCGCAGCCCCTCGGTGACGGTGGCCACGGCGGTGTCGAAGCCGAAGCTGCGATCGCAGTTGGCGATGTCGTTGTCGATGGTCTTGGGCACGCCCACGCAGCGCAATCCCACTTGCTCCAGGCCATGCGCCAGGCTCATGGTGCCGTCGCCGCCGATCGCCACGACCACATCCAGGCCCAGGCGCCGGATGTTCTCGCCGGTCTGCGCCAGCGTGGCCGCGTCGCGCAGCGGGTTGGCGCTGTTGCTGGTGCCGAGAATGGTGCCGCCCTGGTGCAGGATGCCCGACACCTCGTCCCAGGCCAGCGCCTTGACGCGCGGGTTCTCGCCCATCAGGCCTTCGAAGCCGTCGGCGATGCCCAGCACCTCGGCATGGCCGTGGTGGATCAATGATTTGGTCACGGCGCGGATCACCGCATTGAGGCCGGGACAGTCGCCGCCGCCGGTCAGCAGGGCGACGCGCATCTTGTGGGAGTGAGGGCGCATGGCAAATGGATGGGAAAGGAGCTGCATTCTCTCCCAGACGCTGCGTTTGTAACAGCGATGGGATTTTTCGGAACCCCCATGAACCCGTCGTTACATACGGGCATGGACTTCCGTGGTTCGCGGCTTTTTCCGACAGCAACAGGGAAGATTCCATGTGAGGCGAAAGCTTGCAGGCGCCTCCGCTGTATAGCGCAAGAGCGCCTGGCTGCAGTCAACGCTGTCTTAACGCAGTTTCAAGGAGCATGCGATGTTTGGCATTCAGAGATCAGCGCCCAGCATTGTCGATTTCGGTGGCCTGATGGATAAAGCAGAAGCGGTGGCGCTCAGAGGCGGCAGGCTCAGGGCCGCGCCGGTACGGCAATGTGAAACCCAGCGCCTGGGCTTGCTGAGGATTTCAGCCAGCGACATCAACCAGGCCACGCGCGGCGCCTTCCAGGCTGCGCTCGAGCTCTACCTGGGCCAGGACAGCGCCGCGCACGCGCTGCGGCTCGGCGGTGCAGTCACCAACAGCAGCCAGCCCCTGATGGCGGCGGAAATCCGCCAGGTGCTGGAGGTGGCGCACCGCATCAAGAAGCTCAATGGGGAAATCAGCCAGTTGAAGAAAACCCATATCGAGCAGCTGATCGCGCGCAATGCCGAGGATTCGCGGATCGTGCTGATGGCGCTGGACCAGGGCGCGCGCCGCGACGAGATGCTCCTGTCGAGCACAGCGCAGGCCCGGGTGGATGAGGCCAAGCGCCGGCTCGATGCCAAGTGCGCCGAGCTGAACAGCTACCTGCAAAGCCCCCGGGCAGGCGCCCATTGAGGCGCCGGGCGGCTACATGGACCAGATCCGCGGCGCGACCGCGGGCAGGCCCCAGAAATGCGCGCGCCACAGGTGCCAGACCTGCTGCCACAGCTGCATCACCGGCTCGACCAGAGGCGCGATGGCGCGCAGCACGAGTACCTGCTCCTGCGGGCTGGTCACGCCGCAGCGCGCGCCCAGCGGGTGGGCCTCGAGCAGCGCGCGCGTCAGCTCCAGTGCCGCGTCGCGGCGTTCGCGCGCCATTGGACTGCCGGTCACGAAGAACAGCGAAGCCAGGCAGCGCTGGCCGTCCAGGCCGAGCGGCCCGTCCATGAGCCAGGTATCGCCCGCGGCAATGCGGCCCTGCTCGAGCCACACGCCGGGCAGCGCCATGTGCTGGCTATAGCTGCCTGCGACAAAGGGCAGGCCTGCATGCGGCAAGCCCAGCGCGGTGACGTCCCACCCGATCAGCTCGGCGCCGGGCGCCAGCTGCAGTTCCAGCCGGTTGTGCGCCTCGCAGCCGCTGTAGGCAATGGTCTCCAGCGGCAGCCATTCCATGCGCGCCCCGGTTTCCAGCGTCAATTGCGTCTGCTGCACGGCTGAAGCGCCCTCGGCGCGATAAAAGCGCGTGGCGCCGGGCGTGGTCACCAGCGCATGCGCGCCAGCCGCCACATGCGCGCGGATGTCCAGCGTATCGCCTCCCACCAGGCCGCCCGGCGGATGCACCAGCACGTTGTGGCAGACCGCGCCGCCCTCGGGGTAGAGGCTGCGCAGCACGCGCAGCGGCCCGTCGTGGCGGTGATGCACCACGCTGCGGCCGTGCGAGACGGCATAGTCCATTTCAAGTCTTGCAAGCCAGGCCATGCGGCGGATTCCAATGGATTCAGGGATATGCCTGCGCGCAGGTACGCCTGCCGCAGGCGAAGCTCAATGGCCCCAGTAGCCGGCATGCGCCTCGAGCGCTTCGTCGGTCAGCAGCGGACCGACGCAGGCAATGGGCTGGGGCGCGAGCGCCAGCAGCTCCACGGCGGCCACGCTGCTGCGAAAAGCGTCGATGCGCTGGCCGCAGAGCTGGCGCAGCCGGTCGTTGGAGATGCCGAAGACCACGCGCCGGATGCCGCTGCACAGGATCGCGCCGGCGCACATCATGCAGGGCTCGGCCGATGTATAGAGCGTGGCATGCGGCAGGCATTCGAGCTGCGCCGGGGTGCGCAGCTGGCGCAGCGCATTGATCTCGGGGTGGCCCGTGCAGTCGCCGCTTTCGCTGGTGTTGCAGTAGGCCTCGGCCAGCAGCAGCCCGTCCGAGGAGACGATCACCGCGCCGAACGGCCGGTTGCCGCGCGCGCGCGCCGTGGCCGCCCACTGGATCGCCAGCCGCAGCCAGTCTGTATCCCTGGCCTGCAATGCAGGCGCGGGCAGTGGTGCCCCGGAATGGGGGCCGTGGCTGGGCAGCGTCAAGTCGTGTCTCCCCGGACAGGCATCAGTGGTTCTGCGCGCCGCGGTGCGCCCAGGCGGTGGTGCGCTTCTCGATCCAGCTGAACAGCTCGTACATGGCCATGGCCATCGCGCCCACCACCAGCAGCCCGGCAAACGCCAGGCCCATCTGCATCGAGGAGCCGGCCGAGATCAGCAGATAGCCGATGCCTTCGTTGGCAGCGGTCATTTCCGACACCGTGGTGCCGACGAAGGCCAGCGTGATGGCGACTTTCAGCGAGCCGTAGAAGTAGGGCAGCGAGCGCGGCAGGCCGACCTTGGTCAGCACGTCCCAGCGCTTGGCGCCCAGCACGCGCAGCACGTCCTCGAGCTCGGGCTCGAGCGTGGCCAGGCCGGTGGCGATGTTGACCATGATCGGGAAGAAGCTGATCAGGAAGGCCGTGAGGATGGCCGGGCCCGCGCCGATGCCGAACCACACGACGAGAATCGGCACGAACGCCGCCTTGGGCAGCGCGTTGAAGGCCGTCATCAGCGGGTACAGCGCGGCATAGGCCAATCGCGAGCTGCCGATCAGGAAGCCCAGCAGCACGCCCACCACGATCGCCAGGCCGAAGCCGGCCATGGTCACCCAGTAGGTGCGCCAGGCGTGCATGCCGATCACGCCGGCGAACTCGATGAACTGGGTGAGGATCAGCCAGGGGCTGGGAAAGATGAATTCCGACACCTGGAAGGCCATGCAGATGACCTGCCACAGGATGACGATGGCCAGCATCAGCAGCCAGGGGGACCAGCGCTGGAAACGGGGGGTGACTTTCATGGATCGGCTTTCTTGCGATGGCGTACTCAGGCGGCTGCTGCCGTGCTGGGCGCAGCGTGGCGCAGCGCGCCAATGTGCCCGCGCAGCTCATGCACGATGTCGCTGAATTCCTTGGTGTAGGTCAGTTCCAGCTCGCGCGGGCGCGGCAGTTCGATCTCGCGCTTGACGACGAAACGCCCCGGGCTCTTGCTCATCACATAGACCGTGTCGGCCAGGAACACCGACTCGCGCAGGTCGTGCGTGACCAGGATCACATTGAATTTCTGCTCGGTCCACAGGTCGCGCAGGATGCACCACAGCTCCTCGCGCGTGAAGGCATCGAGCGCGCCGAAAGGCTCGTCGAGCAGCAGCAGCTGGGGCTCGTGGATCAGCGCGCGGCAGATGCTGGCGCGCTGCTGCATGCCGCCCGACAGCTGCCAGGGGAACTTGTCTTCATAGCCCGCCAGGCCGACCTTCTGCAGCAGCCGGCGCGCGCGCTCCTCGTACTCGGCGCGGCGCGCCTTGAACTGGCTGCGGTGCGGCTCGACGATCTCCAGCGGCAGCAGCACGTTCTCCACGGTGGTGCGCCAGGGCAGCAGCGAGGGCGCCTGGAAGGCCATGCCGGAGATCTTCAGCGGGCCGGTGACGGGCTCGCCGTCGATCAGGATGCGGCCGATGGACGGCATGC
Organism: Comamonas endophytica; assembly: GCF_023634805.2. Classification (NCBI taxonomy): domain Bacteria; kingdom Pseudomonadati; phylum Pseudomonadota; class Betaproteobacteria; order Burkholderiales; family Comamonadaceae; genus Comamonas; species Comamonas endophytica. The sequence goes on from NZ_CP106881.1 coordinate 2,725,700, forward strand.
GCAGGCCCGTGGCCAGCTTCATGAACGTCGACTTGCCGCAGCCCGAGGGCCCGACGATGGCAATGAACTCGCCGCGCGTGAGCTGCAGGTCGATGGCTTCGACGGCAAAGTGGTTCTTCGCGCGCAGCTCGTCGTTGTAGGCCAGCCAGACATTGCGGAAGTCGACAAAGGGAGGAGCGGTGTCCGTCATGCGGTTCATTTCCTTGGGGATCACTTCTTGGGCAGCACGTCGAGCGCGGCGGCCGGGGGCAGGAAGCTGCCGTTCCAGACGGCGCTGGCCGGCACCGGGTTCTTCGTGCCGTAGGCCTTGGCCACCTGTTCGGCCATCAATTGCAGCCGCGGCAGGCGCAGTTGGCCGAAGCCTTCCTCGCGCGCGCCGGGGCTGTCGATGGCGGTCTCGATGGTCAGCTGCAGGCGCTTGATCTCCACCTCGGTGTTGACCAGGCCATCCCTGGCCTTGAGCGAGGCGATCGCGGCCGCGGGATCGGCGATCACTTCGCTGGCGCCCTTGGCAAAGGCCTGCAGAAAAGCGCGCAGCGCCTCGGGCTTCTCGGCGATCAGCTTGGGGCTGGCAATGATGACGTTGCCGTAGAGCTTCACGCCGTGGGTGGCATAGGGCAGCACGACGATGTCTTCGCGCTTGACGCCGCGCGCCTCCAGGTTGAGCAGGCTGGTGAAGGTGTAGCCGGTCACGGCATCGAGGTCGCCGCGCACCAGCATGGTCTCGCGCAGCGGCGGGTCCATCGTGGTCCATTGCACCTCGCCCACGCCATTGGCCTGCGCGAAGATCGGGAAGGTGCGGCGGCCCGCGTCGAACACCGGCGCGCCGAGCTTCCTGCCCGTGAGATCGGCAGCCGTCCTGATGCCGCTTTTCTTCAGCGCCATCACCGAGGCCGGCGTGGTGTTGTAGATCACCATCACGGCCACCGGCTTGATCGGCGCATCGGGGTTGTTGGCGTGGAACTCCATCAGTGCCGCGAGATCGGCGAAGCCCAGGTCATGGGTGCCCGAGGCCACGCGCTGGATCGCGCCCGCGCCGCTGGCCGCCTCCACCGTCACGTCGAGGCCGCGCTCCCGGAAGTAGCCCTTGGCGCCGGGGTGCACGAAGAAGGCCGCCGGGCCTTCGAAGCGCCAGTCCAGCTGGAACTTCAGCGGCGTCAGCGCGGGCGTTGCGGCGATGCTCCAGGCGGAGGCGGTCAGCGACGCCACGGCAAGGGCGGTCTGCAGGAAGGAGCGTTTGATCACGGGAAGTTCCAGGTAGGTTGGGGCGGCGCGCAGCGCTTACTTGCGCGGCAGGACGTCGAGCGCGGCGGCGGCAGGCAGGAAGCTGCCGTTCCAGACGACGTTGGGCTGCACGCGCTGCTTGGTGCCGTAGACGTCCGATACCTGCGAAGCCATCAGCGAAAGGCGCGCGGCATTGACCTGGCCGAAGCCTTCGGCGCGCGCGTCGGGGCTGTTGACGACGGTGTCGATGGCCAGCTGCAGGCGGCGCGTTTCCAGCGGCACGTTGACGATGCCGTCGCGCGCCTTGACGGCGGCGATCGCATCGGCGGGCTTGGCGATCACTTCCTTGGCGCCCTTGGCGAAGCCGCGCAGGAATTTGCGCACCGCTTCGGGGTTCTCCTGGATCAGCTTGCTGCTGGCGATGATCACGTTGCCGTAGAGCTTCACGCCATGGTCGGCGTACTGCATCACCACCACGTCCTGGGGCTTGACGCCGCGCGCCTCGAGGTTGAGCAGCGAGGTGAAGGTGAAGCCGGCGATCGCGTCGATGTCACCGCGCACCAGCATGGTCTCGCGCAGCGGCGGATCCATCGTCGTCCAGGTGACGTTGCTGATCTTGTTGGCGGCCGCGAATAGCGGGAAGGCCTTGCGCCCGGCATCGAACACCGGCGCGCCCAGCTTCTTGCCCGACAGGTCGGCAGCCGTCTTGATGCCGCTCTTCTTCAGCGCCATCACCGAGGATGGCGTGTTGTTGTAGACCACCATCACCGCGACGGGCTTGTTCGGCGCATCGGGATTGTTGGCGTGGAATTCCATCACCGACGCCAGGTCGGCAAAGCCCATGTCGTAGGTGCCCGAAGCCACGCGCTGCACCGCGCCGCCCGAGCCACTGCCGGCATCGACCTGCACGTCCAGGCCTTCGGCCTTGAAGTGGCCCTTGGCCACGGGGTGCAGGAAGAATGCCGCCGGGCCTTCGAAGCGCCAGTCCAGCTGGAACTTGATCGGCGTGTCGGCCGCATGGGCGGCAACGCACGACAGGGCCAGGGCGGCCGCGCCGGCCTTCAGGAAGAAACGCTTTTGCATGGAGGTCCTTGAGAGGATTGGCAGGTAATGCACATGACAGCGCAAAAACAATGCCAGCTTGCAAAGGCCGGGACGGGCCGCTGTGCGGCGACGCCTGCACCGATGCGGTGCGCGCGCCGGCGTGCCCCGCAGGCGCCCCGTGGCGCTGCGCCGAGTTGGTGCGCCTGCGTGGCCTGGCAGCGGCTGCCCGCGGCATGCTTATTGCAAAAATCCCCGCAGCTGCCGCGCCCATCCCGGCGCGGCCTTTTGAGTTTCCGCATTGCAGGGCCCGCGCCATGACCGAGATCGATTTCACCCAGATAGACAGCTACGCCCGCTACAAGCTGATGGCCAGCCTGATCGTGCCGCGCCCGATCGCGCTGATCACCACGCTGGCCGAGGACGGCACCGTCAATGCCGCGCCCTTCAGCATGTTCAACATGGTGGGCGAGGACCCGCCCATCGTCATGGTCAGCATCAACAAGCTCAGCGACGGCCATCTCAAGGACACGGCCGCGCATATCCTGCGCTCGCGCGAATTCGTGGTGCACATCGCCGACGAGGCGATTGCCGAAGCCATGCACCGCTGTGGTGACCGGTTGCTAGTGACAGAGAGCGAATTGGTGCACGTGGGGCTCGACGCCGTGCCTTCGCGCAGCGTCAAGCCGCCGCGCATCGCGCAGGCGCCGGTGGCCTTCGAGTGCCAGCTGCACGAAGTCATGGAAACCGACAGCCGCTATGTGTTCATTGGCCGCGTGGTCTGGCTCGCGGTGCGCGACGGGCTGGTGGACACCGAGAAGTGGCGGGTGTCGCTGCAGGATTATTTTCCCGTGGGGCGCTTCGGGGCGAGCTTCTATGTGACTTGCCGGGACCGGTTTGCGATCACGGCGGAGCAGACCCAGGCAGCGCAGGCGAGTACGGCGATCGATGAGATTTAAGCTCAGGTGCCATTCACACCGAGCGTGTGGATGGGTGGGAGCAGGACACGGTTTTTGAGGGCAGGCCGTTCATGGTTCGACAGGCTCACCACGAACGGATTGGCGGCGTGCGCTGAGCTTGTCGGCATCACCGTTCGTCCTGAGCTTGTCGAAGGATGAACGTCCCGCACTCAAGCCATGAGAGCGGATCCCTCATGGTTCGACCATGTGTCGTACACAAAAAAAGCACGCCCTAGGGCGTGCTTCCTGCAGCGGTGATCGGGTCGATCAACCAGCGTGCACCGTCTGCGCCTGCGCCGCAGCCAGCGCCGTCATGTTCACCACGCGGCGCACCGTGCTCGAAGGCGTGAGCACATGCGCGGCGGCCGAGCAGCCCAGCAGCATCGGGCCGATGGTGGTGCCATGCGCGGCCGTGGTCTTGAGCACGTTGAACAGGATGTTCGCCGCGTCGAGGTTAGGGCAGATCAGCACGTTGGCCTCGCCGTTGAGCGGGCTGTCGAGCAGCGCACGGGCGCGCACTTCGGGCGACAGCGCGGCGTCGCCGTGCATCTCGCCGTCGCATTCGACGTTCGGCACGTTCTTCGCGAACTGCTCGCGCGCGGCGCGCATCTTCAGCGCCGAGGGGCGTGTCGATGTGCCGTAGTTCGAGTGCGACAGGAAGGCCACCTTCGGCGGCAGGCCGAAGCGCTGCACTTCCTCGGCCGCCATCTGCGCGATGCTGGCCAGCAGCTCGGCGTCGGGGTTGTCGTTGATGTAGGTGTCGGCGATGAACAGCGTGCGGCTTTCCAGCATCAGCGCGTTCACCGTGGCGAAGCCCGGCGCGCCGTCCTTGAGGCCCAGCACGCTCTCGATGTGCTCGAGGTGGCCGTCGAAGCGGCCGACCAGCCCGCAGAGCATCGCATCGGCATCGCCCAGATGCACCATCAGCGCGGCGATCAGCGTGTTGGAGCGGCGCACCGCGGCCTTGGCGTTCTCGGGCGTGACGCCGTTGCGGCCCATCAGCTGGTGGTAGGTCTCCCAGTACTGGCGGAAGCGCGGGTCGTCCTCGGGGTTGCAGACCTCGACGTCCTTGCCCGGCTGCAGGCGCAGGCCGGCCTTGGCGATGCGCGCCGCGATGACGGCGGGGCGGCCGATCAGGATCGGCAGCGCCAGGCCGTCGTCCACGGCCACCTGCACTGCGCGCAGCACGCGCTCGTCTTCGCCCTCTGCATACGCCACGCGCTGCAGCTTCTGCTTGGCGGCGGCAAACACCGGGCGCATGAACATGCTGGTCGAGTAGACGAAGCGCGAGAGGCTTTCGCGGTAGGCGTCGTAGTCGGCGATCGGGCGCGTGGCCACGCCCGAGGCTTCGGCGGCGCGCGCCACGGCCGGCGCGATGCGCAGGATCAGGCGCACGTCGAAGGGCGTCGGGATGATGTAGTCGGGGCCGAAGGCCAGCTCCTGGCCCTGGTAGGCGGCGGCGACTTCGTCGCTCATCTCGGCCTTGGCCAGGTTGGCGATCTCGCGCACGCAGGCCAGCTTCATCTCCTCGGTGATCTTGGTCGCGCCGCAATCGAGCGCGCCGCGAAAGATGTAGGGGAAGCACAGCACGTTGTTCACCTGGTTCGGATAATCCGAGCGGCCGGTGGCGATGATGCAGTCGGGGCGGATGGCCTTGGCCAGCTCGGGGCGGATTTCCGGCTCGGGGTTGGCCAGCGCCAGGATGATCGGCTTGTCGGCCATGGTCTTGACCATCTCGGCCGTGAGCACGCCCGGAGCCGAGCAACCCAGGAACACGTCGGCGCCGTTGACGGCGTCGGCCAGCGTGCGGCCTTCGGTCTTCTGCGCGTACTGTGCCTTGGAGGCGTCGAAGCCGCCGGGGCGGCCTTCGTAGATCAGGCCCTTGGAGTCGCACATGAACACGTTCTCGCGCTTCACGCCCAGGCCGATCATCACGTTGACGCAGGCAATGGCCGCGGCGCCGGCGCCCGACACCGCGATCTTGACCTTGTCGATCTCCTTGCCCACCAGTTCCAGGCCGTTGAGCAGCGCGGCGCTGGAGATGATGGCGGTGCCGTGCTGGTCGTCATGGAACACCGGAATGTTCATGCGCTTGGACAGCTCCTGCTCAATATAGAAGCACTCCGGCGCCTTGATGTCCTCGAGATTGATGCCGCCGAGCGTGGGCTCGAGCGCGGCGATGATCTCGATCAGCTTGTCCGGATCGCGCTCGGCCAGTTCGATGTCGAACACGTCGACGCCGGCGAACTTCTTGAACAGGCAGCCCTTGCCCTCCATCACCGGCTTGCTGGCCAGCGGGCCGATGTCGCCCAGGCCCAGCACCGCGGTGCCGTTGGTGACCACGCCGACCAGGTTGCCGCGCGCCGTGAACTCGGCGGCCAGCGAGGGATCGGCCTCGATGTCCAGGCAGGGATAGGCCACGCCCGGGGAGTAGGCCAGCGAGAGGTCGCGCTGGTTGGACAGCGGCTTGGTCGGGGTCACCGAGATCTTGCCCTTGTTCGGGCTGCGGTGGTATTCGCGCGCAGCATCGCGCAGGGCTTGCTCGGCGGTGGACAGGTTCTGGGTCATGCGAAAAGTCTCGTCAACAAATGGCTTTGTGCGAGCTTAACTGATGGCGCCGCGTCCTACGCCCTGGAATGCCATATTGCGATGACGGGGTCTCATCTCCCGTGCCTTGCGTTGCGCGCGCAACGTCTGTCGGCAGCCCAGACAGTGGCGATCTGGAGCATGCACTCGCACTGTGAATCATTGTCATACCTGCCGATGGCACGTTCGATAGCCCTTTTTCCAATTCCTCGTCTTGGAACTGCATCTGACCGATTGTTACGAAACGTATTGGAAGCTCATCCCGCAGCTTCCCGTCCATTGAGGAACCTGCCATGAGCGATTCAAGGAAACTTCATTTGTCCAGGATGCTGGAGGAATACAAGGAGGAGTTGCGCAAGCTGGAGGAGGAAAGGCGCAGTTTGCTTCAAGGCAGTGGATTGAACCCGGAAAATGCCAGCGCGTTACTGGCAGACCGGATATCGGATGAACAGATTGCCAGGATCGAGGCGAATGCCGCGCAAAGGATGCGTGCGATCGAGCAGGATGTTCAATACCGTATGGCCAGGCATTCCAATGGGAACGTATCAAAAAATACTGCTCGAAGGATTATTTCCAGGATTTGAAATTTTTTTGAAGGAGTTCCATCATGAGCTTGATTTCATCGTCCGGTCCATCAATTCAGGCGAATCAATTTGCCCCGGCGTCAAGCCAGAAATCCGTACTTCCGAATTGGGAGAATATAGGAAGCAATGAAAGAACGATCGCTTTGGTGGAGAAAAAGATCGCTGATATGGAAAGGCAGTTCGACGGAGTGGATGTAAAGATTTCTTCGGCAGAAAATGTGAAGATTCCTGATCCGGTAAGCACCTATGAAAAGATTAAAAGGAGGGAAGGCGGTAAGCTGGAAATTACGAAAGATATTGCAAAAACGTTGATGGATAACTTGAATATTCCATCGGGTTATGTATTGATGAATGGAAGATACGATAGATTGACGAGTGATGAGTATGCTAAGGTCGCAGGGTTGATAACAGAACAAAGAGCCGAGTTGCAGGATTGGTCTGCGAAGTGGATGAATACATCCAATGAAAAAGCCGATTCTGCCGATAATTCAAAGGCAGCTTCACTTGAAGCGCTGAAATCAGCGTGTAAGGAGTTGGATGCTCTTGTTTCAAAGCAAGAGGAAGATAGAAGAAAGGTTCTATATCCGAATGAGGCTTGAATGGATGGCTGCGCGAAACCAAGCCGGGGCGGATTGATAGGAAGCGTGCGAATACACTGAGATAACAGCTATCGAGCCTAGGAAACCGTAGATTCCAGCGCGTGCCGCAGGGCGTGGTATATAGAGCACTGACCACGGCAGGCGCGGCACTGCGCCCGCCTAGATGGGATGGCCAGTGCCCTGGCCTGCTGCACTCTTACCCCAACAGATCGTGCAAGCTGCGCGCAATGACCTTGGTCGCTCCGCGCAGATCCTCAAGCTCCAGGCGCTCGTCCGCGCGCTTGGCGTGCGATTCCAGCACCGTGCGCGGCCCGGCGCCATAGATCACGCCGGGAATGCCATGTGCGACATACAGGCGCACATCGGTATAGAGCGGCGTGCCCACGGCGGGAGGCTTCTCGCCGAACACGGCCTCGCCATGCTGCTGCAGCGCGTCGACCAGCGGCTGGTTGCCCGCCAGAGGCGTCATAGCCTGGGCCAGCAGCAGGCGCTTGATATCGATGCGCACGGCATCCTCGCCTTCGAGGCCCTGCAACTGGTTGAAATCGGCCACGGCCCGGACCATCACCGCGCGGATGCTGGCCTCGACTTCCTGCGGGTTCTCCTCGGGAATCATGCGCCGGTCGAGCTTGAGCTGGACCTTCCCCGGCACGACATTGGTATTGGTCCCGCCCTCGATGCGCCCGATGTTCAGATAGGGATGGGTGATGCCTGGCACGGCAGACGTGATCTGCTTGTATTTCGCATTCTCGGCATACAGCGCGTTCATCAAGGCCACCGCGGCCTGCAGCGCATCGACGCCGGTATGCGGCACGGCGGCGTGCGCCATCTTGCCGTGCACCGTGACTTCCATCTGCAGGCAGCCGTTGTGCGCCGTCACCACCTCGTAGCTGAAGCCTGCGGCAATCATTAGATCGGGTTTGGTGAGCTGATTCTTCAAAAGCCACCCAGGGCCCAGTTCGCCGCCGAATTCCTCGTCATAGGTGAAGTGCAGCTCCACGGTGCCCTTGGGCGGCCGGGCCACGGCCTCCAGCGCGCGCACCGCATAGGTGAAGCTGGCGAAATCGCTCTTGCTGACAGCGGCGGCGCGGCCATAGAGCCTGCCGTCCTCGATCTGCGCGCCATAGGGATCGCGGCTCCAGCCTTCGCCCGGCGGCACCACATCGCCATGCGCATTGAGCGCAATCGTGCGGCCCGAGCCTTCGGGGCCGTAGGGCCGGCGCACGATCAGATTGGTGATCGACTGCATGCCATAGGCCTCGACTTCCTCGGCCGGCACGGCGTGCTTCTCGGCCTGCATTCCGAAGTCCTGCAGCAGCTCGGCGGTGCGCTCGGCATGCGGCGCGTTGTTGCCGGGCGGGGTGTCGGTGGGCACCTGCACCAGCGCCTGCAGGAACCGCACCTGCTCGTCGAAATGCTGGTCGATCCAGGCGTCGAGTGCGGCGTAGGTCGTGGCGTGGCTCATGGGGCTTCCTGGCTCAGTTGTTCGAGAACATGGGTGAAGGCATCGACCGCCAGCTGCATGTCGTTGGCCGTCGTGCTTTCCAGCGGGTTGTGGCTGATGCCGCCATTGAGGCCGCGCACGAACAGCATGGCCTGGGGCATGATTTCATGCAGCTTCATCGCGTCGTGGCCGGCTCCGCTGGGCATGCGGAACACCGGCAGACCCAGCGCCTCGACGGCGCGCTCCCAGTGCTGCTGCAGGCCCGGATCGCTGGGCGCCGCGGCCACGGCCATCGCGCGCTCGCAGCTGCTGCGCAGGCCGCGGCGCGCGGCGATGGACTCCATCTCGGCCAGGATGTCGGCCACCAGCGCATCGCGCTGCGCGTCCGTGGGGGCGCGCATGTCCAGGCTGAACAGGCAGCGCCCCGGCACGACATTGATCGAGCCATTGGGCACCTGCAGCTGGCCGATGGTGGCGACCGAGTCGCCGTCGCGCGCGGCGCGCTGCTCGGCATAGAGCGCGAGTTCCGCCACCCCCACGGCCGCGTCGCGCCGACGGTTCATCGGCGTGGTGCCCGCATGGCTGGCCATGCCGGTCATCTCGCACAGATAGCGCACGCCGCCGTTGATCGAGGTGACGACGCCCAGCGGCAGGTCCAGCTCGGTGAGCACCGGGCCCTGTTCGATATGCACTTCGACAAAACCCAGGTAGTGCGCCGGATCGCGCCGCAGCGCGGGAATGTCGTCGGGGTTCAGGCCCGCGTGCAGCATGGCCGCGCGCATGGTGATGCCGTCGGCATCCTTTTGTTCCAGCCATTCGGCTTTGAAGGCACCGATCAGCGCGCTCGAGGCCAGGAAGGTGGCCTTGTAGCGCTGGCCTTCCTCCTCGGAGAACGCCACGACCTCGATGCCGATGGGCAGCCGCCGGCCCTGGCGGTGCAGCGCGCGCACGCAGGCCATGGGCACCACGATGCCCAGGCGGCCGTCGTACTTGCCGCCGTTGCGCACGGTGTCGTAATGGCTGCCGGTGAGCAGATAGCGGCCGTCCGCGCTGCTGGGGTGGTAGCGGCCCACGACATTGCCCACGGCGTCGATGCCGACCTCGTCGAAGCCGCAGTCGCGCATCCAGCCGGCGATGCGCTCGGCGCAGGCGCGGTGCGCGTCGGTGAGATAGGTGACGGTGAGCTGGCCCTTTTCGGCAAAGCCAGGGTCGGAGTATTCGGCCAGCGCTTCCTGCCAGTCCCAGACATCGTTGCCCAGCACGGGCTCGGCGCCGAACTTGTCGTTCAGGCGGATCTCGGCGATGCGGTGGATATTGCGCAGCGCCTCCTCGCGCTCGAAGTCCGGGTGGTGCTGCAGGCGCCGCGCAAAGGTGTCGATGATCTCCTGCTTGCGCAGCCCCTGGCCGCGCGGGCCGCGCACCGCCAGGATGAAGGGAAAGCCGAAGCGCGCGTTGTAGTCGGCATTGAGCTGCTGGATGCGCGTGAATTCCTCCAGCGAGCATTGCGTGAGCCCGGCGCGGTTCTGCTCATTGGTCGATTCGGCCGTGAGGCTGCGCGCGACCATGGCCTTGCCCGCCAGCTCGGGGTGGGCGCGGATCAGTTCCAGCTTCGCCTGCGGCGACGCGGCCGCCAGCACCTGGGCCATGCTGTGCTTCAGATGCTCCAGCGAGCGGAAGGGCCGCTCGGCCAGCGCCGCCGCGGCAATCCAGGGCGAGTGCTCGTACAGGCCGTCGAGCAATGCAAGGGCCGAAGCGGGATCGGCCTGGTTCAGTTGTTCCAGCGTCAGGGGCATGAGATTCAATCTTGGCAAGGGTGGGCCTGGACCCAGTGGCGGGCGATGTCGATGCGGCGGCAGACCCAGACGTTCCGGTGCTGCTGTATATGGTCGAGAAAGCGCTGCAGCGCCGTGATGCGCCCGGGGCGGCCCAGCAGCCGGCAGTGCATGCCGATGCTCATCATCTTCGGCGCGTTGTCGCCCTCGGGGTCGCCTTCGGCATAGAGCACGTCGAAGCTGTCCTTGAGGTATTGGAAGAACGGGTCGGCATGCGAGTAGCCCTGGGGCAGCGCAAAGCGCATGTCGTTGCAGTCCAGCGTGTAGGGCACGATCAGCTGGCGCGCCGTGCTGCCGTCGCTTTTGGCGACTTTCATCCAGAACGGCAGGTCGTCGCCGTAGTAGTCGCTGTCGTAGGCAAAGCCGCCGAAATCGGCCACCAGGCGGTGGGTGTTGGGGCTGTCGCGCCCGGTGTACCAGCCCAGGCCGTGTTCGGCGCGGCTGCCGAACAGCTGCTGGAAGATCTCCATCGCCTGCCGCAGATGGGCACGCTCGATCTCCTCGGGCACGCCCTGGTAGTGGATCCACTTGAGGCCGTGGCAGGCCACCTCGTGGCCCAATTCGACAAAGGCCTGGGTCACGTCCGGGTGGCGCTGCAGCGCGCTGGCCACGCCGAACACCGTCAAAGGCAGGCCGCGCTTCTCGAACTCGCGCAGCAGCCGCCACACGCCGGCGCGCGAGCCGTATTCGTAGATGCCCTCCATGCTCATGTGGCGCTCGGGATAGGCGGCGGGATTGAACATTTCCGACAGGAACTGCTCGCTGGCCGGGTCGCCATGCAGCACGCTGTTCTCGCCGCCTTCCTCGTAGTTCAGCACGAACTGCACCGCGATGCGGGCCTGGCCCGGCCACTGGGCATGGAGCGGCTTGCGGCCGTAGCCCACAAGGTCACGGGGATAGGGGGCGGTGGCGTCGTACAGCATGCGTTCAGGGCAAAAGAGAGGACAGGGGCAGGTCGCTGGCCGGCAGTTCGTGGTCGAAGGCCAGGCCGGCCTCGACATGCAATAAATGTTCCTGCATCAGGCGCACGGCCAGGTCGGCGTCGCGCGCCGCCAGCGCCTCGACGATCTGCGCATGCTCCTCGTGCGAGTGCGCGGCGGCCGAGGCCGACTGGTACATCAGCATGATCAGCGCGCAGCGCGAATTCAGGTCGCCCAGCAACTGCGCCAGCACCTCGTTGCCCATGAGCTCGGCCATGCGCACGTGGAAGTCGCCCAGCAGCTCGGTGCGCTCGCTGGCATCGCTGCCATCGAGCGCTGTCTGCTCCGCCGCCACATGGGCGCGCAGCGCGGCGATCTTCGCGGGCGTGACATCGGCGACGAAGGCGCGTGTCATTTCGCTCTCGAGCATGCGGCGCACGGCAAACACCTCGTGCGCCTCCTGCACCGAGGGCGTGGAGACAAAGGCGCCGCGCGCCGGCTCCAGCGTGACCAGCCGGTTCTGCGTGAGCTGGAACAGCGCCTGGCGCACCAGCGTGCGCGACACGCCGAAGTGGTCGGCCAGCTTCTGTTCGCCGAGCTTCATGCCGGGACGCAGGCGGTGCTCCACGATGGCGCGGGTCAGCGCCTGCGCGATGCTGAGGGTGGGCGTGGATGGCATGGGAAAATTGTATACAATTTTGCGCAGCGGGCCGCCGACCGGCAGGGCCTTTGCCTTTCTGGAGATTCCCATGGGCCTGAGCACCCACGTTCTCGACACCATGCATGGCTGCCCGGCAGCCGGCATGGCCGTTTCCTTCTACCGCACCGAGGGCGAGCAGGCGACGCTGCTGCGCCAGTTCGTGCTCAACGCCGATGGGCGCACCGAGGGGCCACTGGTGGACAACGCCAGCCTGGAAGCCGGCACCTACCGCTTGAGTTTCGATGTGGGCGCGTATTTCAAGGCGCGCGGCGTGGCGCTGCCGGAGCCGAGTTTTCTGGACCGTGTGAGCCTGGATTTCGGCGTGGCGCATGTGGACCAGCATTACCATGTGCCGCTGCTGGTGAGTCCGTGGAGTTACTCGACTTACAGGGGGTCGTGATCTGAGATGTACTGAGGGCTTTGATTGGCGCCCAGTATTTTCTTGAGGTGGGGCCGTCCATCCTTCGACAGGCTCAGGACGAACGGATAAGACACCGTTCGCCCTGATCCTGAGCCTGTCGAAGGATCGAAGGGTGAGCGTCCTGTCCTCTAGAGTTGCCCCTCCGTCAGCGTATCCAGCTGGAACTTCCCCGACTTGTCCCAAAGCCAGGTATCGATATAAGTGACCTTGCCCAGCCGTGCCGGCACCGGATAGGGCGCGGCGGCGCGCGCCGTGCGCTCGATCTCGGCAATCACCTCCGGCGCGTGGCGCGGCGCGCGCAGCCAGTGCAGGCGCTGCACGCGGCCCTGGCGGTCGATGTCGATTTCCAGCGTGCCCACGGCATACAGGACCGGCGGCAGCTGGCCCTTGTAGATGCGCTGCGCGTTGAGCGCATACAGGTGCCTGGCGCCATCCTGGCGATAGGCGCGCGGCGTGGCGGCATCGGAAGGCGCGGGCCGGCCGCTGGCCTGGCCCTGTTGCGCGGGGCTTGGCGCAGGCGCGCGCGGCGCGGAGGGCGACTTGCAGCCGGCCACCAGCGAGGCGACGGCGGCCATCAGGCTGCCCCAGAGCCAGGGGCGCTTGCGTGGGGAGGAGGGCGAAGAAGAGGAACGCTGATCGGGCATGCTGCAAGGTTATCCTGAAAGCCTGGCAGTCCAGGGCAAAGTCAGGCAAGACCATGCACCGCGCTGGCAAAGCCGGGAAGGATTTTCAGTTGAGTACATTGAATACAGCCTGCGAACATCTGGCCAAAGCATCCGGCTGCTGGGTCGAGGTCATCCGCACCGAAGGCTCGGTGCCGCGCGAGGCCGGGACCTGGATGCTGGTGACGGCCGACGCGCTGGCCGGCACGATCGGCGGCGGGCATCTGGAATTCGACGCCACGGCGCAGGCGCGTGCGCTGGTGGCCCAGGGCGGGGATGGCTTCGAGCAGCGCTTTGCGCTGGGCCCGAGCCTGGGCCAGTGCTGCGGCGGCGTGGTGTGGTTGCGCTTCACGCCGCTGGCGCAGGGCGGTACCGGCGCGTTGCGCGCGCTGGCGTCACGCAGTGCCGAACGCCTGGCGCCCGCGCTGCAGGTGGCGCTGTTCGGCGCCGGCCATGTGGGCCATGCCCTGGTGGAACTGCTGGCGCGGCTGCCCTGCCGCCTGATGTGGATCGACAGCCGCGACGCGGTGTTCGCGCCGCGCTGGCTGCAGGAGGGCAGCGGCGTGGCCTGCGAGCATTCGGCGCCCGTGGAAGGCGCGGTGGCCGGCCTTGCACCGCATTCGCAGGTGCTGATCATGAGCTTCAGCCATGCCGAGGACCTGGAGGTGGTGGCCGCCTGCCTGCAGCGCCAGCGCCAACGCGCCGACCTGGATTTCATCGGCCTGATCGGCAGCGCCACCAAATGGGCGGTATTCCGCCGCCGCCTGGCGCAGCGCGGCTTCACCGAACAGGAACTCGATCAGGTCACCTGCCCGATCGGCCTGCCGGGAATCACGGGCAAGGAGCCGGAGGTGATCGCGGTGGCGGTGGCAGCGCAGCTATTGCAGCGGCGACCGAACTAATAGCCCCTGATATCCGTTCGTGCCGAGCCTGCCTGCGCGGCCCGGTCGAAGCATGAAGGGCCTGTGGTCTATTTTGAGACTAGGCCGTCCATGGTTCGACAAGCGCACCACGAACGGTTTTTGCTCGCAGTCTTGACGATCACTGGGGCTGGATGTTGGCGGCCTTGATGGTCTGCGCCCACTGCTGGCGGTCCTTCGCCAGATATTTCACGAAGTCCGCCGAAGACACGCCAGGCACGGGCTCGGAGCCCAGCAGCGCCATCTTTTCATGCGTGGCGGGGTCCTTGAGCACTTCCTGCACGGCCTGGTAGTAGGTCTTCATCACGTCCGCAGGCAGGCCGGCGGGCGCGAACAGGCCTTGCCAGGTCGGCATGTCGAAGTTGGCGATGCCCTGCTCCTGCAGCGTGGGCACGCTGGGCAGTTGGGGCGCGCGCTTGGCGGTGGTCACGCCCACGGCCTTGACCTTGCCTTCCTTGACCAGGGCAGCCGCGGTGGTGATGTTGTCGACGGTCATGGCGATGTGGCCGCCCAGCAGGTCGGTGATCACGGGGGCGGCGCCCTTGTAGGCCACGGCTTCCATCTTCACGCCCATGCGGCTGAGCATCGACTCGGCGATCAGGTGGTTGGAGATGCCGATGCCGGCAATGCCATAGCTGGCCTGCGGGTTCTTCTGGATGTAGCTCTTGAGCTCGTTGATGTTCGTTGCGGGCACGTTGTTGTTGACGATGACCACGTTCGGCTGGGTCGCCAGCAGCGTCACGGGTGCGAAGCTCTCGGGCTTGTACTTGGTGGCCGAGGGGTTCAGGTGGAAGGTCACCGACATCGAACCCGCGGCGCCCATGCCCAGGGTGTAGCCGTCGGCGGGCGCGGTGGACAGGCGCTGGGCCATGATGTTGCCGCCCGCACCGGGAATGTTCTCGACCACCACCGGCTGGCCCAGCTTGCGGCTCAGCGGATCGGCGATCAGGCGCGCCAGCGTGTCGGCGGAGCCGCCCGGTGCGAAACCGACCAGCAGCTTGACGGGCCGCTCTGGCTTCCATTGGGCCAGGGCCGCGGTGGAACCCAGGGCGGTGGTGGCCAGGGTCAGGGCGCAGACGCCGGCGTGGATCAGGGGACGAATCGACATAAGGAATTCCTCAAGGCTCACAGTGAAAAAACAGGGGGAAATGTGTTCGTCCTCACCTGTCGATGCATGAAGGGCGCGCTTTCATGAGTGCAGGCCCTTCATGGTTCGACAGGCTCACCACGAACGTTTTCATCCGTTCGCCCTGAGCTTGCCGAAGATGAAGGGCCGGCTCTCAAGAGTGCGGGCCTTTCCTGTTTCGACGAAGCTCACCACGAACGTTTTGGTCCGTTCGTCCTGAGCCTGTCGAAGGATGAAGGGCCGGCTCTCAAGAGTGCGGGCCTTTTCCGTTTCGACGAAGCTCACCACGAACGTTTTGGTCCGTTCGTCCTGAGCTTGTCGAAGGATGAAAGGCCGGCTCTCAAGGAAACCAGGCCCTTCATGGTTCGACAGGCTCACCACGAACGTTTTGCTCAAGCCAGCAGCTGCCCCAGCGCATCCGCCACGATGCGGTTGGATAGCAGCGTCGGCCGGCCGCTGGCCCGGGCCACGCGTTCGCGCATGGCCTGGCTGTAGCCCATGCAGTGCATGACGATCAGGTCGCAGCCGGCCAGCGCGCGGCCGGCGGCGTCGAACGCTGCGGCCGCGGCCACGGGGTCGGATTCGTAAGGCGAGGCATGCACGGTCTGTACCGCGCAGGCCACGGGCTGGGCCAGGTGGAAGGTCTCGACCTGGGCGGCCAGCGGCACGATCAGGCCCAGCGTCGTGCAGTGCGCCGACAGCGCCGCCACATGGTGGTCCACCACCTGCTGCGGCTCGACCACCAGGCTGCGCATGCGCGGGATCAGGGTGCCGGTGCACAGCGGCACCAGCACGTCATAGCCCTTGTCGTCGGCCTGCTGCATCAGCGCTGCCAGCCTGGCCTCGGTCTTGTGGTGATCGAGCTCGATCTGCGCGCCGCTGCGCAGCCGCGTCGCGAAGCGGTGGCTGCCGGCGCGCGGCGCGAGCTCGGCGCGCTGCGCCTCGTCCAGGCCGTCCAGCACGCCGAACTCGTCGATGTGCACATGCTCGCCCAGGCAGCGCGCCATCTCGGGCACGACATCGGAGCGCGGCGATTCGCCGATGGTGAAGAAGGCAATGCGGCGGGACATCGCGCTCTCCTCAGGCGCCGGCCGGCGCATTGCCGACGGTCTGCAGGTGCGCCAGCGAGCCGTAGCGCGCCTGCAGCTGCGCCCAGTGCTCGGCATGCACGAAAGGCAGCTTGCCCGCGCCGAACATCTTCGCCACCTCGATGCAAAAGCGCATCGCGACATCGGTGTCCCAGGCATTGGTCACGCCGGTGGCGCAGCCCGGCACGGTGGTCTGGGCCGTGAGCGCCACGCCGACCACGGGGGCATCGGTGGCAATGGTCGGCTGCATGATCGAGTTCACATGCGGCAGGCCGTTTTCATAGGGCGTGATGTCCTGCGTGGTCAGCGGCAGCGTCAGCGGCAGCTCGCCGCTGACCCAGCCCATCAGGTCCAGCATCAGATCGGGGATGGGCAGCAGGTAGCCCTGCTTGGCGACGGGCGTCAGCGCCACGCCGCGCTGGTTCACCAGGCGGTTGCCGCGCGTGGTGTCCACGGCCAGGATCGCGTCCATGCGCGCGCTGACCTCATGGCGCATCATTTCGCGCATCGCGAAGGGCGACTTCATCATCGGCACCGGGTGGTGCGGGCGGGTGCCGGCGCGCGGGCAGATATGGGTGGTGACGACCACGGTGCCTTCCAGCACGTCGCCGCGGTTGTGCATCTCCATCAGATGCGCGGCGGCCGCCAGCGCCACGACGGCACCGTCGCTGTCCGAGACCAGGCCGGTGACGCTCGGGCGCGCGCCCACGCCGCCCAGGCGGCCGACAATGCCCAGGCGCGGCGCCTCGGGGTTGCTGCCGGGGATCTCGATGTGGATGAAGTCGGTGGACAGGCCGTCCTGGCTGACCGGAGTGACGGTGATGCTGCCGATGCCGAAGCCGCGCAGGTATTCGGCAATGCTTTCGCCGCTGACCTGGGGGCTGGACAGCAGGTCGATGAATTGGGAGACGTATTTCATGGATCGGATCTTCAGGATTTCAGGATTTCCAGGAGCCCATGGGCAGCAGCGCCGGGGCTTGCACGCCGGTGAACCAGCGGGCGGGGGTCTGCGGGTCACCCAGCAGGGTGCGGCTGTCGCCGTCGATGCGCACGCCGGTGCCTTCGGGCAGGCCCAGCACCGGAACACCCGGGTTGAGCAGCGCGAATTCGCGCAGCCGCTGCTGGCGGGTCTCGCCGCGGTGGCCTTCGGGGTGGGCTTCGGTGTAGTGCGGGTTGATCTGGAATGGCACCAGGCCCAGCGTGTCGAAGCCCAGCGGATCGACGATCGGCATGTCGTTGCTGGTGCAAAGGCGCGGGCAGGCGAGGTTGGCGCCGGCGCTCCAGCCCAGGTAGCGTGCGCCGCCCGAACGCACGCGCTCGGCAATGGCGGCCAGCTGGCCGGTCTGGCGCAGCTGGCGCACCAGGGCGAAGGTATTGCCGCCGCCCACCACGATATGCGTGGCGCCGGCAATGGCCGCCAGGGGCGCAGCTTCGCGGTGCAGCGAGCGCACGGCCAGGCCCGTGGGGCGCAGCGCATCGGCGACCAGGGTCTCGTATTCGTCCCAGGTGCGCGTGACGCCGGCATAGGGCACGAACAGCACGCTGGCGTTCTCGGGCGCGGGGCCGGCCCATTGCCGGATGTCGGGCAGCGCGTGGGTCAGGAAGCCCTGCGGGCTGCTGGAGTTGCTCAGAAGAAGAAGTTGCATGGTGAAAGGCTTCACAGGGAAGTGGACCACTGCGCGGCAGGCAGTGCGGGTTCGCTCCAGTAGCGGTCGCTGACGCGGCGCCCCAGTGCGCCGACCTCGTCGAGCATCAGCTGGCGGTACTGGTTGAGAGAGGGCGCATCCATGGGCGCATGGACACCGGCGACGAAAGACAGGCAGAAGCCGCGCAGCTCGCCGCTGACCGGATGGCGCACCGCGGCGGCAATCGCACCGACGCCGGGCAGCGCCGCATCGACCAGCACCGCATGCTGCTGGCGCCGGGCCAGCGCCACCTCCTCGGCCAGCGCACCGGTATTTGCCAGGCCGGCCTGGCTGGGCGGCTCGAGCAACTGCTGCGCATCGCTGCCGTAGAGCAGCTCGAACTCGGCAGCCGTGAGGCGCGAGAGCAGGGCGCGGCCCATGGCCGTGTCGCCAGCGGCGCGCAGCGAGCCGGGCGGCGACACCACCTGCACCGGCGAGCGGCCGTCGAGGCGCTGGATGACCATGGTCTGCGCACCGCTGAGGGTCGAGAGATAGGCGGTGAGCCCGGTGCGCTCGGACAGCTGCTCCAGCACCTGCCAGCATTGCGCGTCCCAGGAGCTGCTGTGGTTGTGGGCATGCGATGCCTGCGCCAGCAGCGCGCTGGTGCGGTAGCGCCGCGTCTGCGGGTTCTGCTCGAGCAGGCCGAAACGGTGCATCTGGTTGAGCAGGTGCGAAGCGGAGCTCTTGGGCAGGTCGAGCTGCTCGGCCACCTCGCTGAAGCTCAGGTCGGTGACGCCCTGGGCATACACCGTCAACAGGCGCTGCACGTTTTCCAGAATACTCATGGGGATGTCTCTGTTCGATTTTTTGGAACTACGTTCGGTATTTTCGTTAATGATACGGGAAAGGCATGAAAACCAGGGCTGCGCGGCATTGAATTTGACTGATGAACGTCTCTTCATTCAATAGCGAAAAGCTATTATTGGCAGTTGCCTCCAGGAATGATGTAAGCACCTACTGTCGGTTGTTGTTTGGTGGGATGGCGATTCTCCTTTATGCGCACCAATATGATGCGTCCGGCTGCACCAAGCCCGGGCCTATCGCTCCGGGCTGGTGCAACGGCACTTCGTGACTTTTTGTATACACTTGGTGCAGTACAGACTTGGTCGCAGCGGTGCCCATGCCGGTGGCTCAGCCACCGCCGGTGCGCGATCTTCTTCTGCCCAGAGCGCCCGCAGTGGTGGGCAGTGGACCTTCAGGGCAGCCCACGCTGCCAGGGTTGAGAGCGATGGAAAGCTACTTTCTCGATTGGGCCAATCTGCTGCTGCGGTGGCTGCATGTCATTACCGCCATTGCCTGGATCGGTTCCTCGTTTTATTTCGTGTTCCTCGACAGCAGCCTCACGCCGCCCGAGGACGAGGAACTGAAGAAGCAGGGCGTGAGCGGCGAGCTCTGGGCGGTGCATGGTGGCGGCTTCTACCACCCGGTCAAATTCGCGGTGTCGCCACCGAAGCTGCCCGGCCATCTGCACTGGTTCTATTGGGAAAGCTATACGACCTGGCTCAGCGGTTTCGCGCTGCTCACGGTGTCCTATCTGTGGAACGCCAATATCTACCTGGTCGACCCCTCCAACCCCAATGCGCCGCATCCGCACGCGGCGATTGCCGCGGCGCTGGCGTTCCTGGTAGTGTTCTGGCTGCTGTATGACGGCATCTGCCGCGTCTTCGGCCAGCGCGAACGTGGCGATGCCATCGTCGGCGCGCTGGTGCTGGTGCTGGTCTGCATCGCGGCCTGGCTGGCCTGCCATATCTTCCCGGGCCAGGCAGCCTTCCTGCTGACGGGCGCGATGCTGGCCACCACCATGACCGCGAACGTGTTCTTCTGGATCATTCCCGGCCAGCGCACCATGGTGAAGGATCTCAAAGCAGGCCGCCCGGTCGACCCGATCCACGGCAAGCGCGGCAAGCAGCGCAGCGTGCACAACACCTATTTCACGCTGCCGGTGCTGTTTGCCATGCTGTCCAACCACTATGGCTGGCTGCACAGCCACGAACAGAACTGGCTGGTGCTGATACTGATGATGTTCGCCGGCGCGGCCATCCGCCAGTTCTTCGTCATGCGCCATGGCTTCAAGCTCGGACGCAACCCCCATCCCTGGCCCTATGCGCTGGCCGGCGTGCTGGTGCTGATCGCCACGGCCATCTGGCTCAGGCCCGCGGCAGCGCCCGGAAGGGCGGCTCCAGCAGCCGCAGCCCCGGCTGCCGCGGCTCCGGCTGCCGCAGCCCCGGCCGCTGCCACGGCCGGCGCCGCGCCTGCCGCCGGCGTTCCTGGCTATGACGCGATGGGCAAGCTGCTGACCCAGCACTGCGTGGTCTGCCACAGCACGGCGACGATGGCACAGAAGAACGTTTTGCTCGACACGCCCGAGGAGGTCAAGAGCCATGCGGCGCAGATCCACCAGCAGGTCGTGGTGCTGCGCAAGATGCCCTTTGGCAACCCGGGCGCGCTCAGCGACGAGGAACGCGATCTGGTCAAGCGCTGGTACGAGGGTGGCGCTCCCGTGCGGTGATGACCCATGGCCGCAACCCATGCACAATCACCGGCCATGACTACAACAAATCCTCCAGAGACAAGCGCGCAGCCCGATCCGCACCGCGCGCCGCGCGCCTTCCTTCATGACCTCTTTGCCACGGCGGTGCGCAGCGCGCTGCCGCTGCATGCGATGGCCGCGCACCTGCCGGCGCCGCCGCGCGGGCGCACGGTGGTGATCGGTGCGGGCAAGGCCGGCGCCTCCATGGCGCAGGCGGTCGAGGCGCTGTGGCCGGCCGATGCGCCGCTGAGCGGCCTGGTCGTCACGCGCTATCACCACGTGCCCGAGCGCCCCGCGGGCCTGGCGCAGCGCATCGAGGTGGTCGAGGCCGCGCATCCCGTGCCCGACGCGGCCGGCATGCAGGCTGCCGGGCGCATCCTGGGACTGGTGCAGGGGCTGACGGCCGACGATCTGGTGCTGTGCCTGATCTCGGGCGGCGGCTCCTCGCTGCTGACGCTGCCCGCCGAGGGCCTGTCGCTGGAGGACAAGCAGCGCATCAACCGCCAGCTGCTGGAAAGCGGCGCCGACATCGCCGAGATGAATTGCGTGCGCAAGCACCTGTCGCGCATCAAGGGCGGGCGCCTGGCCGCGGCCTGCGCGCCGGCGCAGGTGGTGACGCTGACGATCAGCGATGTGCCGGGCGACGACCCCGCAACGATTGCCAGCGGGCCCACGGTGGCCGACGCCGGCAGCTGCGCCGACGCGCTGGCGATCATCGACCGGCTGGGCATCGAATTGCCCGAGGCGGTGCGCGCGCAGTTGCAAAGCGGCGCGCTGGAAACGCCCAAGCCCGGCAGCGCCTGTTTCGAAGGCCATGCGTTGGCGGTGATCTCGGCGCCGCAGCAGGCATTGGAGGCGGCCGCGGCCCGCGCCCGCGCCGCCGGCATCGATGCGTATGTGCTCAGCGACGAGATCGAGGGCGAGTCGCGCGAAGTCGGGCGCGTGCACGCGGCGCTGGGGCGCGCCGTGGCGCGCCGCGGCCAGCCCTTCGCGGCACCCTGCGTGCTGCTCAGCGGCGGCGAGACCACCGTGACGGTGCGCCCGCGCGCGCCGGGTGCCGCCCGGGGCCGGGGCGGGCGCGCGGGCGAGTTCTGCCTGGGCCTGGCGCAGGCGCTGCAGGGCCAGCCGGGCGTCTGGGCACTGGCGGCCGACACCGATGGCATCGACGGCGTGGAGAACAATGCCGGCGCACTGGTCGCGCCCGACACGCTGGCGCGCGCGCAGGCGCAAGGCCTGTCGGTGCAGGACCATCTGGACCGCAACGATGCGTGGAGCTACTTCGACGGCCTGGACGATCTCGTGATCAGCGGGCCGACCTTCACCAATGTGAATGACTTCCGTGCGCTGCTGATCCTTGGCGCCGACGCGCCGCAGCCTTCCTGACGCCGCGCACGGGCGCGGCCCGCAGGGCTTACAAACCGTTTCCTCCATCCCTGGGGTTCAACCCCTAGGGCAGGCCAGCGGCGGCTGTTTATATTGGCAGCACTTTGGCTTTGCTCCATCCCCATGGCCCCTGACGCCGATCTTGGCTTCTCCGAAGAGGGCCCCCCACCGCCGCGTGCCCGCATCGGGCCCGTGCTGCGCAGCCTGTTGCTGCTGCTGGTGCTGGCCGTGCTTCTGGCCGGCGCGGGCAGCGCCTGGTATGTGCAGCGCGGCATGGCGCAGGAGCTGCAGGCGCGCGCCGGCGCGCAGCAGGCCGAGGAGGTCGAGCTCGTGGCGCGCCTGCTGGCGGCGCGCGTCGAGCAGCAGCAAAAAGCGCTGCTGGCGCTGGCCGATGCCATTCCGCTCATCCGCCTGCAGGACCGCGAAGGCCTGTCCCGGGCGCTGCACCGGGAATTGCCGCTGGCCGACTGGTTCGATTCGCTGAGCGTGGCGCTGGCCGACGGCCGCGTCATGGCCTACGCGCGCGCCGGCAAGGACCTGCCGCTGGAGTCGCTCGATCCCAGCGAACGCGACCTGCTGCGGCGCACGCTCTCGGGCGGCAAGCCGCTGGTGGGCACCGTGCTGCAGGCGGCGGAAAACGATCTGCGGCTGCTGTTCACCGCGCCGCTGCGCACCGCCGCGGGCGAGGTGGTGGGCGTCTTGGCCGGTGGCATGCGCCTGTCGTCGCAGGCGCTGCTGCCGCCCGCGCCCGCCGACGGCTGGTCCGCGAGCCGGCTGATGCTGGTGGCGCCCGATGGCGGCATCATGGCCCACTCCAGCCCCGCACGCTGGCTGGGCCATGTGCGCGACGAGGCCGGCCTGGGGCTGCCCTTCCTGCGCCTGCTGCAGCAGCAGTTGCCGGTGCAGCTGCGCGGCACCAGCGAGACACGCGACGGCTATCTCTACACGCTGGCCGGCATGCCGCTGCCGCAGTGGTTCGTGGTGCGCGTGACGCCGCTCGACGCGCCGCCGCTGTGGGGCGTTTCCGGATTGGGCAGTGCAGCGCTGCTGGGCGCGGCCCTGCTGGCGCTGCTGGCGGCCGGGGCCATGGTGCTGCTGGCCCATCCCTGGATGGAACTCACGGCGCGCGCCGCGCAGCTGCTGCAGCGCGGCCCGGCCGGGCCTGGCGCGGCCCGGCCTGACGCGGCCCGGCCAGCCAGCCTGCCGGCGCTGCCGCAGGCCTGGGGCGAAGTCGCGGTGCTGTGGCGCGCGCTGCATGCGCTGTCGCGCCAGCGCGATACCCAGGCCCGGCGCGCTGCGCGTTTCCAGGCCCAGACCATGACCATCCTGGAGGAGGCCCCGGTGGCCATCGTGGTCACGCGCCACGACCGGGTACAGCTGCTGGGCCTGCAGGCTGCGCGGCTGCTGGGCTATGCGCCGCACGAGCTGCAGGGCTATCCCGTGCGCCAGCTCTGCGCGGGCGATGCCGAGTACCTCCGGCTGATGGAACGCATCCATGGCGAGATGCGCGCCTACGGCCAGTTCAATGGCGAGGTCTGTTTGATGCGCAAGGACGGCAGCTCCGCCTGGCTGCGCATGCAGGGCCGGCGCGTGGCTTGGCCGCTGCCGCGCGAGGGCGCGGGCATGACCATGGTCTGGA
This sequence comes from Comamonas endophytica, assembly GCF_023634805.2. NCBI lineage: Bacteria > Pseudomonadati > Pseudomonadota > Betaproteobacteria > Burkholderiales > Comamonadaceae > Comamonas > Comamonas endophytica. The sequence goes on from NZ_CP106881.1 coordinate 2,749,043, forward strand.
TGGTGCGCGACGTGACCGACCAGCGCAAGGCGCGCACCCACCCCCAGTGGCAGGCCCGGCACGACGCGCTGACGCAGCTGCCCAACCGCGAAGCCTTTGCGCTGCGGCTGCAGCAGTGGATGGACGAACGCCGGAAGGCGCCGGGCGAGGGCGGGGTGCTGCTGTTCCTGGATCTGGACCATTTCGCCAGCGTCAACGACATGGCCGGGCATGACGCGGGCGACGCGCTGCTGCGCCATTTCGCGCGGCTGCTCGAGACCCTGGTGCCGCCGCCCGGCTCGGTGGCGCGCCTGGGCGGCGACGAGTTCGCGGTGCTGCTGCCCGACGCCAGCGCGCGCGAGGGCCGCGCCCAGGCCGAACAATTGTGCGCCGCGGTCAGTGCCTGGGAGGCGTCATACCACGGCCAGCGCTTCTGGCTGGGCGTGAGCATCGGCCTGGTGGTGCTGGATGCGCAAAGCAGCGTGGGGGCCTTGCTGCATGCGGCCGACATGGCGTGCTATGAGGCCAAGCGGCAGGGAAGGGGCGGGGTGCATGAGCATTGCGAGGTTGTCGAGAAGATCGCCTCGGAATGAAATGCAGATAGGAGATCCGTGGACAAACCCATGCTGCGCCCATTCTCTTGAGCTTGGCCGTTCATGCCCCGACGGGGCCGCCCAGGCAGGCTCAGCACGAACGGAGGGTGAGGCTCGGCACGAACGGCGGGTGAGGCTTGGCACGAACGGCGGGTGAGGCTCGGGGCAAACGGGGGTTATCCGTTCGTCCTGAGCCCGTCGAAGGATGAACGGCCGCCCTCAGGTTGACACTTGCACTGTCCGTTCGTCCCAGGCTCAAACCCTGCCCATCGCCCGCAGCAGATTCTCCGCAGTCGCCGGCGCAGTCAACACCAGCGGCTGCCGCGCCAATTCCGCCGGCCGGCTGGCCGCCACCGCATTGCGCAGCGCCTCATATATGCTGATGGCCAGCATGAACGGCGGCTCGCCCACGGCCTTGCTGCCGCCGACGTTGTCCTCGCGGTTGGCCTCGTGCCACAGGTCCACCCGGAAATGCGCGGGTATGTCGCCCGCCGTCGGGATCTTGTAGGTGCTGGGCGCGTGGGTCGTCAGCAGGCCCTTGTCGTTCCACACCAGCTGCTCGGTCGTGAGCCAGCCCATGCCCTGCACGAAGCCGCCCTCGATCTGGCCGATGTCGAGCGCCGGGTTGATGCTGTGGCCCACGTCGTGCAGGATGTCCACGCGCAGCACGCGGCTCTCGCCCGTGAGCGTGTCCACCGCGACCTCGGTGCAGGCCGCGCCATAGGCGAAGTAATAGAAGGGGCGGCCGGTCAGCGTGTGCTTGTCGTAGTGGATCTTGGGCGTGCGGTAGAAGCCGTCGCTCCACAGCTGGATGCGGTTGGCATAGGCCTCGCCCACCACTTCCTCCCAGCGGCGCTCACCCTTGGGGGTGCGCACCCAGCCGCCGGCGAAGTCCACCGCGCCCGCGCCGCAATGGTCGAGCCCGGCAACGAAGGCTGCCAGGTTGTTGCGCACGGTGCGCGCCGCGTACTGCGCGGCGCGGCCATTGAGGTCGGTGCCGCTCGAGGCCGCGGTGGCGCTGGCATTCGGGATCTTGCTGGTGTCGCTGGCCGTCACCAGCACGCGCGCCAGCGGCACGCCCAGCTCGTCGGCCACGATCTGCGCCACCTTGGTGTTCAGGCCCTGGCCCATCTCGGCGCCGCCATGGTTCACCTGCACGCTGCCGTCGGTATAGACATGCACCAGCGCGCCGGCCTGGTTGAACAGCGTGGCGGTGAAGCTGATGCCGAACTTCACGGGCGTCATCGCCAGCCCGCGCTTGATGATCGGCTGCCCGGCATTCCACTCGGTGATGTGAGCCTGGCGCGCGTGGTAGTCGGCCGAGGACGCGAGTGCCGGCAGCAGTTCGTGCAGGATGTTGTCCTCGACGCGCATCTGGTAGTGCGTGAGGCTGCGCGGGCCTTGCGGGTCGGCGTCATAGAGATTGCGCATGCGCACTTCGAGCGCATCGAGGCCCAGCTGGCGCGCGATGTCGCCGATGATGGCCTCGATGACGATCACGCCCTGCGGTCCGCCAAAGCCGCGGAAGGCCGTATGGCTCTGGGTGTTGGTCTTGCAGCGGTAGGAAGCGATCTCCACGTCGCTGAGGAAATAGGCGTTGTCGGCATGGAAGATCGCACGGTCAGCCACCGGACCCGAGAGGTCGGCGGAGAAGCCGCAGTTGGCCAGCATCTCCAGGCGCAGGCCGGTGATCAGGCCGGTGTCGTCGAAGCCCACGTCGTATTCATAGGCAAAGGGGTGGCGCTTGCCGGTGACCATGAAGTCGTCGTCGCGGTCAAGGCGCAGCTTGACCGGGGCGCCGAATTTGTGCGCCGCAAGGCAGGCCCAGACGGCCAGATGCCCGGCCTGGGTTTCCTTGCCGCCGAAGCCGCCGCCCATGCGCCGGCATTCGACCTTGACCGCGTGGTTGTCCAGCCCCAGCGCGTGCGCGACCCAGTGCTGCACCTCGCCGGGATGCTGGGTGCTGGAGTAGACATGCCACTGGCGCTGCTCGAGCGGCAGCGCGTAGGCGATCTGCCCCTCCAGATAGAAGTGCTCCTGGCCGCCGACTTCCATGCGTCCTTCGAGCCGGTGCGGGCTGCGCAGCAGCGCGCCCTGGGCATCGCCGCGGCGCACGAACACCGGTGGCAGCACATAGCTTTGCTGCGCATGCGCGGTGTGCACGTCCAGCACCGCGGGCAGCGCCTCGATGTCGCAGGCCACCAGCCGCGCGGCGCGGCGCGCCAGGCGCGGGCTGTCGGCCACGGCCAGGCCGATGACCTGGCCCACATGCTGCACGCTGTCGATGGCGAACACCGGCTCGTCATGGCCGAAGGCGGCAAGGATCGGGTCGCCCGGCACATCGGCCGCCAGCACCACGCCGCGCACGCCCGGCAGCGCCTCGGCCGCCTGGCTGTCGACGCCGCGCAGCCGGCCATGGGCCACGGGCGACAGGATCGGCGCCGCATACAGCGTGCCCTTGAGTTCGGGCAGGTCGTCGATGTAGTTGGCGGTGCCCAGCACCTGGGCCTGGGCGCTCTCATGGATATGCGACTGGCCCATGGCCGGCACGGGGCTGGCCGCCGCCAGTGCGGCAGCGGCTTCGGGAAAGAGCGAGGGGAGGGATTTCATGCCAGGGCTTTCTGAACGGCAGCAGCTTGCGCCAGGGGGCGAAGGGTGGCCAGCTGGCTTGCGGTATCGGTGCTCTCGCGCCAGTAGCGCTCGAGCAGATGGGCCAACAGCGCGCGCCGGTAGTCGCTGCTGGCGCGCATGTCGGACAGCGGCTGGAATTCGCCGCGCAGCGTATCGGCGGCGCGCACGACGCTGGTCTCGTTCCAGGCAGCGCCCGTCAGCACGGCCTCGGTGGCGCGCGCGCGCACCGGCGTGGCGGCCACGCCGCCCACGCCAATCGACGCCGCCTGCACTTGGCCACCCTGCAGCGTCAGCTGGATCGCCAGGCAGACCGCGGAGATGTCGTCGTCCGTGCGCTTGGAAACCTTGTACACGCGCAGCAGATCACCGGCGCGCGGCTTGGGCACTTCGATGCGCACCAGCAGTTCGTCGGCCGCCAGCTGGTTCTGGCGGTAGCCGGTATAGAACTCTTCCAGCGGCAGGCGGCGCTCGCCGCGCAGGCTGGCCAGCACCACCTGCGCGCGCAGCGCGATCAGCAGCGGCATCGAGTCGCCGATCGGCGAGCCGTTGGCGACGTTGCCGCCCAGCGTGCCCGCATTGCGCACCGGCAGGCCGGCGAAGCGCGCGGCGAATTCATCGAGCTGCGGCCACAGCGCCAGGAGCGCCTCGAAGGCCTGGGTCAGCGTGGCGGCCGCGCCAATCGCAAGATGCTCGCCCTGGTCGCTGATCTCGCGCAGCTCGGCCACGCGCGTCACATCCAGCACCCGGCCGAATTCACGGAACTGCTTGGTGACCCACAGGCCCACATCGGTGCCGCCGGCCACGATCTGCGCCTGGGGGTGCGCGGCGCGCGCCTGCAGCAGTTCGGCCAGGCTGCGCGGCGCAAGATAGGCGGCATCTCCGAGCACTGGCGGCTTCAGCGATTGCAGCTGCGCCAGTACCGCGGCCTCGTTCACCTGCGCGCGCGGCAATTGCTCCATCTGCTGGGCCGCGTCGAGAATAGGCCGGTAGCCGGTGCAGCGGCACAGATTGCCCGACAGGTCGTGCTGCGCCAGCTCGCGCGTGACGCTCTGGCCCTGGCATACGCGGTTCTGGTACATGCCGAACAGGCTCATGACGAAGCCCGGCGTGCAGAAGCCGCACTGCGAGCCGTGGCAGCTGACCATGGCGGCCTGCGCCGGATGGATGACGGCCGGCGCCTCGCGCTCGATCAGGGGGTCGCGCGCCAGGTCCTCGACGGTCCACAGCGCCAGGCCCTGCACCGAGTGCGCCAGGCGGATGCAGCTGTTGACGGCCGAGTAACGCAGCGTGTCTCCCTCGGGCTCGCCCACCACCACGGTGCAGGCGCCGCAGTCGCCCTCGGCGCAGCCTTCCTTGGTGCCGGTGCAGCCCAGGTCTTCGCGCAGGACTTCGAGAAGCGTGCGCTCGGGCGGCACATCGCGCAGTGTCACGGTCTGGCCGCGGCGGACGAATTGCAGAACTGGCAGGGTCATGGGTGATCGTGGAAGCAGCTGTTCATAGGGAATTGGCAGGGCCGGCCGGCGCTCCCGTGGGACTGCCGGCGACAGAGCTGCGTAGCAATTTTCATGCGGACTGCGGCGCGCGTCCAGCATGCGGGGGACTGCCCCTGCGCCAGGGTGGAGCGCTGGTGCGGGTGGCGCCGGCTGGTGCTGCCCACGGCTGCAGGGCATTCGCCGACACGCGCAGGCGTTGCATTCCTGCATGCTCCAGGGTGCAGGGCTGATTCACAAAGCCTGCTCGTGCGGGCTGGGAGCTTGCGCCGAACAATGCCTAGCGAGGCTTTGCTGCTATCAACTTGGGAGCTTGTTGGCAAGGCCAGTCAAGCCGTTGCAGGATCTCTTGGATCAGGTATTTGGCAATTGAGAGACAATCGCGCCCATGAATCCCCCTGAAACAAATTCCGCGCCCGGCCACCCGCCGCCGCGCTTGCAACTGACGGGCATCACCAAACGTTATCCGGCCGTCGTGGCCAACAGTGGCGTCTCGCTGACAGTGCAGCCCGGCGAGGTGCATGCCGTGCTGGGCGAGAACGGCGCGGGCAAGTCGACCCTGATGAAGATCATCTACGGCTCGGTCAAGCCCGACGAGGGCCTGCTGCGGGTCGATGGCAAGGAAGTGCAGGTGCGCAATCCCCAGGAAGCGCGCCAGCTGGGCATTGCCATGGTGTTTCAGCATTTCAGCCTGTTCGACACGCTCACCGTGGCGGAGAACGTCTGGCTGGGCCTGGACAAGCAGATCGCGCTGGCCGAGGTCGTGCGCCGCATCGAGGAAACCGCGCAGGTCTACGGCATGGACATCGACCCGCAGCGCCCGGTCCACACCCTGTCCGTGGGCGAGATGCAGCGCGTCGAGATCATCCGCGCGCTGCTCACGCGCCCGCGCCTGCTGATTCTCGACGAACCCACTTCGGTGCTGACGCCGCAGGCCGTCGACAAGCTGTTCGTGGTGCTGCGCAAGCTCGCTTCCGAAGGCTGCAGCATCCTCTATATCAGCCACAAGCTGCATGAGATCCGCGCGCTGTGCAACACCTGCACGGTGCTGCGCGGCGGCAAGGTGACGGGCGTGTGCGATCCGCGCGAGGAGTCGAATGCCTCGCTGTCACGGCTGATGATCGGCGCCGAGCCGCCGGCGCTGACGCACCGCGAAGTCGCAGCCGGGGAGACGGTGCTGCGCGTGCAGGACCTGTGGCTGACGCGCACCGACCAGTTCGGGGTGGACCTGGAAGGCATCGATTTCGAGGTGCGCGCGGGCGAGGTCGTGGGCATTGCCGGCGTGTCGGGCAACGGCCAGAAGGAATTGCTCTACAGCCTCTCGGGCGAGGACCGGCGCGCGGCGCCGGGCATGGTGCAGATGGCCGGCCATCATGCCGGGCGCATGTCGCCGCGCCAGCGCCGCGCGCTGGGCCTGCACTTCGTGCCCGAGGAGCGGCTGGGCCGCGGCGCGGTGCCGACCATGAGCCTGGCGCACAATTTGCTGCTCACGCGCGACGACGCCGTGGGCCGCGGCGGCTGGCTGCGCATGGATGCCCTGCAGCAGCAGGCGCGCGCGATCATCGAGCGCTTCCAGGTCAAGGCCGGCGGGCCGCAGGCGGTGGCGAAGTCGCTGTCGGGCGGCAACCTGCAGAAATTCATCGTGGGACGCGAGATCGAAGCCAAGCCGCGGCTGCTGATCATCTCGCAGCCCACCTGGGGCGTGGACGTGGGCGCCGCGGCGCAGATCCGCGGCGAGATCCTGGCGCTGCGCGACGCGGGCTGCGCGGTGCTCGTGCTCAGTGAGGAGTTGGACGAATTGTTTGAAATCTGTGACCGGCTGCATGTGGTGGCCAAGGGCCAGCTGTCGCCCTCCGTGCCCCGGGCCGAGGCCACGGTGCAGCGCATCGGCGAATGGATGAGCGGGCTGTGGCATGACGAGGCGCCGGCCGGCGCGGCAGGAGCGCAGCATGCTCAGGCTTGAACCGCGTCCCCAGGTCTCGAAACTCTGGACCTATGCCTCGCCGGTGCTGGCGCTGGCCATCACCGTGCTGATCGGCGTCGCGCTGTTCGTGCTGCTGGGCAAGGACCCGGTGCGCGGGCTGCAGGCCTTCTTCTGGGAGCCGATCAAGTCGGGCTACGCGCTGGGCGAACTGGTCATGAAGGCCACGCCGCTGCTGCTGGTGGCGCTGGGCCTGGCGGTGTGCTTTCGCTCCAATGTCTGGAACATCGGCGCCGAAGGGCAGTTCGTCATTGGCGCGGTGTGCGCCGGCGGCATTGCGCTGCTGGCGGACAAGGACACCGGGCCTTGGATCGTGCCCGCGATCCTGGCGGCCGGGGTCATCGGGGGCATGCTCTGGGCGGCGATCGTCGCCTTCCTGCGCGACCGTTTCAACGCCAACGAGACGCTGGTCAGCCTGATGCTGGTCTATGTCGCGATCCTGGTGCTGGGTTACCTGGTCTACGGCCCGTGGAAGGACCCGATGGGCTACAACTTCCCGCAGAGCAAGACCTTCGAGCGCGTGACGCAGATTCCGAAGCTGATCGACGGCATGCGCATGAATATCGGCGTGATCCTCGCGCTGCTGGGCGCGGGCGCGCTGTGGATCTTCCTGGCGCGCACGCGCGCCGGCTTCGCGCAGCAGGTCAGCGGCCTGGCGCCGGCAGCCGCGCTGTACGCCGGCTTTTCCTCGCGCCGCGCGCTGTGGACGGCGCTGCTGGTCTCGGGCGGCGCGGCCGGCCTGGCCGGGGCGCTGGAAGTCGCCGGCCCGATGGGCCAGCTCACGCCCTACGTTCCCGCGGGCTACGGTTTCGCCGCGATCATCGTGGCCTTTGTCGGACGCCTGCACCCCGTGGGCATGATCTTTTCCGCCATTCTCATGAGCATGTTCTATATCGGCGGCGAGCTGGCGCAGTCGCGCCTGGGCCTGCCCAAGTCCCTCACCGGCGTGTTCCAGGGCCTGCTGCTGTTCGCGCTGCTGGCCTGCGACACGCTGGTGGCCTACCGCCTGCGCTGGCGCCGCGCCGCTCCCGCAATCAAGGGAGGTGCGTGATGGAGTCGTATGCATTGCTTTTCGGCTCCACGCTGAGCGCCGGCACGGTGCTGGCGCTGGCCGCGCTCGGGCTGCTGATCAACGAGAAGGCCGGCATCATCAACCTGGGCGCCGAGGGCATGATGCTGTGCGCCGCCATTGCCGGGTTCGCGGCCGTGGTGCACACCGGCAACACCTGGGCGGGTTTCGGCGCCGGCATGGCCGTCGGGGCGCTGCTGGCGGGCCTGTTCGGACTGCTGGTCATCTGGCTCAACACCAACCAGCAGGCCACGGGCCTGGCGCTGACGCTGTTCGGCGCGGGCTTCTCGGCGTTTGCTGGCCTGGGCTATGTGCAGGCCAAGCTGCCCGAGCTGCCGAAGTACGCGATTCCCGGCCTGGCCGACATTCCGCTGCTGGGGCCCGCGCTGTTTCGCCACCACCCGCTGGTCTACATCGTGGTGCTGCTGGCCATTGCCATGGTCTGGTTCCTCTACCGCTCGCGTGCCGGCCTGGTGCTGCGCGCGGTGGGCGAGTCGCCCGAGTCGGCGCATGCACTGGGCTACAACGTGCGCGGCATCCGCCTGGCGGCCGTGATGTTCGGCGGCGCGATGTGCGGCCTGGCCGGCGCGTTCATCTCCACCGTGTACACCCCGCTGTGGGTCGAGGGCATGGTGGCCGGGCGCGGCTGGATCGCGCTGGCGCTCACCACCTTCGCCACCTGGCGCCCGGCGCGCATCCTGCTCGGCGCCTACCTGTTCGGCGGCGTGACCATGCTGCAGTTCCACCTGCAGGCCTCCGGCGTGCAGCTGGCCAGCCAGCTGCTGAGCATGCTGCCCTATGTCGCGACCATCGTCGTGCTGGTGCTGATCTCGCGCAATCCGGCCTGGATTCGTGCGAACATGCCGGCCTCGCTCGGCAAGCCCTTCCATCCAGGCTCCTGACGCGCGCCCCTTTCCATCAAAAACAAACGAGAAACCAGAATGACGAATCTGCACAAACGCTCCCTTCTCAAGGCCGCCGCGCTGTCGGCGGTGGCCCTGGCCGCGCTGGTGGCCTGCGGCAAGAAGGAAGAAGCCGCTGCGCCCGCAGCCGCGCCTGCGCCCGAAGCCGCTGCCGCGGCCGAGCCGCTGAAGATCGGCTTCATGTACGTGAGCCCGGTGGGCGACGGCGGCTGGACCTTCCAGCACGAGAAGGCGCGCCAGGCGCTGCAGGCCGAGTTCGCAGGCAAGATCGAGACCTCGCTGGTCGAGAGCGTGCCCGAGGGCCCGGACGCCGAGCGCGTGCTGCGCGACATGGTCGGCCAGGGCAACAAGCTGGTGTTCGCCACCAGCTTCGGCTACATGGAGCCGGTGCAGAAGGTGGCCGCCGAGGCCAAGGACGTGAAGTTTGAGCATGCCACCGGCTACAAGACCGCGGACAACGTGCGCACCTACGACGCGCGCACCTATGAAGGCGCGTACCTCGCGGGCATCATTGCCGGCGGCATGAGCAAGTCCGGCCAGATCGGCGTCGTGGCCTCGGTGCCGATCCCCGAAGTGCTGCGCAACATCAACAGCTATGTGCTGGGCGCGCAAAGCGTGAACCCGAAGATCACGGCGCGCGTGGTCTGGGTCAACGAATGGTTCAGCCCGCCCAAGGAATCCGAAGCCGCCACGACGCTGATCAACGGCGGCGCGGACGTGCTCTACCAGAACACCAATTCCCCCGCGGTGCTCAAGACCGCCCAGGAGCGCGGCGTGCGCGCTTTCGGCAAGGACTCCGACATGAGCGCCTACGCGCCCAAGGCGCATCTGGCTTCGGCCGAGATCAACTGGCTGCCCTACTATCGCAAGATCACGCAGGACACGCTGGCCGGCACCTGGAGCACGGGCCAGGACTGGTGGGGCGTGAAGGAAGGCGCGATGGACCTGGTGAGCATTGCCGACGACGTGCCGCAGGAGCTCAAGGACAAGGTCGCCGCCGCCAAGGCCGGCCTCAAGGACGGCAGCTTCCACATCTGGAAGGGCCCGCTCAAGGACAACACCGGCAAGCAACTGCTGGCCGAAGGCGCCAACGGCGACCATGCCTTCCTCAGCGGCATCAACTTCTACGTGGCCGGCATCGACGGCACCGTGCCGGGCGCCAACAAGTGATGCGGCGCGGGCACGTTACTTGCTGACACATTCCGTGTAGGGCAAGGGCGTGCCCAGCCATTGGCGCGCCGGATCGCCGGGCCGCCGGAACGCCGGGCCGCCGGATCGCCGGGCCGCCTGATGCCTCCATTGCATTTATCTAGGATGAACCATGACTGATCTGCACAAGCGTTCGATGTTCAAGATGGCGGCACTGACCGCCGTGGCAGCGGCCGCCCTGGCCGGCTGCGGCAAGAAGGAAGAGCCGGCACCGGCTCCTGCCGCCGCTCCCGAAGCCGCGGCACCCGCCAAGGCCGAGCCGCTGAAGATTGCCTTTGCCTATGTCGGCCCCGTGGGCGACGGCGGCTGGTCGTTTGCCCACGACCAGGCGCGCAAGAAGCTGGAGCAGGAATTCGGCGACAGGATCCAGACCAGCTACGTCGAAAGCGTGCCCGAGGGCCCCGACGCCGAACGCGTGCTGCGCGACATGGCCGGCCAGGGCAACAAGCTGATCTTCGGCACCACCTTCGGCTACATGGAGGCGATCCAGAAGATCGCTCCCGACTTCGCCGACGTGAAGTTCGAGCACGCCACCGGCTACAAGACCGCCGCCAACGTGCGCACCTACGACAGCCGCACCTATGAAGGCGCCTACCTGGCGGGCATCATTGCCGGCGCGATGACCAAGAGCAACACGCTGGGCGTGGTCGGTTCGGTGCCGATCCCCGAAGTGCTGCGCAACATCAACAGCTTCACGCTGGGCGCGCAGTCGGTGAACCCGAACATCAAGACCAAGGTGGTCTGGGTCAACGAATGGTTCAGCCCGCCGAAGGAAACCGAAGCCGCGACCTCGCTGATCAACGGCGGCGCCGACGTGCTGTTCCAGAACACCGACTCGCCCGCCGTGCTCAAGACCGCGCAGGAAAAGGGCAAGCGCGCCTTCGGCTGGGATTCGGACATGACCGCCTACGGCCCCAAGGCCCACCTGGGCTCGGCCATCATCAACTGGCAGCCCTACTACAGCAAGGCGGTCAACGAAGCGCTGGCCGGCAACTGGACCACCGGCTCGAGCTGGTGGGGCGTGAAGGAGGGCACCATCGACCTGGTGTCGATTGCCGACGACGTGCCGGCCGAGATCAAGGCCAAGGTCGAACAGGTCAAGGCCGGCCTCAAGAACGGCAGCTTCACGATCTGGAAGGGCCCGATCGCCGGCCAGGACGGCAAGGAACTGCTGGCTGCAGGCACCGCGGCCGACGACAAGTTCCTGTCGGGCGTGAATTTCTACATCAAGGGCGTCGAAGGCAACGTGCCTGGCGGCGACAAGAAGTAAGCGCCGCTGCGGCCTGGCCCTGATTCACATCAGGTCTGCTGCGCCAGCCAAGCCCCGCCATCGCGGGGCTTTTTTTCGCCTGGAAAAAGCGGCGCGATGCAATGCCGCCACAGGATGCCACCCTGGCAAAAAAATCCTGCGAGGTAATGGGAATTCGATTCCGGCGACAGGTATATTCGTAACAAAATAAATCATACCCATGGGAGACACTGTGCGGCTGCTTGCCCCGCAGAAGCCTTGCCCGGGGCGAATTTCCCCGGCCGCCGGCTTCCATGCTGCCTTGCGCAGCGTGAATGTCTGCAGTGCTGGATCCTGATCCATAACCAGCGTGAAAAGCAGAAAAACATGCAGACATCCCTTTCCTCCCGTTTCAGCAAGCTCGCCATTGCCATGGCCTGCACCACCCTGCTGGCCGCCTGCGGCGGCGGCGGCAATGGCGACAGCAACGATACCGGCAGCAATACCGGTGGCAACAACGGCGGCGCCGTCAGCCCCGCTCCCGCCCCCGAACTGTCGGCCGGCCAGATCCTGGAGCAGCAAAAGGCCGGCCTGACCAGCACCGCCAACGCCTACAACCTGGCGCTGTCCATTGGCGACACCTGGCGCCTGGTGCTCGATCCAGCGGCCAAGACCTATACGCTGACCGTGGTCCAGACCGCATTTGCTGCCGGCCAGCTGAGCAACGGCGCAGTGCACACCGGCTTCTACGCGGTGGGAGCCGATGGCGAATTGGGCGCGGCCAACGGCGACTGGGAACTGCTGGTCGACGCCAACACCCAGTCGGTGACCGGCGGAGTGCGCGGTTTCGCGGGCCAGCCCATCGTCATCGGCGGCAAGCCGGTCATTGCCCAGGTCAATGGCACCAGCTATGCGGCGCCCGCCGATCTCAGCCGCTTCAAGGGCACCTATTTCGTGAGCGGCGCCATGCGCAATGCGGGCAATGGCGCCTTCCCCTGGAGCTATGCCGGCCAGCTGCGTGTGGCGGACGACGGCAAGAGCTACCAGCTGTGCGCCAACGGCCTGTTCAACGCGCAAGGCAAATGCAGTGCGGTCGAGCCCAATCAGGAAGTCTCGGAAGGAAGCTTCAACCTGGTCAGCGACCCGGCGACCGGCCTGATCCGCGTGAAGGACAGCACCGGCGGCGACCAGGGCGTCATGACCTTCCAGCTCAACGGCCTGGGCGGCTATACGCTGATCCATGACCGCATCGGACGCAACGAGGAGGGCGTGCTGCGCACCGGCGTGGCATATGCCAGCAGCGCCGTGGCCCTGAAGTCGGGCGACCTCGATGGCAGCTTCAAGTGCAAGAATGCGTTCCAGAGCAGCTGGAGCTCCAGCATCACCATTGCCGGCGGCACCGTCAGGATTGCCGAGGAGAGCCCGAACGGCTACCAGGCTACCGAGAACCTGACCTATAACCAGTTCCGCTCGGCGGCGGGAACGCTGGTCGATTTGCCGGGCATCGTGGAGGCCTCTCCTGCCGGCCGCCCGAATGATGGCGCCATCCTGCACCCCATTTCCCGCAACACGCTGGTGGTCGAACGGGACGACGAGGACGCACAGGCCCTGTGCTCGCGCGCGATCTGAAGCATGCACCGCGCCCGCCAGGGCGTGGCGACCCGTGGGGCTTACCCGTGGGGCTTGTCTGAGCCGTAGGTCGAAAGGGCTGCCATGGGCAGCCCTTTTCGCTGGCGCATACACTCCCGCGATGGAAAAAACACTCTGGCATCCGGTGGCGCTCGCCGAGGCCGTCGTGCATGCGCCACTGGCCGTGCAACTCTTGCAACAGGACCTGGTGCTGTGGCGCGACCAGGCCGGCCAGGTCCACGCCTTCGTGGACCGCTGCCCGCACCGCGGCGCCCGGCTCTCGCTGGGCCGCGTCGAGGCCGACCGGCTTGAATGCCCCTATCACGGCTGGCAGTTCGCGGCCGACGGCCACTGCGAACATGTACCGGCCGTGCCCGATTTCGTTCCCCCGCCCGCGCATTGCGTGCGCAGCTTCGCCGTGCAGGAACTCTACGGCCTGGTCTGGGTGCAGCTCGAGGCCGCGGACGTGGCTGCGCCGCAATTTCCCGCCGAAGGCGACGACCGGCTGCGCAAGCTCAATTGCGGGCCCTACGATGTGGCCGCCAGCGCGCCGCGCATCATCGAGAACTTCCTCGACATGTCGCACTTCGGTTTCGTGCACGAAGGCTGGCTGGGTTCGCGCGACGCCACGGCCATGGAGCGCTACGACGTCGAAGACACGCCGACCGGCGTGCGCGCGACGAACTGCAAGGCGCGTCAGCCGCAGTCGAACCTGCACTCGACGGCCGCCGCCGACGTGCATTACACCTACGAGGTGACCGATCCCTACACCGCGCTGCTGTACAAGCTGCCCGAGGCGGGCACGAGCCGGGAAGGCTGGCATGAATCCATAGGCCTGTTCATCTGCCCGCTCACGCCCGAGACCAGCCGCGTCTGGTTCCGCCTGGCGGTGGCCGACTTCGACACCCCCGACGCGCAATTGCAGGCCTTCCAGCACACCATCTTCACCCAGGACCAGCCGGTGCTCGAGTCGCAGCAGCCCAAATGCCTGCCGCTCGACCCGCGCGCCGAGTTGCACAGCGCGGCCGACCGGCTGTCGTCCGCCTACCGCCGCTACCTCAAGGCGCGCGGCATTTCCTTTGGAGTCTGCCGATGACCCCCGCATTGACCGACACGACCTTGCTGGCCCTGCTGCGCGACATGCCCAAAGCCGAGCTGCACGTGCATATCGAAGGCACGCTCGAGCCCGAACTGATCTTCGCGCTGGCCGAACGCAACCAGATCGAGCTGCCCTATGCCGATGTCGAGGCGCTGCGCCGCGCCTATGCCTTCACCGACCTGCAGAGCTTTCTCGACATCTACTACGCGGGCGCCAGCGTGCTGCTGCACGAGCAGGACTTCTACGACATGGCGCGCGCCTACCTGGCGCGCGCGGTGCGCGACCGGGTGGTGCATGCCGAGATCTTCTTCGACCCGCAGACCCACACCGCGCGCGGCGTGCCGATGGCCTCGGTCATCAACGGCCTGTACCGCGCCTGCCGCGACGCCGAGCGTGACTGGGGCATCTCCTGCGCGCTGATCCTGTGCTTCCTGCGCCACCTGAGCGAGGAGGACGCCTTCCAGACGCTGGCCCAGGCCATGCCGCTGCGCGACCGCTTCATCGGCGTCGGCCTCGACAGCAGCGAGCTGGGCCACCCGCCCGAGAAGTTCGCGCGCGTGTTCGCGCACTGCCGCGAGCTGGGCCTGCATCTCGTCGCCCACGCGGGCGAGGAGGGCCCCGCGGCCTATATCTGGAGCGCGCTCGACACCCTGCAGGTGGAGCGCATCGACCATGGCGTGCAGGCCCAGCACGACGCGGCGCTGATGCAGCGGCTGGCGCGCGAGCGCATCGCGCTCACCGTGTGCCCGCTGTCGAACCAGAAGCTGCAGGTCTTCCCGGACCTGTCCCAGCACAACCTGCCCCGGATGCTCGAGGCGGGGCTGAGGGTCACGGTGAATTCCGACGACCCGGCCTATTTCGGCGGCTACATCAACGACAACTTCGAGCAATTGTTTGCCGTGACCGGAATGGGCCCGGCGCAGGCCTACCGGCTGGCGCGCAACAGCCTGCAGGCCAGCTTCGTCGGCGAGTCGCGCAAGCATGCATGGAGGGAGCAGCTCGATGACTGCTTCGTGCGGCATGGCTTCCAGGATGCGATCGACACCAGCGAGGGGGCGCCCATCCTGCCGTAAACCCCGCGGCCGCACCAAGCCGCGGTCCGCGCTAGAATCCGCACCGCCTGTTCCAGTGCCCGCTGGGACGGGCTTTTGTTTTCAGCGCCGGGTCGACTGGCGCTGAAGGACAACCGGGGGCTTTGCCTTCCGGTACGCCTTGCACGCAGTGAAAAGCGTGGGGCTTTTTTTCGGGTCATGTAGAGGAACACCATGTACAAAAACCTCGCAGCCGCGCTTGCGGCCGCCTGTTTTTTCGCCCCCGTCTTTTCCCAGCCCGCGAAGGCCCAACCAGATGCCGGCAAGCCGCTGTCGGCGGCATTCGTCTATGTCACGCCGGTGCTCGAAGCCGGCTGGACGCACCAGCACGATGCCGGACGCAAGGCCGCCGAGGCCGCACTCGGCAAACAGCTGCAGACCACGGTGGTGGCCGATGTGCCCGAAGGCCCCGATGCCGAGCGCGTGCTGCGCGATCTCGCACGCAGCGGCCACCAGCTGATCTTCACCACCAGCTTCGGCTACATGGAGCCGACGATGCGCGTGGCGCGCGACTTTCCCGGCGTGAAGTTCGAGTCGATCACCGGCTACAAGCGTGCCGACAACGTCGCCACCGCCAATGCGCGCTACTACGAGGGCCGCTACCTGTCGGGCATTGCCGCGGCGCGCATGAGCAAGAGCGGCGTGGCCGGCTACGTCGCGGGCTTTCCCATTCCCGAAGTGCTGCAGGGCATCAACGCGTTCACGCTGGGCATGCGTTCGGTCAACCCTTCGGCCCAGGTCAAGGTGGTCTGGCTCGACACCTGGTTCGATCCCGCCAGGGAGCGCGATGCCGCCATGACGCTGATGAACCAGGGCGCCGATGTGCTGGCCTTCCATTCGGCGACCAACGCGGTGATGGTCGCGGCGCAGGAGCGCGGCAAGTTCGCCGTGGCCTACCACTCCGACATGCGTGCGGTGGCGCCCGATGCGCAGATCCTGGCCGTGACGCACCAGTGGGGCGACTACTACACACGGCGCGCGCGCGCCGTGCGGGACGGCACCTGGACCAGCGGCGATGTCTGGGGCGGCGTGCGCGAAGGCATGATCCGCCTCGAGGCCTTTGGCCGCAAGGTCCCCGCGGCCGTGCAAAAGGAAGTGCTGGCGCAGCAGCAGGCCATGGCCCAGGGCCGCCTGCAGCCCTTTGCCGCAGGGCAGGGCGATGTGCGCGACAACTCCGGCCGCGTCGTGATTGCCAAGGGTACACAGCTCAATGATGCGCAGATCCTGGGCATGAACTGGCTGGTCGAAGGCGTCCAGGGCAACATCAAACATTGATCCGGATCGACTCCATTAGGCTTCACGATATGCAGATCTACCGCAGCGCCCTGTTGCGCTTCACGCCCGAAGGGCAGCCCCTGTATGAAGAAGACGGCCTGCTGGCCGTGGCGCGCACGCCCGACGGCCGCGCGCGCGTGCAGGCCGCAGGCAGCTGGGCCGCGCTGTCGCCGGCCTATGCGGGCCTGCCGGTGCAGCATTGGCCGGGGCGGCTGATCGCGCCGGGCTTCGTGGACCTGCATATCCATTACCCGCAGACCGATGTGATCGGCGCGCCGGCCGACGGCCTGCTGCCCTGGCTCGAGAACTACACCTTCCCGCACGAGCAGCGTTTTGCCGATGCGCAGTACGCCGCCGAAGTCGCCGACTTCTTCATTGCCGAGCTGCTGCGCAACGGCGTGACGACGGCACTCGCCTTTGCCACCAGCCATCCGGCCTCGGTCGATGCGCTGATGGGCGCCGCGCAAAGGGCGCAGATGCGCCTGGTCACCGGCAAGGTGCTGCAGGACCGGCATTCGCCGGACGGCGTGCGCGATGCCACCGAGCAGAGCCTGCTGGACACCGAGGCATTGATCCAGCGCTGGCATGGCGTGGACCGGCTGGGCTACGCCATCACGCCGCGCTTCGCGCCCACCAGCTCCGAGGCCCAGCTGCGCGGCGCAGGGGAGCTGGCCGCGCGCCATCCCGATGTCTGGGTGCAGTCGCATGTGGCGGAAAACCTCGACGAGATCCGCTGGGTGCGCGAGCTGTTTCCGCAGGCGCGCAGCTACCTGTCGGTGTATGACGATTTCGGCCTGCTGCGCGAACGCGCGGTGTACGCGCACTGCATCCACCTCGATGACGCGGACCGCGCGTTGATGCGCGCGCGCGGCGCGGCCGCGGCCATCAGCCCGACCAGCAACCTGTTCCTGGGCAGCGGCTTCTTCGACTATGCCAGCGCGCGGGAAGCCGGCTTTGCCTACGGCCTGGCCAGCGACGTGGGCGCGGGCACGAGCTTCTCGCCGTTCCACACCATGCTGGCCGCCTACACCGTGGGGCGCGAGGGCCAGACCAAGCGCGGCCTGAGCCTGGCGCCCGCCGACCTGTGGTGGCAGCACACGGGCGGCGCAGCAGCCGCCATGGGCCTGGGCGGCGTGGTCGGCAATCTGCTGCCGGGCTGCGAGGCCGATTTCGTGGTGCTCGACCCGGCCGCCACGCCACTGCTCGCGCGCAAAACGCAGGCCGCGCGCAATCTCGACGAACTGCTGTTCGCGATGATCGTGCTGGGCGATGACCGGCTGATCGAGCAGACCGTGATTTCTCAAGCAAAATAGCCCGTTTGCGCTTGGATCTCCAAGCGCGCGGGGCCTGCCGGGCGGGCCCCGTTGCTATCAAAGAAACAGGTATTGGCAGGAGTTCCCATGAGCATCAAGAGCGACAAATGGATTCGTCGCATGGCCGAGAATCACGGCATGATCGAGCCCTTCGAGCCCGGCCAGGTCCGCGAGGCCGATGGCCGCAGGATCATCAGCTACGGCACCAGCAGCTATGGCTACGACATCCGCTGCGCGCCTGAATTCAAGGTCTTCACCAACATCCACAGCACCGTGGTCGACCCGAAGAACTTCGACGAGAAGAGCTTCGTCGATTTCGAGGGCGACAGCTGCATCATCCCGCCCAACAGCTTCGCGCTGGCGCGCACCGTGGAATATTTCCGCATCCCGCGCAACGTGCTGACGATCTGCCTGGGCAAGAGCACGTATGCGCGCTGCGGCATCATCGTCAACGTCACCCCCTTCGAGCCCGAGTGGGAGGGTTACGTGACGCTGGAGTTCTCCAACACCACGCCGCTGCCGGCGCGCATCTATGCCGGCGAGGGCTGCGCGCAGGTGCTGTTCTTCGAGAGCGACGAAGTGTGCGAGGTCAGCTACAAGGACCGCGGCGGCAAGTACCAGGGCCAGAGCGGAGTGACCCTGCCCAGGGCCTGAGCCGGCGCCCTTGCAAACCGCGGCGGTTGGAAGAAATCTGACAGCAGCGAGCGTTTTTCTCCCTCCATGGGCGATCGGACGGCCGGATACCATCCAGGTCAAGGCGGCAGACAGGTGGCTGCGCCTGCATGATCTGGAGGTTCTATGTTTGCGATGTTGAGGATGGCCCTGGGCACGGCAACGGCATCTGTGCCGGTGGCCGAAAGCCACGTGCCAGCACGCGCCGCGGAAAATCCCTGGCGCCTCGATAGCCGCCACAGCGCCTATTGGCCGCAACACGAGCTCGATTCCTTCATGCTGCAGATGGCCGGGCACGGCCACGCGGTGAACTCGGCGATGATGCTGGGCGATATCGGCTACGCGCGCCAGCAGCTCGCCACCGCCATCGCCATCGGCTGCCCCAAGCTGCGTGCGCTGAGCGCGCGCCTGAGCGCCTATTTCGATCACCCTCCTTGCGCCTGCAGCATAGAGACCCACTGAAGCGCCCGCGCCGGCCTCAAGGCTGCGCCAGCGCACGGTTGCGGCCCGCGGTCTTGGCCGCGTAGAGCGCCTCGTCGCTGCGGCGCAGCATCGCACAGGCATCGGCATCGCCAGGCCGCAATGCCGACAACCCGGCACTCACCGTGACGCTTCCCACCGGATCCTGCGGCTGATCCCGTACCGCGCGCACGAGTTCTTCCGCCAGCTGCTGCGCCTGCGCCAGCGTGGTCTCGGGCAGCAGCACGATGAATTCCTCGCCCCCCAGGCGCGCCACCACGTCCGAGGCGCGCAGCCGGCTCCTGAGCTGCTGCGCCAGGCTGCGCAGCACCTGGTCGCCGATCTCGTGGCCATGGGTATCGTTGACCTGCTTGAAATGGTCCACGTCGATGGTGATCACGCTCATCGGGAGACTGCTGCGCTGCGCCAGCGCCAGGGCCTGCGCCAGCCGCGCATCGAAGCCGCGGCGGTTGAGCAGGCCGGTGAGCGGGTCGCTGCTGGCCAGCCGTTCGAGCTCCTGGTTGGCATATCGCAGCTCCAGCGTGCGCTGGCGCACCACCTCCTCCATGGCCTCGTTCATCTCCAGCAGGCGGCGCGTCATGTGGCCCAGCGTGCTGGACAGGCGCTGCACCTCGCGCGTGCTGTGGGTCAGCGGCACGACGGCGCCCGGTGTGCCGGCCTCGATGTGCAGCGCCGCGCGCGACAGGCTGTTGAGGTCTTCGCTGAGCCGGCGCGCGGCCAGCGAGGCGATCAGGGCGGAGAGCAGCGCGGCCACCAGGCCGCCGGCCAATGCCCTGGACACGATGCTGTCCGCCCCGGCAAACGCCGTGGCCGTGGGCTGGCGCACCACCACGTACCAGCCCAGATCGCTGGCCAGATTGCGCGCCGGCAGGCGCGTCACGGCCGTGAGGAACTGTGGCTGCGCATCGGCCCAGTGCGCCAGGCCCGCCAGGCCTGGAACCGTGAGGCTGTCGCGCCCGAGGGCCGGCGGCGGCTCGGTCTCGGGCAGGCGCTGGTCGAGCGCGACGAAGGGCGCGATGCGGCCGCCGGGCGCGTAGATCATCCGCCCCTCGCGATTGAACACGAACAGCTCGATCTGCGCATGGTCGGCATAGGTCGGGCGCAGTCCTTCGAGCGTATCGCGCGCCCAGTCCCAGCTCAGATGCAGGCCCAGCACGCCCACGGTTTCGCCATTGCGCTCGATGGGCGCGGCAAAGTCGAGGAAACGCTGCGCCTCGCCGCTGGGGCTGGGCGCGATGCGTTCGGCCAGCGCCGGGAGCTCGTGGACGTCGCCGACGTACGGATCCTTGATGCCGGCCTGGAACCAGGGGGCGGCGCTCACATCCTGGCCGCTGAACATGTGGTTGGAATCGGTCTGGACGATGCCGTGCACATCGGCCACGCCGATCCAGCGGCTGTAGGGCCGGCTGGTGTGCATGCGCTGCAGCAGCGGAAGCAGGTCCTGCGCGCCCAGGCCCTTGTCCCACAGATCCTGCGACGAGGCCAGCACCTGCACCAGCCGGCTGCGCTCGAACAGTTCCTCCGCCATCACCTTGGCCGCGTTGTGGCCCACCATGTGCAGCGCGGCAGCCGCCTCGTGCTGCGCGCGCAGCTTGAGCAGCTCGCCGAAGGCCAGCGACAGCAGGAGCGCGACCACCGACACCAGGCTGCCGAAGACCACGGCGATCTGCGTGCGCAGGCTCCAGGGACGGCGCGCGGGCACGGGCGGGATGGGCGGCCGGGGTGTCATGCACGGACTCCGGCCACGGGCGCGCATGCCCGGCGGGCCCCGGCCGGGGCCCGTCGATGCAGGGATATCCATGGCAGCGCTGTGCGGCAGGCGTAGCAAGAGGGCATGGGCAGAATGTACACAGGACGAGACCGACATGCTTGTAGGAGCGTGGGCCTCCGCGACGCATTTTTGCTGCGGTTGGCCGCGCAGCGGTCTTGTGCAACGTAATATGCCGTCCATGCGCCGCGCGGTCCGGCGCCAAGGAGCTCTTATGCGCTGGGAAGGCAATCGGGAATCGGAAAACATCGAGGATCGGCGCGGTGGCGAAGGCGGCTCCCCGATCTTCGGCGGCCGCACCATCGGCATCGGCACCATCGTGGTGGCGCTGGTCGGCGGCTGGGTGCTGGGCATCAATCCGCTGACGCTGCTGGGAATGCTCAGCGGCGGTGGCGGCAGCCCGGTGGCGGTGCAGCAGCCGGCCCACGTCGGCAAGCCCCCGGCCGACGACACCATGGCGCGCTTCGTCTCCACGGTGCTGGCCGATACCGAGGACGTGTGGGCGCAGGTGTTCCGCCAGAACGGCGGCAGCTACCAGCAGCCGCGGCTGGTGCTGTTCCGCGGCGCCACACCCACCGCCTGCGGCACGGGCCAGTCCGCAATGGGCCCCTTCTACTGCCCTGCGGACCAGAAGGTCTATATCGACCTGGCCTTCTACCAGACGCTGAAGAACCAGCTGGGCGCGCCGGGCGACTTCGCCCAGGCCTATGTGATCGCGCACGAGGTCGGCCACCATGTGCAACATTTGCTGGGCATCAACGAGAAGGTGGACAGCATGCGCGGGCGCGTCAGCCGCGCCGAGTACAACCAGCTGTCGGTGCGCCTGGAGCTGCAGGCCGACTGCCTGGCAGGCGTCTGGGCCCACCACGCGCAAGACGCGCGCCAGATCCTGGAGCAGGGGGATGTGGAGGAGGCGATGAACGCCGCGGCCCGCATCGGCGACGATGCGCTGCAGCGCGCCTCGGGCGGCGCCGTGGTGCCCGACAGCTTCACGCATGGCACCAGCGCCCAGCGCCAGCGCTGGTTCCAGACCGGCCTGCAGCGCGGCGAACTGCGCGCCTGC
The DNA here is from genome assembly GCF_023634805.2 of Comamonas endophytica. NCBI lineage: Bacteria > Pseudomonadati > Pseudomonadota > Betaproteobacteria > Burkholderiales > Comamonadaceae > Comamonas > Comamonas endophytica. The sequence continues at coordinate 2,770,536 of NZ_CP106881.1, forward strand.
GACACCTTCAGCGCGCGCCAGCTCTGAGGCCTGCGCCGCACCGGGCGCGGCATTCTGTCGCGCGGAACCATCGCATGAACCCCTGGAATCAGGGGACAAATAGGTGTGTTTCCCGCTCGGTGCGACAATAGCAGGCTAAATGACAAGTTCTTTTTCCAATCTCTCCCTGTCGGAACCCCTGGCCCGTGCTGTTGCCGAGATGGGCTATGAGTCGATGACGCCCATCCAGGCGCAGGCCATTCCCGTTGTCTTGACCGGCAAGGACGTGATGGGCGCCGCCCAGACCGGCACCGGCAAGACCGCCGCTTTCTCGCTGCCGCTGCTGCAGCGCCTGCTCAAGCACGAAAACAGTTCGACCTCGCCCGCGCGCCATCCGGTGCGCGCCCTGGTGCTGCTGCCCACACGCGAGCTGGCCGACCAGGTGGCCCAGCAGATCGCGCTGTACGCCAAGCACACCAAGCTGCGCAGCACCGTGGTGTTCGGCGGCATGGACATGAAGCCCCAGACCATCGAGCTCAAGAAGGGCGTCGAAGTGCTGGTGGCCACGCCCGGCCGTCTGCTCGACCATATCGAGGCCAAGAACGCGGTCCTCAACCAGGTCGAATACGTGGTGCTGGACGAAGCCGACCGCATGCTGGACATCGGCTTCCTGCCCGACCTGCAGCGCATCCTGTCCTATCTGCCCAAGACCCGCACCACCTTGCTCTTCAGCGCGACCTTCTCGCCCGAGATCAAGCGCCTGGCCGGCAGCTACCTGCAAGACCCGATCACCATCGAGGTCGCGCGGCCCAACGAGACCGCCTCCACCGTGGAGCAGCGCTTCTTCAGCGCCGCCGACGATGACGAGAAGCGCCTGGCCATCCACAAGCTGCTCAAGGAGCGCGGCATCCGCCAGGCCTTCATCTTCTCCAACAGCAAGCTCGGCTGCGCCCGGCTCACGCGCGCGCTCGAGCGCGACGGCCTGCGCGCCACCGCGCTGCATGGCGACAAGAGCCAGGACGAACGCCTGAAGGCGCTCGAGGCCTTCAAGGCGGGCGCCGTCGACCTGCTGGTGTGCACCGACGTCGCGGCGCGCGGCCTGGATATCAAGGACGTGCCGGCCGTGTTTAACTACGACGTGCCCTTCAACGCCGAGGACTACGTGCACCGCATCGGCCGCACCGGCCGCGCCGGCGCCTCGGGCCTGGCGGTCACGCTGGTGTCCTCGCGCGACGCACGCCAGGTCGGCGAGATCGAGAAGCTGATCAAGAAGAAGATCGACGTCGAGGCACTGCAGCTCGACGACGCACGCCCGCGCGGCCGCATGAACGACGGCCGCCGCGCCTGGCGCGGCGAGGGCGACGATGCGGCGCGCGGCGTCGTGGGCCGCTTCGCGCCGTCGCCGCGCTCCGCGCGTCCCGCGCCGCGTCCAGCGGCCGATCCCTTCTTCGACCGCCCCTACGAGCCCAAGGCCAACGCCGCCGCCACCTGGGACGACGCCCGCCAGCCCGCCGCGCGCACGCCTTCGATCAAGCCCAAGCGCAAGCTGGCAGCGCTGTTCCGGGCGCCGGAGATGGCGCAGTCTTGATGTTTCCGATCCGTTCGTCCTGAGCTTGTCGAAGGATGAAGGGCCTGTGCTCAGTTCTGAGAACAGGCCGTCCATGGTTCGACGGGCCCGCCCAGGCAAGCTCACCACGAACGGATAAAAAAAGCGCCTTGCGGCGCTTTTTTCGTTTGTGTGAGATGTTCAACCATCCACCTTCACATTTGCTTCTTTGATCACCGTGGCCCACTTCGCCACTTCCGCCTTCTGGAAGGCCGCGACCTGAGCCGTGGACAGGGTGGATGGCTCCATGCCCATGGTCTTCAGGCGGCCCTGCATGTCGGGCGTGGCCAGGACCTTGGCGATTTCCTGGTGCAGGCGCTGCACGATTGCGTCGGGCGTGCCCGTGGGCGCGAAGATCGCCTGCCAGGAGGTGACCTCGAAATCGCCCAGGCCCTTGAGGCCGGACTCCGCCACGGTGGGCACGTCCTTGAGCGAATCGAGGCGCTGCCTGGAGGTCACGGCCAGCGCGCGCAGCTTGCCGCTGGTGATGTGGGGCGCGGCCACCACGGTGGTGTCGAACATCATGTCGACCTGGCCGCCCATCACGTCCTGGATCGCCGGGCCGCTGCCCTTGTAGGGCACGTGGGTGAACTTGACGCCCGACTTCCAGGCCAGCATCTCCAGCGCCAGATGCTGCGAGGTGCCCGCGCCGGCCGAGGCCGAGGACAGGCCGCCGTTCTTCGCCTGCGAGGCCTCGATCACGTCCTTGAGCGACTTGTAGGGGCTGTTGGCCGGCACGACCAGTACCAGCGGGTTGGTGCCGATCAGCGTGATCGGCGTGAAGGACTTGGTCGGGTCATAGCCCAGCTTCGGATAGAGGCTGATGTTGATCGCATGCGAGCTGATCGTGCCGCCCAGGATGGTGAAGCCATCGGGCTGGGCGCGCGCCGCGAGCTCCGAGCCCACGCTGCCGCCGGCGCCGGCCTTGTTGTCAACGACCACCGTCGTGCCCAGCGCGGGTCCCAGTTGCTGGGCGATCAGACGGCCCAGCTGGTCGGTGGTGCCGCCGGCGGCAAAGGGCACCATGTACGTGATGACCTTGCCTTTGGGCCAGTTGCTCTGCGCCAGCACCGCAGCGGGCAGGCAGGCGAGGGCCACGGGTGCGACCGCGGCCTTGAGTAGTTGTCGGCGTTGCATGTTTCTTGTCTCCTGGGTAATGAATGCCGCCTGTGAATCCAGGCGTGCGGGGTTTGAAAACTTCCGGTATTCAGGTCACAGGCGCGGGATTGAAAAGAACCAGCGCGTTGTGCAGCTTCCACTGCTCGGCCCAGGTCTTGCGGCGGCCGCTGGCCACCTCGAGCATCAGGCGGAACAGCTCCCAGCCCGTCTCCTCGATCGTCGCCTCGCCGTCGGCGATGCGCCCGGCGTTCACATCCATCAGGTCGTGCCAGCGGCGCGCCAGATCGCTGCGCGTCGCCACCTTGATCACGGGGCACGCGGCCAGGCCGTAGGGCGTGCCGCGCCCGGTGGTGAAGACGTGCAGGTTCATGCCGGCCGCCAGCTGCAGCGTGCCGCAGATGAAGTCGGAGGCCGGCGTGGCGGCGTAGGTCAGGCCCTTTTGCTGCAGCTTCTCGCCCGGGGCCAGCACGCCGGTGATCGGTGCGGAACCCGACTTGACGATCGAGCCCATGGCCTTCTCGACGATGTTGGACAGCCCGCCCTTCTTGTTGCCCGGCGTAGTGTTGGCGCTGCGGTCGGCGCGGCCGCGCGCGAGGTAGCTGTCGTACCAGGCCATCTGGTCGATCATGGCCTGCGCGACTTCGGGCGTGCTGGCGCGCGAGGTCAGCTGGTCGATGCCATCGCGCACTTCGGTGACTTCGGAGAACATGACGCTGGCGCCGGCGCGCACCAGCAGGTCGGTGGCGAAGCCCACCGCCGGGTTGGCCGTGACACCGCTGAAGGCATCGCTGCCGCCGCACTGCACACCAACCACCAGCTCGCTGACCGGCACGGTCTCGCGGCGGCGCTGGTTCAGGCGCTGCAGGTGCACGTCGGCCTGGCGCACGATGGAGTCGATCATGCTCATGAAGCCCACATGCTCCTCGGCCTGCAGGCAGACCACGTCGAGCGGGGCATCGGATGCGGGCAGGGCAGGGGCGCCGGCCAGCCGCTGCATCGGCAGCAGTGGGGCCTCGGGCGGCAGCAGGCGCTCGGGCTGCAGCTTCTCGCAGCCCAGGCTCACGACCATGACCTCGTTGCCGAAGTTGGGGTTGCGGCTGATGTTGCGCAGCGTGCGGATGGGAATGATCGCATCCGGCGCGTCGATGGCCACGCCGCAGCCGTAGGCGTGCTCCAGGCCCACGACGTCGTCGACGTTGGGATAGCGCGGCAGCAGTTCCTGCTTGATGCGCTGCACCGCGGTGTCGACGACGCCAGCCACGCATTGGACGGTGGTGGTGATAGCCAGGATGTTGCGCGTGCCCACCGAGCCGTCGGCATTGCAGTAGCCCTCGAAGGTATAGCCTTCGAGCGGTGCCAGCGCGGGCGGCTTCACGGTGGCCATGGGCAGGCCCTCGAGCTCTGGCGCGCCGGGCATGCGCAGCACGCGCTCGTTCACCCAGCTGCCGCGCGGCAGCGCCTGCAGCGCATAGCCGATGACCACGTTGTAGCGCCGCACGGCATCGCCTTGCGCCAGGTCTTCCAGTGCGACCTTGTGGCCCTGCGGGACGTTCTGCACCAGGCGCAGGCCATCGGCGAATTCCGTACCGGCGGGCAGGCCGCCATCGTTGGCCACGATGGCAACATTGTCGGCCGCATGCATGCGGATATAGAGGGGACTGCTCATCGTCTGCTTTCCATCTTCCATCGGGACAGGGCGGGGCGCCGGATCAAGGCAGCCAACCGCCGCAGGGCCCATTGCGTATCGCTGAATTCCGCCCTGGAGGGCAGGAAAACCATCTCACACAATGCGCTTATAAGTGATATGTTGTCGTACAACCTAAAACCATTATCATCAGACCATGAGTACGCCGACATCGGAATTACCCCAATCCGCCGCATCTTTGTTGCCCGCGGACGGGCCTGCACTGCGCAGCAAGGCCAGCCGCGGCAGCCGCAGCCTGGCCAATCTGTTGTCGGAAGAATTCGATCAAAAGATCCGCCAGGGCCTCTTGCACGAGGGAGACAAGCTGCCGACCGAATCGGAACTGGTGCGCAGCTACGACGTCAGCCGCACCGTGGTGCGCGAGGCGCTGTCCAAGCTGCAGGCCGCGGGCCTGGTCGAGACACGCCACGGCATCGGCACCTTCGTGCTGCCCACGCGTCCTGGCCCGGGCCTGCTGCTCGATGCGCACGAGCTCAGCGAGTCGGTGGATGTGCTGGCCGTGCTGGAGCTGCGCATCAGCCTGGAGACCGAAGCCGCCGGCCTGGCGGCGCTGCGCCGCGAGGCACGGCACCTGCAGACCATGCGCGAGGCGCTGCAGGCCTTCGAGCACCATTTCGCGCTCGGCAACGAGACCGTGAGCCAGGACCTGGCATTCCATCTGAGCATTGCGCAGGCCACGGGCAACCGCTACTTCCAGGAAATCCTGCAGCATTTCGGCACCATGCTGATCCCGCGCAACCGCATCGCCTCGATCCACGCGCCGGCGCGCGACCCGGACTACCTGCGCCGCGTCAACCGCGAGCACGAGGAGATCTATGCGGCGATCGAGCGCCAGGACGCGGATTCCGCGCGTGCCGCCATGCGCCTGCACCTGACCAACTCGCGCGAACGCCTGCGCCTGGCGCAGCGTCTGAGCCTGCCTTCCGGGTCCGCCACGTCGGCATAGCAGGAACATTTGCCGCGCCCGGGGCAGGGCCCCATCGACCTCGCGTTTACCCCTAGAAATTTGCAAGTGATTTTTGACAGGTCTAGTTGTATGATGACTGATCACTATACGGAGACACTTCAAATGCTTTCCCGCTCACGTTTTCTGTGCACCGCGCTGGCCCTGGCTGGCGCCACCCTGGTTTCCGCCCCCGCGTTGGCGAATGATGCCTGGCCCAGCAAACCCATCCGCCTGGTGGTTCCCTACCCTCCAGGTGGCAGCTCCGACATCATTGCCCGCTCCATCGGCCAGCTGATCTCGCAGGAGCTCAAGCAGACCGTCGTGATCGAGAACAAGCCCGGCGCCAACGGCAACCTGGGCGCGGAATTCGTGGCCCGTGCCCAGCCCGACGGCTACACCTGGATGCTGGCCGACCTGGGTGCGCTGGCCATCTCGCCCTCCGTCTACACCAAGCTGAGTTTCGATCCCTCCAAGGACCTGCGCGGCGCGGCCATGCTGGCCTATTCGCCCCACATGCTGGTGGTGCACCCCGGCGTGAAGGCCAGCAACCTGAAGGAACTGGTCGAGCTGTCGAAGAAGGAAGATCTGAATTTCGCCGTCACGGCCACCGGCAGCGCGCCCCACCTGGCCGGTGTCGAGCTGGCCCGCGTCACGGGTGCCAAGTGGGTCTACGTGCCCTACAAGGGCGGCGTGCAGTCGGTGCAGGACACCGTGGCCGGCCAGACCCAGGTGCTGATGAACGGCATGCTGGCCACCTACCCGCACGTGCAGAGCGGCAAGCTCAAGCTGCTGGGCATCTCCAAGGAAACGCGCATGCCGCTGATCGCCGACGTGCCGACGCTGGCCGAGCAGGGCGCCAAGGGCTTTGCCTCGGGCACCTGGCAGGGCGTGGTGGTGCCGGCGAAGACGCCCGAGGCCATCGTCCAGCGCGTGAACAAGGCGCTGGTGAGCGCCATCCGCTCGCCCGACGTGCGTGCCCGCCTCACGGCCCAGGGCGCCGAGCTGGTGACGATGACGCCCGCCGAAACCGACAAGTTCTTCAACGCCGAGCGCGCGCGCTGGCGCACCGTGGTGCAGACCTCCAATCTGCAGCTGGACTGACGTCCATTTCTTTCGATACTGTTTTCTCCCTAAGGATTGCCATGAGCCCCCAAGAAGTCAAAAGCGTGATGAGTTCCGGTCTGTTGTCGTTCCCTGTGACCGACTTCGACAGCCAGGGCGACTTCAACCCCAAAGGCTATGCCGAGCGCCTCGAATGGCTCGCGCCCTACGGCGCCAGCGCGCTGTTCGCGGCCGGCGGCACCGGTGAGTTCTTCTCGCTGACGGCTGACGAGTATCCCCAGATCATCAAGACCGCGGTGGATACCTGCAAGGGCAAGGTGCCGATCATTGCCGGCGCCGGCGGCCCGACGCGTTTTGCGATCCAGTGCGCCCAGGAAGCCGAGCGGGCCGGCGCCCATGGCATCCTGCTGCTGCCCCATTACCTGACCGAAGCCAGCCAGGAAGGCCTGGCCGCCCACGTCGAGGCGGTGTGCAAGAGCGTCAAGTTCGGCGTGATCATCTACAACCGCGGCCAGAGCCGTTTCACGCCCGAAACCGTGGCCAAGCTGTGCGAGCGCAACCCGAACCTGGTGGGTTTCAAGGACGGCGTGGGCGACATCGAAGCCATGTCCTCCATGTACCTGACCATGGGCGACCGCCTGGCCTATCTGGGCGGCCTGCCCACGGCCGAAGTCTACGCGGCAGCCTACAAGGCGCTGGGCACTCCGGTGTACTCGTCGGCCGTGTTCAACTTCATCCCCAAGACCGCCATCCGCTTCTATGAAGCGGTGCGCACCGACGACCACGCCACGCAGCACGAGCTGCTCAAGTCCTTCTTCATGCCCTACCTGGAGATCCGCAACCGCAGCGCCGGCTACGCGGTGTCGATCGTCAAGGCGGGTGCGAAGATCGTCGGCCACGATGCAGGCCCGGTGCGCGCACCGCTGCCCGAACTCAAGGCCGACGAGATCGAAGCGCTGGCCGCGCTGATCAAGAAGGTCGAGCAGTAAGCTCTTCCCGACGGGGCTGAAATGGCCCCGGTGGCCGGAACGCCTGCAGGAAGCTCCTGCGGGCGCCCGGCTCTTTTTTCATCCAGATTCCCAGGATTTTTCGGCATGGCATCTTCCCGACCCCGCGTTCTCCAGTACGGCAAGATGCCGCTGCCCCAGCTCGATGCCGATCTGGCGCAGGCCTATGAAGTGCAGATCCTCTCCGAGCAAGCCGATCCCGGGCGCTTCCTCGCGGAGCAGGGCGCGCAGTTCGAGTACCTGGTGACGACGGCCGCCATGGGCCTGCCGGCGCGCGTGGTCGATGCGCTGCCGAACCTGAAGTTCGTCAGCAGTTTTGGCGTGGGCTTCGATGCGCTGGACAAGGACGCGCTGCTGCGCCGCGGCGCGCGCGTGGGCTACACGCCCGGCGTGCTCGACGACTGCGTGGCCGACATGGCCTGGGCGCTGCTGCTGGACAGCGCGCGCGGGCTCAGCGCCGCGGACCGTTTCGTGCGCCGCGGCGAATGGAGCCAGCGGCGCTTCGGCATCACCACCCGTGTATCGGGCAAGCGCCTGGGCATCTTCGGCATGGGCCGCATCGGCAGCGCCGTGGCGCGCCGCGGCGCGGGCTTCGACATGGAAGTCGCGTATCACAATCGCCGCCCGGTCGAAGGCTCGCCCCATCTGTACCAGGAATCGCTGCTGGAGCTCGCGCGCTGGAGCGACTTCCTGGTCATCACCGCGGCCGGTGGCGAAAACACGCGCCATCTGGTAAACGATGAAGTGCTCGATGCGCTGGGCCCGCAGGGCTTCCTGGTCAATGTGGCGCGCGGCAGCGTGGTCGACGAGGCGGCGCTGGTCGAAGCGCTGCAAAGCGGCCGCATCGCGGGCGCGGGCCTGGATGTGTTCGAGGACGAACCCCGGCCGCACGCCGATCTGCTGGCGCTGGAAAACGCCGTGCTGGCGCCGCATGTGGCCAGCGGCACGCACGAGACCCGCCGCGCGATGGCCGATCTGGTGCTGGAAAATCTGCAGCAATTCATTGCCACCGGCCGCCCGGCGGTGGAAGTGCCCTGGTCCGCGGCGCGCTGAGCGCCTGTCCCGCGGCGACTGCAGTGCCGGTGCGCTGCGCCCGCGCCATTTCACTAGACCTCAGGAGATTGCCATGAACCGCCGCAAGCTGTTGAAAACCTTCAGCGCCACCGCCCTGGGTGCCTGGGGCGCCGCCGCAGGAGCCCAGTCCTTCGGCTTCGTGCCGCAGCAGCGCTACCCCGATCCGTCGGTCTTCATTCTCGATCCGAGCTTTGCCAAGTACCGCATCTACAGCAGCACCGTCGAGCAGCTCGGCACGGGCATGCGCTGGGCCGAGGGCCCGGCGTACTTCCCGGAAACCGGCACGCTGATCCTGAGCGACATCCCCAACAACCGGCTGATGAAGTACGAGGAGAAGACCGGCCGGTTTTCCGTGCACAAGGAAAATGCCAACTACGCCAACGGCAACGCGCGCGACCGCCAGGGCCGGCTGATCACCTGCGAGCATTCGGTGACGCGCCGCGTGGTGCGCACCGAGCGCGACGGCAGCACCACGGTGCTGGCCGACAGCTACCAGGGCAAGCGCCTGAATGCGCCCAATGACGTGGTGGTGAAGTCGGACGACAGCATCTGGTTCACCGATCCGCTGTTCGGCATCAATGGCGAATGGGAAGGCGCGCGCGCCACGCCCGAGCAGGCCGGCACCTATGTCTACCGCATCGGCAGGGACGGCCAGATCAGCGCCGTGGTGACCGATCTGGTCAACCCCAACGGCCTGGCGTTCTCTCCCGACGAGAAGAAGCTGTATGTGGTCGAGTGGAAGGGCAATCCCAACCGCGGCGTATGGAGCTTCGACGTTTCGGCCGATGGCACCAGCCTGTCGAACAAGACCCGGCTGATCGATGCCGATGGCCCGGGCGCGTTCGATGGCCTGCGCGTCGACCGCGATGGCAATCTGTGGTGCGGATGGGGCTTCAGCGGCGCCTTCAGCCCCGAGGCGAGCGACATCGGCGGCGGCATGCGCGCCCATCTGCCGCTGGGCAAGTCCGAGGAGATGGACGGCGTGAAAGTCTTCAACCCTCAGGGCAAGCCGATCGGCTTCATCCGCCTGCCCGAGCGCTGCGCCAATCTGGAATTCGGCGGCCCCAAGCGCAACCGCCTCTATATGGCCAGCAGCCATTCGCTGTACGCCTTGTATGTCGAAGCCCATGGCGCGGCATGAATCCCTTTTTTTCGAGGAACCTTAGAAATGACCCAATTCGACAATCTCATCAACGGCCAGTGGACTGCCGGCAAGAGCTACAGCCCCAACACCAACCCCAGCGACCTGTCCGACGTGGTGGGCGAGTACGCCCAGGGCGATGCCTCCGACGTCAATGCCGCAGTGGCCGCCGCCGCCGCCGCCTTCCCGGCCTGGAGCACCTCGGGCATCCAGGCGCGCCATGATGCGCTCGACAAGATCGGCAACGAGATCCTGGCGCGCAAGGAAGAGCTGGGCGACCTGCTGGCACGCGAGGAAGGCAAGACCCGCCCCGAAGCCATCGGCGAAGTCGGCCGCGCGGGCCAGATCTTCAAGTTCTTTGCCGGCGAATGCCTGCGCCTGGCCGGCGAGACGCTGCCTTCGGTGCGCCCGGGCATCGGCGTCGAGATCACGCGCGAGCCCATCGGTGTCGTCGGCCTGATCACGCCCTGGAACTTCCCCATTGCCATTCCCGCCTGGAAGATCGCGCCGGCCCTGGCCTTCGGCAACTGCGTGGTGCTCAAGCCCGCCGACCTGGTGCCGGGCAGCGCCTGGGCGCTGGCCGACATCATCCACCGCAGCGGCATCCCCGCCGGCGTGTTCAACCTGGTCATGGGGCGCGGGCGCGTGATCGGCGAGGCGCTGGTCAACCACGAGGATGTGGCGGCCATCAGCTTCACCGGCTCGGTGGGCGTGGGCAAGGGCATTGCCGCGGCCTGCGTGGCCAGCGGCAAGAAGGTGCAGCTCGAGATGGGCGGCAAGAACCCGCAGGTGGTGCTCGATGACGCCGATCTGAACCAGGCCGTCGAGCTGTCGGCGCAAAGCTGCTTCTACTCCACCGGCCAGCGCTGCACGGCCTCGAGCCGCCTGATCGTCACGGACAAGATCTACCCGGCTTTCATCGAGGCGCTGCAGGCGCGCATGGCAAAGATCAAGGTCGGCGATGCGCGCGCCGCGGGCACCGACATCGGCCCTGTGGTCAGCCAGGCGCAGCTCGAGCAGGATCTGAGCTATGTGGAGATCGCCAAGGCCGAAGGCGCGGTGCTGGCCGCCGGCGGCGCGCGCATCGCCTGCCACACCGGCAGCGCCAAGGACGGCTATTTCATGCAGCCGGCGCTGTTCGTGGATTCGACGGCCGGCATGCGCATCAACCGCGAGGAAGTGTTCGGCCCCGTGGCCAGCGTGATCCGCGTGCGCGACTATGAAGAGGCGCTGGCCGTGGCCAACGACACGCCCTTCGGCCTGGCCGCCGGCATTGCCACCACCAGCCTCAAGCACGCCACGCATTTCAAGCGCCACAGCCAAGCCGGCATGGTCATGGTCAACCTGCCCACGGCGGGGGTCGACTACCACGTGCCCTTCGGCGGCCGCAAGGGCTCGAGCTACGGCCCGCGCGAGCAGGGCCGCTATGCGCAGGAGTTCTACACGACCGTGAAGACCGCCTACACGCTGGCCTGATCCAGCCCGCGTTTCAACCAGCTTCTCTTTGCACCGGGCCCTGGCCCGGTTTTTTTATGCTTGTCTATTTGGTCGGCTGTTGCTGCTCGCAATGCACCTGGATGAGTTCGCGCTCGGCCAGAGAATCGCCAAAGCGCATCGCGCTCAGGCACCCGCCCCAGACGCAACCGGTGTCCAGCCCGATCAGGTCGTGCCGTGCCACCAGCCCCTGCGTGGACCAATGGCCGAAGGCAATCGGCGTGTCTGCGGTACGCCGCCCCTGCAGGTCGTACCAGGGCAGCAGGCCCGCGGATGCCTCGCTGGCGCTGTCGCTGCTGTCGAAATCCATGCGCCCTTCGGGCGTGCAAAAGCGCATGCGCGTGAGCGCATTGACGATGACGCGCAGGCGGTCGGCGCCCTCCAGGCCATCGCTCCAGGCCGCGGGGGCATTGCCGTACATCGTCGCGAGGAAGGAGGGCAGGTCGTCGCTGCGCAACGCCGCCTCGACCTCGCTGGCCAGCGCCAGGGTCTGGTCCACATCCCATGCCGGCAGCACGCCCGCATGCACCATCAGCAGCCGCTCGCCGGCGGCCGTGGTGTGCAGGCGCGCCAGCGGCTGGCGGCGCAGCCAGTCCAGCAGCGCGGCGCGGTCCGGGGCCTGGAGGATGCCTTGCAGGGTGTCGCGCTTGCCCGGCGGGCGCACCCCATGGGCGGCGGCCAGCAGGTGCAGGTCATGGTTGCCCAGCAGCGGGCGCACCGCATCGCCCAGCGCGATGCAGCGGCGCAGCACCTGCAGTGATTGCGGGCCGCGGTTGACCAGATCGCCCAGCAGATAGAGGGTATCGCGGCTGGGCGAGAAATCCACTTCCTCGATCAGGCGGCCAAGGGCTTCGTCGCAACCCTGGATGTCGCCGATACAGTACATTGACATGATGTTCTTTCTGTTTATAGATTCATGGATTTTCTGCTGATTGCGCTCTTGACCCTGCTCAATGGTGTGTTTGCGATGTCGGAATTGGCGCTGGCATCGAGCCGCAGGGCCCGCCTTGCAGGCATGGCCGAAGACGGCGACAAAGGGGCGGAAGCGGCTTTGGTGCTGCTGGAAAATCCAACCCAGTTCCTGTCGTCGGTGCAGGTGGGCATTACCTCCATCGGCATGCTCAACGGCATCATCGGCGAAGCCGCATTCAGCGATGACCTGGCCCATTGGCTGCGCAATATAGGCATGCCCGAAGGCGCATCGGGCGTGACCGCCACGGCCATCGTGGTGGCGGTAATCACCTTCATCACCATTGTTTTCGGCGAACTCGTGCCCAAGCGCATCGGCCAGCTATATCCGGAAACCGTGGCGCGGCTGATTGCGCGCCCCATGACATGGGTGGCCAGCATTGCCAAGCCTTTCGTGCGCCTGCTCTCGGCATCGACGCAGACCGTATTGACGCTGCTGCGCATCAATGATTCGGCCAGCCGCGCGGTGACCGAGGAGGAAATCGTCGCCAGCCTGGAAGAAGGCCGCGATGCCGGCGTCATTGAATTTCACGAGCACCAGATGGTGCAGAACGTATTCCGTCTCGATGACCGCTCCTTGACTTCGCTGATGGTGCCGCGCTCGGACGTGCAATGGCTCGATGCCGATTTGTCGGTGGCCGAAGGTTTGCGTCTTTCGGCCGATGGCCAGGAAAAGGGCAGCCATTCCTGGTATCCGGTATGCCGCGGATCGCTCGATGAGGTGGTGGGCGTCATCAGTGTGGCGCGCATGTTGGCGCTGGGTGCGGGTGCGCAAGGCAATTTGGGCATGCATGCCTTGCCCGCAGCGTTTCTGCCCGAAACCCTCACTGGAATGGAATTGCTCGACCAGTTGCGCGCCCGTTCGGGGCGCATGGTGTTCGTCGTCGATGAATACGGCGTGGTGCAGGGCATCATGACACCGCGCGATCTGCTCGAAGCCATTACCGGTGAACTCAAGCCCGGCGCCCATGCGGATGCCTGGGCCACGCCGCGCGAAGATGGCTCCTGGCTGCTGGACGGCGTCATGCCCATCTCGGAACTCAAGGCGCGGCTGGATATACGCGACCTTCCTGAAGAGGAGCGGGGCCGCTATAACACCATTGCCGGTCTTTTGCTGGCTGAAACCGGGCGCTTGCCTGCAGTTGGCGAAAGAATCGCCTGTGCAGGCTGGATCTTTGAAATCGTCGATCTGGATGGCAAGCGCATTGACAAGGTACTGGCAGAGAAACTGAAGGAATCCGAGTGATCGGGTTGAAAATCACCGGTTAAATGATGAGGGAAGTACGTATGCTGGAGTGGTTTTTTATTTTTCTATAATATCCAATCACTTTTTACTTCTTCTGAAGACCCTGATACCATGAATTCCTACAAAGAATTGCTCAAGCAAAAAGAAGCGCTGGAACAGCAGATTCATGAGGCGCGCAGCCGCGAGTTGTCCGAAGCCATCTCGCGCGTCCGCTCGCTGGTCGCCGAATATGAAATGACGGCTGAAGACGTTTTCCCTCCTGCGCGTGCCGCCCGCAGTACGGGCACTGGTGCCAAGGTTGCTCCCAAGTACCGCGATCCCAATACCGGCCAGACCTGGACCGGCCGTGGCAAGGCACCCAAGTGGATTCAGAACGAAGAGCGCGAGAAGTTCGCCATTTAATTGCTTGCAATTAACCAAGGGCCTGCATTGCAGGCCTTTTTAATTTTCGGCATCAAGATGTAAAAGTTACTATCTAACTGAATGGATTTTGGCCGTACAACCTTGGTCTGCGATCTGTTCGATATTATCGAACTTGCGCACGGTGCATGGTCCCTACGTCAATAGCGGCAAAACCGGCACGAAATCGCATCGATTCGAAGCACCGCGCACATAAAAGCCTGGATGGGTCCTACACGCCGGACCCGGCACCGTGCTTTATGCAAAAGCACGGGCACAATGCAGGCATGAAAAAGCAGGTGTTGATTGCCGGCGGCGGAATTGGCGGATTGGCTGCGGGTATTGGGGCGACATGCGCTGGTTGCGATGTGCGGCTGTTTGAACGCGCGCGGGAATTCAGGGAAGTCGGCGCCGGCATACAGCTGGGGCCGAACGTGGTGCGCGGGTTGCAGGCCTGGGGGTTGCAAGGGAGCCTGCAATCGGTGGCGGCGGTTCCCGAGGCCCTGCAGGCGCGCAGCGCGCTCGGCGGCCACGCGCTGGCACGCCTGCCGCTGGGCAGCGCCGCGGTGCAGCGCTATGGCGCCGCCTACTTGACGATCCACCGTGCCGATCTGCATCAATTGCTGCTGGAGGCACTGCGCCGCCATGCCGACGTGCATCTGAACCTGGGGCAGGCCATGGAGAGCTTGCGCGAGTCCGACGGGGTGGTGACCTTGCGTGGCGCCGATGGCAAGCTGGTCGAAGGCGACGCGCTGGTCTGCGCCGACGGCGTGCACAGCCGCCTGCGCACGCAGCTGCTGGGCGACGGTCCACCGCGCCCGACCGGCCATCTGGCCTACCGCGCCATGGTGCGCCAGGCCGATCTGCCGCAGCAGCTGCGCACCAGCGAAGTGACGGCGTGGCTCGGCCCCCGGCTGCATGTGGTCCAGTATCCGGTGCGCCGCGGCGAACTGCAGAACCTGGTGGTGATCGTCCAGGGCCCGGCGCCCGCGGACATGGAACGCTGGGACCACGCGGCCAACGCCGCGGACCTGGAATCTGCGCTGGCCGGCACCTGCAGCGCGTTGCAGGACTTGGTGCACGGCGTTACCGACGTGGGCGCCGAATGGCGCCTGTGGCCCCTGGCAGACCGTCCGCCGCTGCGCTCCGCGGGCGAAATGGCCCGTGGGCTGGTGGCGCTGCTGGGCGACGCGGCCCATCCCATGCGGCCCTATCTTGCGCAGGGCGCAGGCATGGCGATCGAGGATGCGGCCGAGCTGCAGCGGGCGCTGTCCATGCATGATCTCGAGATGGAACTGCGATTGAGGCGTTATGCGCTCAACCGGTGGCAGCGCAATGCGCGGGTGCAGGCCCGGTCGCGGCGTAATGGAAGGATCTTCCATGCCACCGGACCCGTGCGTTGGGGCCGGGATACCGCATTGAAGTTGCTGGGGGCGCGGATCATGGATCTGCCTTGGCTTTATCAGGGGGATGGGTCCAGGGCAAGTTCGCTGTAGGAGCTTTCGGCAGAGGCCGGGTCCCGGCCCGGCAGCCGGCTCACTTTGACGGATTCAGCAGCACGCCTGTGCCGAGGGCAGGAGCATGCAGTAAGCACCAAGCCCCAAAGCACCAAGCACGCAAATTCTTCAGCCCTGCTTCAAGCTCTCAGACTGCGGCAATGTCTGAAAAGCCGCCGCCCCCAGGCAAAGCATCCCTGCAATCCCCACCATCACCGCCCCGAATGGATCAACCCCATACCGCACAGCCACCGCCGCGAACACCCCGGTGAGCCACTGCATCAAAGCCGCCCCCAGGAACATCGCCATGGTCAGCAGCGCCATCGCGCGTCCCGTGGCCTCAGGGGGGTAGGAGGAGCGCACATGGGCGTACTGCAGTATCGAGCAGCCCGAAACGATGACGATCAGGATGATCAGCGCGACATTGAGCCAGGCGGCATGCAGCAGCCCGAGCGCCGCGAACATCAGCGCCACCGCGGACACCGCGCCCACGAGCAGCCGTCGGCGCCGCAGCGGCCCCGGGTCCATGCGCCCGAACAGGCCGGGGCTGACCAGCGAGATCAGGGACACCGTCAGCGCCAGGTGGCCGCTGGCCACCAGCGTCCAGCCGTGGCGCTCCATCAGCAGCGGGCCGAGCCAGAGCCCGCGCAGCGTCAGGAACGAGGCGTAGGTCACGAGCCCCATGGCCAGGATGCCCCAGCTGTGCGGCTGGGCCAGCAGCGCGCCGAATTCGCGCGTGGCCGCCAGCGGGCTCTGGCGCGGGCCGGGGCGTGCGCTCTGCACCGGCTCGTGCACCTTCCAGGCGATCAGCAGCCAGGACAGCAGCGACAGCAGCCCCAGTGCCGCGAAGGCCGCGCGCCAGCCATGCTGCTCGACCAGCCAGGCCAGCGGCGAGCCGGTGAACAGCATGCCGATGCCGCCCAGCCCCATGCCGATGCCGGACACGGCGGCGAATTGCGCGGCCGGGAAATGGCGCGCGATGAACACCGTGCACGCCAGAAAGGCCGGCGCGCAGCCCAGCCCGATCAGCGCCTGGCCGGCCAGCAGCCAGCCATAGCCGGGCGACCAGGCGGAGAGGGCTGCGCCCAGGATGCTCAGCGGCGCGGTCATCAGCACCGTGCGGCGCAGGCCATAGAGGTCGATGCCCACGCCCATGAACAGCTGCACGGCGCCGAAAGTCAGCGCAAACAGGCTGGCGAACAGGCCCAGCGAAGAGGGCGACAGGCCGAAGTCGGACTGCAGTGCAGCGGCAATCATTGCCGTGACGGTGCGATAGGCCTGGCTCAGGGCAAAGCCGCTGAGCAGCACGAGCAGCATGGCCCATGCCGTGTGCCTGGAAAGTGCGGGGGCGGCGCTGCTGCACGCGTCGCGCGCGGGCGTCGGGTTCGGGGTGGTCCTCATGCCTCGAGCCTAGCCGCAACCGGCGGCATCCGCTGTCGCCTCGGGCTCGGGGTAACCCCGAATCGCGCGCCTACAGCGCCGAGCGCAGGCTCCAGATCTCGGGAAACAGCACCACGTCCAGCATCCTGCGCAGATAGCCCACGCCGCTGGTGCCGCCCGTGCCGCGCTTGAAACCGATGACGCGCTCCACGGTGCTCACATGGCGGAAGCGCCAGAGCCTGAACGCGGCCTCGAGGTCGGTGAGTTCCTCGCCCAGCTGGTACAGGTCCCAATGGGTCGCGGGATCGCGGTAGACCGTGAGCCAGGCCTGCTCCACGCCAGGATCGGCGCGGTAGGGTTGGCTCCAGTCGCGCGTGCAATGGCTTTCGGGCACGGCAAGGCCGCGGCGCGCCAGCAGGCGCAGCGCTTCGTCGTACAGCGAGGGGGCGCGCAGCGCGGCATCGACCATCGCCAGCAGATCGGGCCGATGGGCATGGGGTCCGAGCATTGCGGCATTCTTGTTGCCCAGCGCGAACTCGATGCGGCGGTACTGGTAGCTCTGGAAGCCGCTCGACTGCGCGAGATAGGGGCGGATGGCGCTGTACTCCGGGGGTGTCATCGTGGCCAGCACATCCCAGGCGTGGACCAGCTGCTCCATGATCCGCGACACGCGCGCCAGCATCTTGAATGCCTTGGGCAGCTCGTCGCCCGCGACATGCGCGATGGCGGCGTGCAGCTCGTGCAGCATCAGTTTCATCCACAGTTCGCTGGTCTGATGCTGGACTATGAACAGCATCTCGTCGTGGTTCGGCGACAGCGGCTTTTGCGCCGAGAGCAACTGGTCGAGCTGCAGATAGTCGCCATAGCTCATGCGCTGGCTGAAGTCGAGCCGGGCGTGCTCCTGCTGCACGCTGGACTCAGGGTCGGACGGGGGGGACTGGAAGCTCATGGCGGCGCGGCAGGCAGTGGGCAGATCCATCATAGGCGCGTGCCGGCGCCGGCGCGCGGCATGGGTGCCGGATCGCTGCCATCCGCGGTTGTACCGCAACGCATGGGAACCCTGGGGTGGGCCAGGTTACTCACCTCAGGCTTGGCTCTTTTCAAAGGAAGGAATCGTTGCTCCATGGCGCGCCCCTACCCGCCAGCTCTTGCCGAGCTTGTCCTGCCCATTGAAGGGAATGTCCGCGGACTGGCGGCGGATAGGGTTTGCCAGAGCGTTCGGCAGTCCCCGGTGCATGAATCGTTCATGCTGGTGGTGCGGACCGCGCAAAACCTCGGGTTGGCCACCGGCATGAGCCTCGATGCCCATGAAAAGCAGTTGCAGATCGAAGGCCTGCCTTACATCGATACCACGCTGGCCTGGCTCAAGAAGGAAATTCTCACGCTGCCCGAGCACTGCGCCCCGCATCTGAGCCTTCTCGACCATCTCGTCCAGACCCAGGCGGCACTTGCCGCCGCTCTGGGGCCGCAGGGTACGCAGCCGGTCTATCCGGGGATCGAGCGCCGTGCCGCCCCACCGCCGGATGGCCCGGATTTGCCCCACGCCTGACCCGGAGCCCCTGCCAGGCGCTGGGCTCATCTGTGAGTTGACATGCGCTCTCGGATAGCGCCCGCTGCGTGCTCCGAGGCAGGCCGCGACTCGAGGGAACCACTATGCCACCGCCGTTACTCAAGGTGTGCCCTGACCTTTGTCGCTCCTGCCACTGGCGCTCCATGACCCATCCCTACCAAAATCTTTTGACGGATCTGGCCCAGCACATCGGTGTGGATCCGCCAAGCCTGCTGGCCGAGCAGGAACTGCGCATCGATGCGCTGAGCATCTTTGTGCAGCAAAGCGGTGAGGAAGAGGCGCCCGATGTGTTGCTGTGCACGGTGCTGGGCGAACTGCCGCAGCCACGGTTCGCGCAGGTGGCGCGCACGCTGCTGCAAGCCAACCATCTATGGGTGGGCACGGGCGGGGGCACGCTGGGTCTTTCGCCCGAGGGGGATACGGTGACCTGGTGCCTGCGTCTGCCCTTGCAGAAGCTGGATGCGCAAATGCTGGCGGTCTTGCTGGCGGATTTCGCCAAGCTGGGCCTGGCGTGGAGGGAGTATCTCGAGGCGGACGAGGGTGCGGCACCGGAGGCGCCGATGCAAATGCCCTCGATGATGTTCGCCATGCGGGTGTGAGCAGCGTCAGGAACGACGACCATGAATGCCATTACCCGCGCGCCCAGCGGCAGTCCTCTCGCAGCGAACCTGCGCCAGACGCCCACCGGGGCTGACAAGGCATCCGTTGCCGAACGCGGCAATGTGCATGAGACGAAGGTCGGCACGGGCGCATTGCAAGGGCACCAGATCGGTGTGGGCGATTCCGGTTCGCCACCCCAGCCCGCAGCCTCTCAACAGTTGCCGCGCGCAGTGCAGGCGGCAGTCGTGGGCGTGCAGTTGCAGGTACCGCAGACGCCGCAGGCCAGGCAGGCAATCCTCACGCGGGCCGCAGCGCAGCCGCAGCCTTTGCCCTCCAAGTCATCGCTGTATGCGCCCCAGCCTGGCGGCCTGGCGACGAACGCTGCAGTCCTCGAGAAACTGCAAGCCCATGCAAAAGCGGCTGGAACGGACCTGACTCCCAAGGAGATCGCTGGCTACGTGGCCTTGGGCGAGCACGCCGCGAATGCCCTCCAGCAGCCCGCTACAGCGCTTGCGCGGCAGCTGGGGGAGGTCGTGGTGAATACGGTGAATCCGCCCGTGGTGCTGACGCCCAACATGGAGACGGCGCGCGGCATCTCCTGGTATATAGCGGCCTGCGCAGCGCAGCAGGATGTGAACCAGCAGGCCACGGGTTCGGCCGCCATGGTCAATGGCAAGGAGGTTAGCAACCTGACGGTCAAAGGGGCCTTCGTCTTCAATGACCCCAACAACGCGATCTACAAATTCCTGCAATCCAGCCCGCTTGCCTATTCGCGCATCTCCAGCCATTTCCATGAGCGCTCGGCAAGTGACGGCATGATCGGTTCGCGGCCGGAGCAGCGCGGCATCGAGGACTATGACCGGCGGCTGCCGGGTCAGAACGGTGCCATGCTGTTCGACAAGCTGAAGGGCGCGCCCGGCAAGGAGGAAATGTTCCTCAAGTTCGAGCACACGGGATATCCCGAGGTGTCCACCAGTGCGCAGCGGGTGGACGACCAGGGCCAGGGCCTTGCCAGCGGATGGCGGGCCCTGGGGCGCAAGATCGCGCATGCGCTGAGCTTCATCCAGACCCGGTTCGAGGGGGCCATGGGCGTGAACCGCAAGGAGCATGTCCACAAGGGCCTTTTGAAGACGCCAGTGCACGAACCATTCATGCAGGTGATAAAGAGCGCAGAAAAGCTCGGGTTGTCGACGGGTGCGAGTGCGGACGCCCATAAAGAGCTGTCGAAAGAAAAGGGATTCCCCCATCTGGAGGAGACCCTGGCCCAGCTCAAGAAAACCATCGGCGCGCTGCCCGAGCTGTCCGATGAGCACCTGAGACTGCTCGACAGCCTTGTCCAGGCGCAGGCAGCCATCATCACCGTCAAGTCGGAGCTGGGGGCACAGTCGGACCATCTGGGCATCGAGCGCCGGGGCGCAGAAACGCATATCGATCTGAATCCACCGCGGGCCCATCTGGAGGCGGCGCACAAGGATTTCGTGACGTTGGAGCCCGGCTTGCGCAGTGCGCAGGGCGTGCTCGCGCCCTACGTTCCTCCGGCCGGCGTCCAGGGCAAGCACACGATTCCCGCAGGTGTGAACATCACTGCCGTGAAGGACTGGAACCGCAATGGTATTGCCATCAATGGCACTGTCTACCCCGCTTACGGCAAGAAGGATAACGTTCCGGTGCATCAGGACGGCCAGCAGTCCACTCTGGAGCAGGCGTGCAGCGCTTTCGTGCAAGCCTGCGGCAACAATCCCGTGGCGGCCGAATGGATCAGCCGGTTTGCGCACCAGGGCATGGCCGTACCCATGCTGCAATACCTCGAGCGCGAGTCGCTGGGGCCGGCAGGAACCGGGGTGATGGTGTCGCAGGGAACGCAGTCCTTCGACATCAATACGCTGCCCAATGGGTCTGTAGAAGTAACCATGAATTACCGCTACCAGAACAGTGCAGATTCCGCGCCATTGATCATCAACGGGGACCTCGTGTACATGAACGAGAAAGCCAGATTGAACGCGACGGTCACGCTGCGGTTCGACAATCCCTCGACGTACACGTCCACTCAGGTGCCGGTACCCGTCATCAGCGCGCCATTGACTTACAGCACAGCGGATTTTTCCCGGGCGTAGCACGCCGTGCCGCGTCAATGTGCTGCCCATTTCTTCGGGGTGGGCGACGCCGGGAATCCGGCCGCGCCGCAGGCGGTTTGCCCATGCCCCTGCGTGGCTGTGGCCGAGCGCGGTGCGTGCCTGCTGCACAATGGCTCCAAGGACCCACCGGCCTTTGCGGCCGGCATTGCTTTTCTGGAACCGATCCATGCCGCCTGCCTGCGCCACGCCTACGGGTTGGCATCTGCCTTTGCCGACGGATTTCCGCTCCCAGGACTTCCTGGCCTTCCATGCACGTGACCGCGAGGCGCTGGCCGAGCGGGTCGGACCGGCGTCGCTGTGCAAGGGCCTGCTCTGGCGCGGGCAGCCGGCCTGCCTGCAGATGGACTTCACGCCGGGTGCGGCGCAGGTGCAATGGCAGGTGGCGCCAGGGCAACGGACGCCGGCCGCGCAGGAAGTGCTGCCCCTGGTGCAGCGCATGCTGGGCCTGGCGCAGGATGTGGCGGCTTTCGAGGCGCGGTGGGCCGCGCATCCACAGCTCGGGCCCTTGATCGCGCGGCAGCCGGGTCTGCGCGTTCCGGTCACGGCCACGCCCTTCGAGGCGCTGGCCTGGGCCATCATGGGCCAGCAGATCAGCGTGGCGGCAGCGCTTTCGCTGCGCCGGCGGGTGATTCTCGCCGCCGGCCTGCGCCATGAAAGCGGGCTGTACTGTCATCCGCAAGCCGCGCAGCTGCTGGCGCTGGGCAGCGAGCGGCTGCGCGCGGCGGGGCTGTCGCAATCCAAGGCCCAGAGCCTGCTGGCGGTGTCCGAGGCGGTGCAATCCGGCGCCTTGCCGCTGGACGCCTGGGCGCTTTTGCCGCAACCGCCCGCGGCCGAGATCCACGCCGCGCTGCTGGCCATCAAGGGCATCGGCCCGTGGACCGTGAGCTATGCGCTGCTGCGCGGCTTCGGCTGGCTCGATGGCTCGCTGCATGGCGACGTGGCGGTGCGCCGCGGCATTGCGCAGTTGCTGCAGGCCGATGTGGACCAGCGGCGTGCGCAAGCCTGGCTGGCGCCGTTTGCGCCCTGGCGCGCGCTGGTGGCGGCGCATCTGTGGGCGATGCTGGCGATGAACGCCTGAATCAGGTGACTTTCGGGCGCTGATGGAAACGGGCTTCGCGCCATTCGCCGCTTTCCAGCACCTGGCGCAGCTGCTCCACCGCGTGCCAGACCTCCTCGAAACCCACATACAGCGGCGTGAAGCCAAAGCGCAGGATGTCCTGGTGCAGGCCGCCGTCGCCCTCGCGGAAGTCGCCGATCACGCCGCGTGCGATCAGCGCCTGGACCACGGCGCAGGCGCCGCCGCCATCGCGCGCGAAGCAGACCTGCGAGCCGCGCCTGTCATGCGCGCGTGGCGTCACCAGCGTCAAGCCATGGCCCGCGCAGCGCTGCTCGACCAGCGCGATGAACAGATCGGTCAGCGCCAGCGACTTGGCGCGCAGCGCCGCCATGCCGCCAAGCAGCTCGGCCGCGCTGAACACATCGAGCCCGCATTGCAGCGCCGACAAGCCGAGGATAGGCGGAGTGCCACACAGATAGCGGTCAATGCCCTCGGCCGGGGCGTAGCCGGGCGTAAACCGGAAGGGCGCCGCATGCCCGAACCAGCCCGCCAGCGGCTGCGCGCAGCGGTTCACGACGCGCGGATGGGCCCAGACAAAGGCCGGCGCGCCCGGGCCGCCGTTGAGGTATTTGTAGCCGCAGCCGACGGCGAAATCGGCGTCGGCCCCATGCAGGTCGATGGGCACCGCGCCCGCGCTGTGGCACAGGTCCCAGACGCAGACAATGCCGCGCGCATGGGCAGCGGCCGTGAGCCCTTCCATGTCGTGCATGGCGCCGGTGCGGTAGTTCACATGGGTCAGCAGCACGATGGCGGTTTCGTCATCGAGCGCGCCAAGGATTTGCTCCGGCTCGAGCAGCACCAGCTCCAGCCCATGCTGCGCGCAGACCGACTCGGCGATATACAGGTCGGTCGGAAAGTTGCTGCGCTCGGTCAGCAGTTTCCTGCGCGCCGGGCCGTCCTCGGCCGCAATGCGCGCCGCGGCGCTGAGCACCTTGAACAGGTTGATCGAGGTGGTGTCGGTGAACACCAGCTCGCCCTGGCGCGCGCCCAGCCAGGGCGCGAACTGGTTGCCCAGGCGCTGCGGCAGATCGACCCAACCAGCCTGGTTCCACGAGGCGATCAGCTCCTGCGACCATTCGCGCTGCACCACGTCGGCCATGCGCGCGGCCGTGGCCTTGGGCGTCGCGCCCAGAGAATTGCCATCGAGGTAGATGCGGCCTTCGGGCAGCGCGAACAGGTCGCGCAGCGGGCGCAGCGGCTCCAGGGCATCGCGCTCGCGGCAGTCTTGCAGGGTCGGTGTCATGGGAGGGCTCTCAGGACTGCGCGTACGGGGGAAGCATCGGCCTGGGTCAGCTTGAGCGGCAGCGCAATCAGCTCGTAGTCGCCCTCGGGCACGGTATCGAGCACCAGGTTCTCCAGCACGCGCAGGCCGCGCCGGCGGATCGCCTGGTGGCTCTCCAGCGCCTTGCTGCTGGCCGGATCGATGCTGGCGGTGTCGATGCCTATCAGCTGCACGCCCAGATCGGCCAGGCGCTCGATGGTTTCGGGCGCGTAGGCGGCGAGATCCTCGTCCCAGCCCGCGGGTGCGCGTTCATAGGTGCGCACCAGCACCCGCGGCGGCAGATCGGGCGTGATCGCATGCGCGAGGTCCTGCCAGCGCAGCAGCGGCCCGCGCGCAATGGCGTGGATCACGCGGCATGGGCCGAGAAAGGGTTCGAGATCGACCGCGCCGATCGCCGCGCCCTCGGGGTCGTAGTGCAGCGGCGCATCGGCATGCGCACCGATATGCGGCGACATGGTGATGGCGCTGACATTGACCGGGCAATCCGGCGTGATGGTCGCGCACCATTGCTGGCTGTAGCGCGTGTCGCCGGGGAACACCGGGCTGGCGCCGTGGATTGGCGGGGAGATGTCCCAGAGAAGCTGTGTCATGGCTGACGACTCTAACCCCCTGGCCCGCGCCGTCTGTCAGCGGCCAGGCCTTGCGCGGCGCCGAAACCAGAAAGCGTAGATCAGCAGCAGCAAGCCCAGGAAGGGCACCCCGGTCAGCAGCGTGAGATGGAATTCCTCGGTGAAATAGGTCGTGACCAGCACGCCCAGCATCAACGCCGCGCCCAGCAGCGTCAGCGCCGGGAAACCCCACATGCGAAAGGCCAGCGGGCGGCTGCCCTCGGCCTTCCAGCGCGCGCGGAAGAACAGGTGCGTGACGAACACCATGAACCAGGTGAACATCGCGCCGAACATCGCGATGCTCATCATCCAGACCAGCGACTTCTGGGGCTGCCAGACATTGAGCACCATGGCCACGGCTATGCCCATGCACGACACGGCAATGGCGCGCGTGGGCACGCCGCGCGCGTTGAGGCGGCCCAGCGCCTTGGGCGCATAGCCGCCGCGCGAGAGGCTGAACATCATGCGAGAGGTCACATACAGCTGGCTGTTCATCGCCGACAGCGCCGCCACCAGCACCACGAAATTGAGCACATGCGCGGCGCCGGGTATGCCGATGATCTCCATCACCTGCACGAAGGGGCTGCGGTCGGTGCCGGCCTGGTGCCAGGGCACGATGGCCAGCATCAGCGCCAGCGTCAGCAGATAGAACAGCACCAGCCGCAGCACCGTCGTGCGGAAGGCGCTGGTGATCGCCTGCTGCGGATCGCGCGCCTCGCCCGCGGCCACGGCAATCGCCTCCAGGCTCAGGTAGCTGAAGATCGCGACGATCACGCCGACCCAGCAGCCCCACAGGCCGTTGGGAAAGAAGCCGCCCTGCGCGGTGTAGTGGTGAAAGCCGATGTCCGGGCGCTGCGCGCCGAACACCACATAGGCGCCGATCAGGATGAAGGCGACGATGGCCACGATCTTGACCATCGAGAAGACGTACTCGACCTGGCCGAAGGCCTTGACGCTCGAGGCGTTCACCGCGATCAGCGCCGCCGAGAAGACCGCCACCCAGAGCCAGCGCGGCGATTCGGGAAACCAGTAGCCCATGTAGAGCCCGACGGCCGTGACCTCCATGCCCACGGCCAGCACCACCGCGGCCCAGTAGGCATAGCGCACGAGAAAGCCGGCCCAGGGCGCGATGTAGTGCTCGGCATAGGCACCGAACGAGCCCGAGATGGGGTGGGCCACGGTCATCTCGGCCAGGCAGCCCATCAGCAGCAGCGCGATCAGCGCGCCGATCGCATAGCTCAGCAGCACGCTCGGGCCGGCGAAGCCGATGGCAAACGCGCTGCCCATGAACAGCCCCGTGCCGATGGCGCCGCCAATCGCGATCATCACGATCTGCGCGCCGCTCAGGTGCTGCTGCAGCCCGGTCTCGCGTTGCTGTATCTCTTCAAAGGAGGGCATGGCGGAATCTTTCTGCACGCGTTGGCGGCAGGGGAAAAAGGATGCCTGCGGCAAGGCGCAAATACGCATCGCCAAATGCAGTGCGACGGGCCCGGTGCGAACGTTGGAACCGTTCGCACCGGGCCCGTCGAAGGATGACGGCCTACGCCGCTCTAGTCCACCTGCTTGCCGAGTAGCAGATACTCCATCAAGGCTTTTTGCACATGCATCCGATTCTCCGCTTCTTCCCAGACCACGGATTGCGGACCGTCGATGACCTCGGCCTCGACCTCCTCGCCGCGGTGCGCCGGCAGGCAGTGCATGAACAGCGCGTCGGGGCGCGCCGCGGCCATCATCTCGGCGTCCACGCACCAGTCGGCAAAGGCCTTCTTGCGCGCTTCGTTCTCGGCCTCGAAGCCCATGCTGGTCCAGACATCGGTCGTGACCAGGTCGGCGCCGGCGCAGGCCTCGAGCGGGTCCTTGAAGACCGCATAGCTGCCGGGATTCGCGGCCTTGCCGTTGAAGGCCAGGCGCTCGTCCACTTCATAGCCGCCGGGCGTGCTCAGATGGACCTTGAAGCCCAGCAGGTCGGCGGCCTGCAGCCAGGTGTTGGCCATGTTGTTGCCGTCGCCGACCCAGGCCACGACCCTGCCCTGGATCGAGCCGCGGTGCTCGATGAAGGTGAAGATGTCGGCCAGGATCTGGCAGGGGTGGAATTCGTTGGTCAGCCCGTTGATGACCGGCACGCGCGAGTATTCGGCAAAGCGCTCGATGCGCTCCTGGCCGAAGGTGCGGATCATCACCAGGTCGGTCATGCGGCTGATGACGCGCGCGCTGTCCTCGATGGGCTCGGAGCGGCCCAGCTGGCTGTCCGTCGAGGTCAGGTGGACCACCGAGCCGCCGAGCTGGTACATGCCGGCCTCGAAGCTCACGCGGGTGCGCGTGCTGGCCTTCTCGAAGATCATCGCCAGCGTGCGGTCGCCCAGCGTGTGGTGCTTCTCGTAAGCCTTGAATTTCTTCTTGATCAGCGCCGCGCGCTCGAACAGGTAGGCGTATTCCTCGGCGGTGAAATCGCTGAATTGCAGGTAATGCTTCATAAAGTCCTTCCGTTCAGGCCGCGAGCACGGCCTGCACCAGCGGCAGCAACCGGTCCACGATCTCGTCCGCTTCCTGCGTCGTCAGGATCAGCGGCGGCACCAGGCGGATCACGGTGTCGGCGGTCACGCTCAGCAGCAGGCCGGCTTCTGCCGCCTGGCCGATCAGCTGGCCGCAGGGCTTGGACAGCTCGATGCCGATCATCAGACCCTGGCCGCGGATGTCGACCACGCCCTCGAGGCGGCCGAGCTTCTCGCGCAGCGCGGCCTTGAGATGCTCGCCGACGCGGCTCGCCTGCTCGAGCAGGCCGTCTTCCTCCATGATGCGGATGGTCTCGATGCCCGCGCGCATGGCCAACGGGTTGCCGCCAAAGGTGGAGCCATGGTTGCCGGGCTTGAGCACCTCGGCGGCCTTGCCGTGCGCCACGACGGCGCCGACCGGCACGCCCGAGCCCAGGCCCTTGGCCAGCGTCATGACGTCGGGCACGATGCCGGCCCACTGGTGGGCGAACCACTTGCCCGTGCGGCCCATGCCGGCCTGCACTTCGTCGAGCATCAGCAGCCAGCCGCGCGCGTCGCACAGCGCGCGCACCTGCTGCAGGTATTCGGCGCGCATCGGGTGCAGGCCGCCTTCACCCTGGATCGGCTCCATCATCACGGCCGTGATGTTGTCATTGCCTTCGGTGGCCGCCAGCAGCGCCTCATAGTCGTTGGGCGCCACGCGGATGAAGCCGTCGAGCAGCGGGCCGAAGCCGTCGCGCACCTTGGCGTTGCCGGTGGCGGTCATGGTGGCGATCGAGCGGCCGTGGAAGGCATGGTCATAGACCACGATCTCGGGGCGGGCAATGCCCTTGTCGACACCGTACTTGCGCGCGATCTTGATCGCGGCTTCGTTGGCTTCGAGGCCGGTGCTGCAGAAGAACACGTTGGTCATCGACGAGCGTTCGACCAGCAGCCTGGCGAGGGTTTCCTGGCCGGGCACATGGTAGTAGTTCGAGGTGTGGATCAGCCGCGTGAGCTGCTCCTGCAGCGCCGGCACCAGCCGCGGGTGGTTGTGGCCCAGCGTGTTCACGGCAATGCCGCCGAGCGCATCGAGGTACTCCTTGCCATTCACGTCCCAGACGCGGCAGCCCTGGCCTCGCTCCAGAGCGATCGGGACGCGGCCATAGGTGTTCATCACGTGGGGCGAGGCAGCCTCAATGAAATCGGTCATTGCAAAAATCTCCCAAGAAAGCGGGGGCGGCATGGACATTGCATCCATGGCCCGGGTTGAGCGAACTACAATTTTAGTTGGACGCGGCAGGATGAAAATTGAGGAATATGCACTACAGCCGTGCGATGGGCCCATGGAGTGTCCGGTAGCCTGGGCTAACTCTTGTATAAGAGTTAGAATCTTCCATTGACCTGCCGGCGGCGATCCCGCCCGGGTCGCATCACTTTGCACAACGATATCGATGGTCTCCCCCAACTCACAAGAACTGTTCATCCAGGGTCTGACCCGGGACGGAAAAACCTTCAGGCCCAGCGACTGGGCCGAACGCCTGGCCGGCGTCATGAGCCAGTTCCGCCCTGGGGGGGCACGTCCCGGCAGCCATCTGAGCTATTCGCCCTGGTGCATTCCCACCACGCTCAACGGCACCAAGTGCGTGGTGCTGCACGCCGACCTGCGCGAGCACGAGCCCATGGCCTGGGATTTCGTGATCAACTTCGCCAAGGACAATGATCTGCAGATCGCGGAGGCTTGTTTGTTGCCGGATGTGCCGCCAAAGGGCTCGGCCGGCGGTGCCTAGTGCACGCTGCTTTTGCATCCCGACCGAGCCGGCCTTGCGCCGGCTTTTTTGTAAGCGGCGCAGTGCAGTGCTATGCGTGAGCCGTGCCCTAAAACGCCCTTCGACAGGCTCAGGGCGAACGGTGGTGGGGTATTTGGGCGGGTTTCGTCTTTACCGTTCGTGGCGAGCTTGCCTGGGCGGCCCCATCGAACCATGGACGGCCTGTCCTCAAGCAACAACCATTGAAACCGTTCGTCCTGAGCCCGTCGAAGGATGGACGGCCTGTCCTCAAGCAAGAAGCACCATTCATGACTTACAACGAAAAAACCGCCCGAAGGCGGTTTCATCGTTCGCAGACAGCGCACCCGTTACAAACGGCAGATGGCTTGCGCCATCCGTGCGATTGCTTAAATGAGCTTTAAGCGGCCAGTGCCAGGGCCTTGACCTTGGCGGACAGGCGGCTCTTGTCGCGAGCTGCCTTGTTCTTGTGGAAGATACCCTTGTCGGCAATGGTATCCAGCACGGACTGTGCCTTGGCAAACAGTTCCGATGCCTTGGTCTTGTCGCCGGCCAGAACGGCCTTTTCGACGTTCTTGACGGCGGTGCGGTACTTCGAGCGCAGCGAAGTGTTCGCAGCGTTCAGGACCACGTTCTGGCGGGCGCGCTTGCGGCCCGATGCCAGGCGGGGGTTCTTTTTCTTGGGTTTAGCAGATGCCATGATTCAAATTCCTTGAGTGTCTGAGGATGATGTCAGCGAAGCCGAAGATTGTAGCATCTGTTGTGCGCGGATGCACGGCGCCAAGCCCTTGCAGCGCATACACTGCTTGGGTGTCATTGCTCAAAGCCGCCTCCACCGTCTCGCTGCTCACGCTGGCTTCCCGGATCACCGGGCTGCTGCGCGACCTGCTCATGGCCTCCATGTTCGGCGCCAACGCGCTGACCGACGCCTTCAACGTCGCCTTCCGCATACCCAACCTGTTCCGGCGGCTGTTTGCCGAGGGGGCGTTCAGCCAGGCCTTCGTGCCGGTGCTGGCCGCGACCAAGGAGAAGGAGGGCGAGGAGGCGACGCGCCAGCTCATCGCCAACGTGGCAACGGTACTGACCTGGGCACTGGTGCTGACCTGCGTGCTGGGCGTGCTGGGGGCGCCGCTGCTGGTCTGGCTGCTGGCCAGCGGGCTGCAGCAGCAGGGCGCCAGTTATGACGCCGCCGTGCTGATGACGCGCTGGATGTTCCCCTATATCGGCTTCATGTCGCTGGTGGCGCTGTCGGCCGGCGTGCTCAACACCTGGAAGCGCTTCGTGGTGCCCGCGGCCACGCCGGTGCTGCTCAACCTCAGCATGATCGGCGCGGCGCTGGTCGGCGCGCCCTGGTTCGCCGCGCGCGGTATCGAGCCGATCTATGCGATGGCGGCCGGCGTGATGCTCGGCGGCGTGCTGCAGCTGGGCGTGCAGCTGCCGGCGCTGCGCCGGCTGGGCCTGCTGCCGCGCATCGGCCTGCGCTGGAGCGCGGTGCGCGCCGCCTGGCAGGACGCGGGCGTGCGCCGCATCCTGTCGCTGATGGCGCCGGCGCTGCTGGGCGTGGGCGTGGCGCAGGTCTCGCTGATGATCAACACGCAGATCGCCTCCTATCTGGCGCCGGGCAGCGTGTCCTGGCTGTTCTATGCCGACCGGCTGATGGAGTTCCCCACGGCGCTGCTGGGAGTGGCGCTGGGCGTGGTGCTCACCCCGCAGCTCGCCGCGGCCAGGGCGGCGGCGGATGGCGAGCGCTATTCGGCCATGCTGGACTGGGGCCTGCGCCTGGTGCTGGTGCTGGCCGTGCCCTGCGCCGTGGCGCTGCTGGTGTTTGCCGAGCCGCTGGTGGCCACGCTGTTCCACCGCGGCGCGCTGACGGAGCGCGACGTGGGCCAGATCGCGCTGGCGCTGGCCGGCTACGGCGCCGGGCTCGTGGGACTGGTGGCGATCAAGGTGCTGGCGCCTGCGTATTACGCGAGCCAGGACATCCGCACGCCGGTGATGATCGCGGTGGTGGTGTTGGTGATCACCCAGCTGCTGAACCTGGCGCTCGTGCCCTGGCTGGCGCATACCGGGCTGGCGCTGTCGATCGGTCTGGCGGCGCTGGTCAACGCGGCCTGGCTGCTGGTGGTGCTGCTGCGCCGCGGCACCTTCCGCCCGCGGCCCGGATGGGGCCGGCTGCTGCTGCAGGTGCTGGCGGCCAGCCTGCTGCTGTCCGGCTTGCTGGGCTGGAGCGCGCAGGCACTGGACTGGACCGGCCTGCGTCAGCACGACCTGCAGCGCATGGGCTGGCTGGCGCTGGCCATCGTGGCTGCGGCGCTGGTGTATTTCGGCGCGCTCTGGGCGGCGGGCCTGAAGCTGCGGCAGTTGTTGCATCGGTAGCAGTTGCTTACGCGGTTTTTCGCTGTAAGGTAGGCAGCCCCCGCGGTTTGAAAACCGGACGGGCCGCCATCCTACTTGCGCCATTGGGCGCCTGGTCGTACAAGGACAGCATGTCACTGCGTTTCGATGCGCCTTCTTCCCTGCAGTACTTTGCCACCCTGGTGCAAAGCGATGAGCAGTTGCCGCTGATGGAGGCGGCGATCTGCATCGCGCAGGATGAATTCCCCGAGCTCGACATCCAGGCCGTGCTGGCCGATATCGACCAGATGCAGATGCGCCTGACGCGCCACCTGGCGGGCGTGCACACGCCGCTGCAGCGGCTCAAGGTGGTCAACCATTTCTTCTTTGGCGAGATGGGCTTCGGCGGCAACGTCAACAACTACTACGCTCCCGAGAACAGCTATATCCCGGTGGTGCTGGCCACGCGGCGCGGCATTCCCGTGAGCCTGGCGCTGGTGTGGCTGGAGCTGGCCCAGGCCGCGGGGCTGCAGGCCGCGGGCATTTCCTTTCCCGGCCATTTCCTGCTCAAGGTGGGGCTGCCCGAGGGCCAGGTGGTCATGGATCCGCTGACCGGCACCTCCTTTTCCGCGCAGGAACTGGCGCAGCGGCTCGAGCCCTTCGGCCTGGGGCGCGGGCGCCGCGAGGACAGCATTCCCCTGGGCCTGCACCTGCAGGCGGCCACGCCGCGCGACATCCTCGAGCGGCTGCTGCGCAATCTCAAGGAAATCTACTTCGCGCAAAGCCAGTGGGCGCTGCTCACGGCCACGCTCGACCGGCTGATCGTGCTGCTGCCCGAAGACTGGGCCGAGTACCGCGACCGCGGCGCGGTGCTGGCCGAGCAGGGCCGCACGCGCGAGGCGGTGGCCGACTGGGAAACCTACCTGGAGCACGCGGGGGACCGGCCCGATGCGGGGTTGATTGCGAATCGGCTGGCGGTGTTGCGGGGGTAGGGGCGATACCGTACCAGTGGGCCAAGACTGGAGCACTGGCCGTCCATCCTTCGATCCTTCGACAAGCTCAGGATCAGGACGAACGGAGGTTTTAACCGTTCGCCCTGAGCCTGTCGAAGGGTAAACGGTCATTGGTCTAATTGTGTCTGCTACTCTTTGACGGCTCTGGAAAAACGGTGAGACAAAGGGCCCCTACACCAGCCGCCGCGCCTCGAGCTCTTTCTTCAGATACGCATAGAACAGCGGCGCCGCCACCAGCCCCGCCGGGCCGAACACCGCCTCGGCCACGAACATCACCGACAGCAGCTCCCACACGCCCATGTGCGTGCGCCGGCCGACGACCTTGGCGTTGATCACGTACTCGGCCTTGTGGATCAGGATCAGGAAGCCCAGGCAGGCGGCGGCGGCCACCGGCGACACCGACAGGCCGACCAGCGTGATGACCGCGTTGCACAGCAGGTTGCCGACGATCGGGATCAGCCCGGCGAAGAAGGTCAGCATGATCAGCGCCGGGGTATAGGGCAGCGCCAGGTCCCAGTGGGGCAGCACGAACAGCAGGAACATCGCCGTCAACACGGCGTTGAGGGTCGCAATCCAGAACTGGGCGGCAACGATCTGCGCGAAGGCCTCGCCAAACAGCATGATGCGCTGGTAGAGCGCATCGACCAGCGGCGGGCGCTGCAGCGGGATGTGGCGCACCGCGGCCAGTGCGCCGATCAGCAGGCCGACATAGGCATGCAGCAGCCCCGACAGCCAGGCCCTGCCGGCCTGGGCCAGCACCCCGGCCTTGGCGCCGAGGTAGGAGGCGATCATGGCCTGGATCTCGCGCGCGCCGTCGGGCAGCTGGCTGGCGATATCGGGCGGCAGCTTGTGGCGCAGCTCGAGCACGGTGCGCGCCAGGTAGTCGAGCAGTTCCTTGTACTGCTGCGGCGCCTCGACGATGTAGCCACGGGTATGGGGCAGGGCGCTGCTCAGCAGCGCCAGCGGCGCCAGCACGACCAGCGTGGCCGCAAGCACCTGCGCCCAGTGCGGCAGGTAGCCGGGGGCGCGGCGGCGCTGCGCACGCGCCAGCAGCCGGGCCAGCGCGCGCGTGAGCATGAAGCCCACGCAGACGCTCAGCAGGCCGGGCAACAGGCCTTGCCACATGACCAGCAGCAGGGTGCCGGCCATCAGCAGATAGCTGGCGTTGATCACGCTGCGCGAAGGTGTCTGGGAAAATTCTTCTCGGAGGACAGGAAGGTTATCGGACATCTGGGCGCAGGTGGGTCAGGCTGGGTCAGCGCACTTCGACGGGTTCGCCGTCACCGCGCGCGGCGATACGTCCGATGGTATAGACCATTTCGCCCAGGCCCTGCAAGGTGGCCGCCGTGGCCTCGGCCTGCTCGGCGGGCACCACCACGACCATGCCGATGCCGTTGTTGAAGGTGCGGTTCATTTCCACGGCATCGATGCCGGCCGTGGCCTGCAGCCAGGCGAACAGCTCGGTCTGGGGCCAGCTGCCGGCGTCGAGGTGGGCGGCCAGGCCGTCGGGCAGGACGCGAGGGATATTTTCCAGCAGGCCGCCGCCGGTGATGTGGGCCAGCGCCTTGATCGGGTGCAGGGCCAGTGCCTGCAGCACGTTCTTGACGTACAGGCGGGTGGGCTCCATCACCGCTTGCTTGAAGGGCTTGCCGTCCAGCGTTTCGGGCAGCGTGCCGCCCGCTTCGGCGCGCTCGATGCACTTGCGCACGAGGCTGAAGCCGTTGGAGTGCACGCCTGCCGAAGCCAGGCCCAGCACCACGTCGCCGGCCTGCACGTTCTGGCCCGTGAGGATCTTGGACTTCTCGACGGCGCCGACCGCGAAGCCGGCGAGGTCGTATTCGCCTTCGGGGTACATGCCGGGCATTTCGGCGGTTTCGCCGCCGATCAGCGCGCAGCCCGAGAGCTCGCAGCCGCGCGCGATGCCGCCGACCACGGCCGCGGCGGTGTCCACGTCCAGCTTGCCGCAGGCGAAGTAGTCCAGGAAGAACAGCGGCTCGGCGCCCTGCACCAGCACGTCGTTGACGCTCATGGCCACCAGGTCGATGCCCACGGTGTCGTGCATGTTCCACTCGAATGCCAGGCGCAGCTTGGTGCCCACGCCGTCGGTGCCCGAGACCAGCACGGGTTCCTGGTAGCGCTTGGGCACCTCGAACAGCGCGCCGAAACCGCCAATGCCGGCCATGACGCCTTCGCGCATGGTTTTCTTGGCCAGCGGCTTGATGCGCTCGACCAGGGCATCGCCGGCAACGATGTCGACGCCAGCGTCTTTGTAGGAAATGGGAGTGGGGGTGGCAGAGGAGCTCATGGATGGTCAGTGCAGTGGGCCCGGCAGGGGCGGAACTGGGGGATTTTACGGCCCTTGACCCTGGTCGCGGCGGGGCCTGGGCCGGGTTTCAGGGGCTTTTCACCGGGTCTGTGCAGCCCGGCTGCGTGCTTTGGTTGCGCGCGCAGACTAAAATCTGCAGCGGCGCTGCCCCGGCAGTGCCTTTCGAGCCCTGCCGCATGCACTGCGCCAGGGGCCTTTTGCTCTGTCGTCTGTGATGTTGCCGAACTTCCCCTTGCCAGCCTGTTGCGCGCGGCCTCCCCTGGTCCCAGGTAGGAGGGCGTGCCGCGTATGCCGTTCATGAAGCAGATGGCACTGGATATCGGCCTGGCAACGAGTCCCTCGCTGTCGCGCTTCTTTGCCGGCCCGAACACGGCGGTGCTGCAGCACCTGCGGCTGTGGGTCGGCGAGGGCCGCGCGGGCATGACGCGCTCGCCGGTGCCCACCTACCTGTGGGGCGAATCGGGCTCGGGCAAGACCCATCTGCTCAAATCGGTGCGCGAAGCGCTGCGCGAGCAGGGGGCCATCGTGGGCTGGCTGGATGCGACCATCGGTTATCCGCCTGAGTTCGACGAGCGCTGGTCGGCGGTGCTGATGGACGATGTGCACCTGTACACCCCGATGCAGCAGGCACGCGCCTTCAACTGGTTCGTCAATGCCACCAGCCCCGCCACAGGCATCCCGCGCTGGGTGCTGGCGGCCGGCGAGACGCCGCCGGCGGACCTGAAGCTGCGCGAGGACCTGCGCAGCCGCCTGGGCTGGGGCCATGTGTTCCAGCTGCACCTGCTGGACGAACCCGCGCGCCGCGCGGTGCTGCGCCAGGAGGCCGATTCGCGCGGCGTGTTCCTCGGCGACGACGTGATGGACTACATGCTCAAGCGCTTCTCGCGCGACCTGGGCAGCCTCATGCAGTTGCTCGACATGCTCGATGGCTTTGCCTTGCGCAACAAGCGCGCCATCACCATTCCACTGCTCAAGACGATGTTGGAGACCGAGTAGCCGCTGCTGCCCGGCCTCATTTTCTGGAACCCCATGCCAACACCTTCCGCGCCCAGTCCCGCGCCCCAAGCCCGCAAGCGGCTGGCGCTGTTCGACCTGGACCACACCCTGCTGCCCCTGGACTCGGACTACGAGTGGGGCGTCTTCACCACCCGCATCGGCTGGACCGATCCGGTGGAATTCGGGCGCCGCAACGATGCCTTCTACGCCGATTACCAGGCCGGAACGCTGAACGTGCATGACTACGTGCGCTTCGCCACCGAGGCGGTGCGCACGCGCGGCGCCGAGGCTGCGGCGGAGGCGCACGCACGGTTCATGCTGGAAGTCATCACGCCCGCGATCCACCCGGCGGCGCTGGCGCTGATCCAGGCGCACCGCGATGCCGGCGACGAGATCGTGATCGTGACCGCCACCAACGAGTTCATCACCCGCCCGATCGCGCAGGCGCTGGGCGTGGGCGAACTGCTGGCGGTGCAGCTCGCGCGCGATGCCGCGGGCTGGATCACCGGCGACATCGACGGCCACCCGACCATGCGCGAAGGCAAGGTGCTGCGCATGCAGCAATGGCTGGCACAGCGCGGCCTGGACTGGGACGCGGTGGAGACCACCTTCTACAGCGACTCCATGAACGACGTGCCCCTGCTGGAGAAAGTCGACCATCCGGTCGCGACCAACCCCGACGCGCGCCTGCGCGCCCTGGCCCTGGAGCGCGGTTGGCGCATACTGGACCTGTTTAACGAACACCCATGATCAAAACCATCATCGACAAACTGCTGGGCAAGCCCGGCGCCGGCGCGCGTGCGCAGAAGCTGCGCTTTGGCAAGCGCGAGGAAGTGCCCGCCTCGGTGCATGGCATCGATCCCGAGCTCGTCGACCGGCGCGCCCTCGACGTGGTCGAGACGCTGCAGGATGCGGGCTTCGAGGCGTATATCGTGGGCGGCGCGGTGCGCGACCTGCTGCTGGGCCTGCGGCCCAAGGATTTCGACGTCGCCACCGATGCCACGCCCGAGCAGGTCAAGAACCTGTTCCGGCGCGCGTTCATCATCGGCAAGCGCTTTCGCATCGTCCACGTGGTCTACGGCCGCGGGCGCGAGAACGAGGTCATCGAGGTCTCGACCTTCCGCGCCTTCCTCGACAACAGCCAGGCCGAGAGCGTGCTGGGCAACGAGCGCACCAGCAAGGCGGTGCTCGCGGGCATGAAGCATGCGGTCGATGCCAGCGGCCGCGTGCTGCGCGACAACGTCTGGGGCCCGCAGGACCAGGACGCGACGCGCCGCGACTTCACCATCAATGCCATGTACTACGACCCTGCCACGCAGATCGTCGTCGACTACCACAAGGGCATCCAGGACGCGAAAAAGCGCGTGCTGCGCATGATCGGCGATGCCGCCACGCGCTACCGCGAGGACCCGGTGCGCATCATCCGTGCCGTGCGCTTCGCCGCCAAGCTGCATGACGTGGGCTTCAAGCTCGAGCCCAAGACCGCGGCGCCGCTGATCGCGAGCCAGCACCTGCTGGCCGAAGTGCCGCAAAGCCGGCTGTTCGACGAGATGCTCAAGCTGCTGCAGACCGGCCATGCGCTGGCCTCGATCGCGCGCCTGCGCGAGCTGGGCCTGGACCGCGGCATCTATCCGCTGCTGGACGTCGTCGTCGAGCGCGCGGACCATCCCTTCGTCAAGGCGGCGCTGGCCGACACCGACCGCCGTGTCAGCGAAGGCAAGCCCGTGGCGCCGAGCTTCCTGCTGGCCTGCGTGCTGTGGCAGGACGTCAAGCAGGGCTGGGAGCAGCGCCTGCAGCAGCGCTACCATCCCTTCCCGGCGCTGCAGGAATCGATCGACGACGTGTTCCAGCAGCGCATCGGCGATGTCTCGGGCCGCGGCAAGCTGGCCGCCGACATGCGCGAGATCTGGGTCATGCAGCCGCGCTTCGAGAAGCGCTCGGGCGTCACGCCGCTGGGCCTGGTCGAGCAGGCGCGCTTTCGCGCGGGCTTCGACTTCCTGCGCCTGCGCGCCGATGTGGGCGAGGTCGAGGAGGCGCTGGCGAACTGGTGGCAGGAATTCCAGCAGGCCGACGACCTGCGCCGCGACGACCTGATCGCGCAGGCGCGCGAGGAGCAGCGCCAGCGCCAGAAGGCGGCCGCGCCCGCGCCACGCCGCGCGAAGGCGGCCGGCCCGGCTGCCGCGCCGGAAGCGGCGGAAGCTGCCTCGGCCCATGCCGCGCCGGCCGAGGCCGACGAAGGCGCCGCGCCGAAGAAACGCCGGCGCCGGCGCAAGCCCAAGAGTGCAGGCGATGCCGGCATCGACCTGCACCGCGGCACCACCGATGACGCTTCGCCGTATTGAGGCCGGCCATGGGGTCTGAAGCGCCCGAAGTCCTGGCCTGGATCGGTCTGGGCGCCAACCTGGGCGACCGCGGCGCGGCGCTGGCCGGCGCCGTGCAGGCGCTTGCGGCACTGCCTGGTACACGGCTGGCGCAGGTCTCCGGGCTCTACGCCAGCGCGCCCATCAATGCGGGCGGGCCCGACTATCTCAACGCGGTGGCGGAGCTCGCCACGCGGCTGCAACCGCTGGCGCTGCTCGATGCGCTGCAGTCCATCGAGCAGGCCGCGGGGCGCGAGCGGCCCTACCGCAACGCGCCACGCACGCTGGATCTGGATCTGCTGATTTATGGCGATATTGCGCTGGCCACCGAGCGCCTGACGCTGCCGCATCCGCGGATGGGGGAGCGAGCGTTTGTGTTGCTGCCGTTGGCGGAGATTGCGCCGCATCGGGTCACGTCGGCGCAACTGGAGGCCGTCGAAGATCAGCGGATCGAGAGGATCGAGGGGCCGGGGTGGGCGGGGGCTGCGGCTCTGTTTTGAGGACAGGCCCGTTACCCTTCGACAAGCTCAGGGCGAACGGATGTTTGAACCGTTCGCCCTTCGACAAGCTCGACGAGCGGATTTGAACCGTTCGCCCTAGGCGGGGCCCCCTGAGCCCGTCGAAGGGTGGACGGCCCCGCCTCAAGTCGCCGCCACCTCCGCTCCAGGCCAACCTCCCAATAAAAAACCCCGCCACAGCCATTTGCAGCGGGGTTTCTTCATGGAAGCCCGAGAAGTCAGTCGACCTTCGCCCCCGAAGCCTTCACCACCTGTTGGTACTTCCTGCGCTCGGCCGCCATGAACTGGTCGAACTGCGCCGGGCTCGAGGCCACGGGTTCGGCCATCAGCAGCTCGAAGCGGGTCTTGGTTTCCGGTGCCTTGAGCGCATCGGTGAACGCCTTGTGGAGCTTGTCGAGCACCGCCTGCGGCGTGCCGGCCGGTGCCACCAGACCCCACCAGGTGTCGATGGAGAAGCCGGGGAAGGTTTGCGACAGCGCGGGCACGCCGGGCAGCAGCGAGGAGGGCGCCAGCGAGGTCACGGCCAGGGCCTTGAGCTTGCCCGAGCGGATGTTGGGCGCGGCCGCGGCCAGGTTGTCGATGTTGAAGTCGACTTCGCCCGACAGCAGCGCCAGCTGCGCCGGGTTGGCGCCGCGGTAGGGCACGTGCAGCGCGAAGATGCCGGCTTTCTGCTTGAGCATCTCGCCGGCCAGGTGGCCCGCGCTGCCGTTGCCGCCGCTGCCGTAGTTGAGCTTGCCGGGATTGCGCTTGGCATAGGCCAGCAGGTCGGCGATGGTGGCGATCTTCTGGCGCTCGGCGAAGTCGGCGTTCACCACCAGCACATTGGGCACGCGCACCATCTGCGTGATGCCGGCGAAGTCCTTGGCCGCGTCGAAGGGCATGCGCGAGTACAGCCAGGGGTTGACCGCATGCGTGGCGGTGGCCGCCAGGCCGATGGTCAGACCGTCGGGTGCGGCCTTGGCGATGGCATCGGCGCCGATGTTGCCGCCGGCGCCGGCCTTGTTCTCGATGATGACCACGCCCAGCGAGTCGCGCACGCGCTCGGCCAGCGCGCGCGAGGTGATGTCAAGCGGACCGCCTGGTGCGTAGGGCACGATCAGGCGGATGGGTTCCTGGGCTTGGGCGAGGGGGGCTGCCAGGGCCGCGGTGGCGGCGAGCAGCGATAGGAGGCTGTTGCGGCGATTCATTGGCTGTCGATTCTTGCAAAAAAGCTGCGTTTTGTCCTGAGGGCTAACCCGTCAAAGCAGATTTCCTGTGCAAGATCGTAAATTTTGTATCTTTTAGGCCGCTCAGGCGTGGTCTGGATCAGGCTTCATGCGCCGTGCTTGTCGGCTTCCGACGTGAAGGCATCGGCATAGAACTCCTCCTCTGGCAATCCGCCCTGGCGGATATAGCTCTCGCGCGCGGAATCCACGACGATGGGTGCGCCGCAGGCATAGACCTGGTGGCCGCTCAGATCGGCAACGTCATCGAGCACCGCCTGATGCACGTAGCCGGTGCGTCCGGTCCACGCATCCTCGGGCAGCGCATCCGACACGACGGGCACGTAGCGCAGGAAGGGCATCTGCGCGAGCTGTTCGCGCAGCCAGCCGTCGAGGTACAGGTCCTGCGGCCGGCGCCCGCCCCAGTACAGCGTGGTCGGGCGCGTGATGCCCTTGTGCTGCATGTGCTGGAGCATCGCCTGGATCGGCGCGAAGCCGGTGCCCGAAGCCAGCAGGATGATCGGCTTGTCGCTGTCCTCGCGCAGATGGAAGCTGCCGAAGGGTCCCTCGATGCGCAGGATCTCGCGCTCCTTCATGCCGCCGAACACATGCTCGGTGAACACGCCGCCGGGCATGTGGCGGATCTGCAGCTCGATGCCTGGCGCGCTTTCCTGCAGGTGCGGCGGCGTGGCCATCGAATAGGCACGGCGGGCGCCATCACGCAGGATGAATTCGACATACTGGCCCGCGTGGTAGCGGAATTTCTCCAGCGCCGGCAGCTGCAGGCGCACCCGCATGACGTCGTGCGCGAGCTGCTCCAGCGCCGCCACCCGCACCGGCATCTTCTTGACCGGGAACGCGCTTTCGTCGGTGACCTGGCGCGACTCCAGCACCACGTCGCTTGCAGGCGTGGCGCAGCAGGTGAGCACGAAGCCCGCGGCTTCCTCCTCAGGCGTCAGCGCCTTGGCCTGGTGCTCGCCATGCACCACGCTGCCGCTGAGCTTCCTGCATTTGCACGAGCCGCATGCGCCATCCTTGCAGCCGTAGGGCAGGCCCACGCCGGCGCGGATGGCCGCGGCCAGGATGGTCTCAATGCCCTGGCTGGCAAAGGCGCGGCCGCTGGGCTGTACGGTGATCTGGTGGGTGGGGGCTGCAATCAGGGTCATGTTGTCGTTATCCTTGGGTCTTTTGCAGGCGTGGCGGCATGGCTGTGCCGGCCTGCACAACAGGGTGAATTTTGCCTTCAAACCAAAACCCTCTAGGCGCGCGTCCGGCGCGGTTTCGCCGCCAGCGCCTGCTGATCGTCGGCTGCGGCGATGTCGGCCAGCGCGTGGCGCGTGCCGTGCGCGGCGTGCGGCTGCTGGCACTGACCTCCTCGCCCGAACGCCGCGTGGCGCTGCGCGCGCAGCGCATCACACCGCTGCTGGGTGATCTGGACGACCCGCGCAGCCTGCGCCGCCTGGCCGGCCTGGGCACGCGCGTGCTGCACCTGGCGCCGCCACCGGCCACGCCCGAGGAAGCGCCGCAGTGGTGGCTCGATCCGCGCACCACGGCGCTGGTGCAGGCGCTGCGCCGGCGCACTGTGCCGCAGGCGCTGGTCTATGGCTCGACCAGCGGCGTCTATGGCGACTGCGGCGGTGCCTGGGTCGACGAAAGCCGGCCGGCGGCGGCGCGCACCGGGCGCGCCATGCGCCGCGTCAATGCCGAGCGCACGCTGCGCTGGGCCGGGCGCCAGGGCCTGCGCGCCAGCATCCTGCGCATTCCCGGCATCTATGCGCCGGACCGCGCGGGCGGCACGCCGCGCACGCGCCTGCTGCGCGGCACGCCGGTGCTGCGCGCCGAGGACGATGTCTATACCAACCACATCCACGCCGACGACCTGGCGCGCGCCTGCATCGCGGCGCTGTGGCGCGGCCGGGCGCAGCGCATCTACAACGTGGCGGATGCCAGCGATCTGCGCATGGGGGATTATTTCGACCTGGCCGCCGATCTCTATGGCCTGCCGCGCCCGGCGCGGGTCTCGCGCAGCCAGGCCCAGGGCGAGCTGCCCGTGACGCTGCTGAGCTTCATGGGCGAGTCGCGCCGGCTGCGCACCACGCGCCTCGTGCAGGAGCTGCGCGTGGCGCTGCGCTATCCGCATGTGGCACAGGGGCTGCAGGGACTGCCGGTGCGCTAGCGCGGGTAGACATTGCCCTGGTGGTCGTAGCAGCGAAACACATTGCAATGGCGCATCTCCGGGCGCGGCGGCTGCATCGGCGGCGGCAGCGGCCGCACCGGGCGCAGCGGCGGCAGCACGACGAGCGGCGCCGCGGGCACGGCGGAGCGGGCACGCGACTGCTCCAGTTCACGGTAGGCCTGCGCGCCCAGGCAATCTAGCTCCACCTGTTGCTGCGCGGCGGCCAGTTGCTGGCTGTAGGCCGAAGCATCGCGGCCGGGGCGCGCCAGCAGGGACTGCAGTTGCTGGCGTGATTGGACGCAGCGCGGCGGCTCCACCGGCGCTGCGGCAGCGGGCGCCGGCGGCGGGTTCAGTGCCGCCGCGGCAGCCTCCTCGCGCAGACGCTGCTCCTTGCGGGCAATGGCCTGTGCGGCTTCCTCGCGTTCGCGCGCCAGCGCCTCGGCGCTGCGTGCGGGCAACACCTGCTCCACCTTCCCGCCCGATTCACAGCTGCCATCGGTATAGCTGACGGCCCCGGTGCGCGCATCGGTGCAGCGCAGCACCTGGCCCTGGGCCGGCGCCGCCAATGCGCACAGCGCGGCCAGTGCCAGGCCCAGGGCATGGCATTGCCGGGCTGGCAGATGCGCTTCTTTCATCGCCTGGGATCAACGTTCGCCACGTGGTCCACCATCGCCACGGCGATCATCACCGCGCGGGCCGCCGTCGCCGCGGCGGTCCCCGCCACGGTCACGCTGCTGCTGCTGGCGCTGGCGCTCGGCTTCGGCGCGCTGCTGATCGCGCTGACGCTCGGCCTGGGCGCGCTGCTGGTCCCGCTGGCGCTCGGCCTGGTCGCGCTGGCGTTCGCGTTCGGCATGCGCGCGTTGCTGATCGCGCATGCGTTCGGCCTGGGCGCGCTGCTGGTCGCGTTGGCGCTCCTCCTGGGCGCGCCGCAGATCGTGCTGCATGCGTTCCCGGTCGCGCTCGCGTTCGCGCGCCCAGCGCATGCGCTCCATTTCCCGGAGCTGGTGCTCGCGCCAGGCGCGTTCGTCGCGCCGGTCGGGCACGGTGTAGACCGGGCCGCTGCGGTAGATGGTCGTGGGTTGCTCATACACGATCGTGCCGGGGCTGTCGTAGACCCGGCCCGGTCCGTCATAGTAGGGTTCGGGCGGAACCACACAGCCTGCAACCAGGGTGGTCAGCGTCGCTGCGGTCAGAAGGCGAATTGGAATATTGCGCATAGGGTCTCCGTCGTGGGGGCATGGCCCGGGGCCAGGAAGCGGCTGCAACCGCGCTGCCTGGCTTTTATACGCGTGGCTGCAGGCTTTGGTTGACGGCCAACACCCCGTCGCACAAAGCTTTGCCTGCACGCCATGGTTGTTGCGGGATGTATCTCAAATGGCATTGCAGCCGCTGCGCGCGCCGGATGCCGGGCACCGCTAGAATCGACCTCGGTCCCCGCGTGGGGCCAGCGTTCTCAGGGCGGGGTGCAATTCCCCACCGGCGGTATCCTCGGCTCGGGCCCTGGCAGCCCGCGAGCGCCTGCAGCAGCCCGCGCCGCCGCAGGGTCAGCAGATCTGGTGCGATGCCAGAGCCGACGGTCATAGTCCGGATGAAAGAGATCGCGCATTCCTTCGCTGCCGCAGTGCGCCCGGTTTCCGGCCCTGTGGCCGCGCAGCGTCGCGCGCGCCCTGATTCATGTTGTCAACGTCACTACTTGTCATGAATCAGACTTCCACTGCCATTGTTTCCTCCACTTCCTCCACCGTGGCCAAGGCCCCCTGGAGTTCCGTCGCGCGCAATATCCGCGTGGCCGTCATCTGCGCCAGCTGGCACACCGATGTCGTGCATCAGGCGCGCAACGCACTGGTGGGCGAGCTGACCAGCCAGGGCATGCCCGAAGCGCAGATCGCGCATTTCGACGTGCCCGGCGCCTTCGAGATCCCGCTGATGGCCAAACGCCTGGCGCTGACCGGCCAGTTCGATGCCATCATCGGCTGCGCGCTGGTGGTGAACGGCGGCATCTACCGCCACGAGTTCGTCTCCAGCGCCGTGATCGACGGCCTGATGCGCGTGCAGCTCGACACCGACGTGCCGGTGCTGTCAGCGGTGCTCACGCCGCGCGATTTCCACGAGCATGCCGATCACCTCGAGTTCTTCCGCGCGCATTTCGTCAAGAAGGGCGTGGAGGTGGCGCAGTCGTGCCTGTCGGCAGTCGCGCAATTGCAGCGCGTGAAGTCGCTGGGCTGAAACGCGCAGCCCCGGGCCGGACCTGTTGACCGGAGGGGCGCCAAGGGCACTTGCCGCGCCGGCGGGTGGCGCACAGCCGGGCCGCTATGCTGCGGGCCGTGGGGCGTCCGTGAGGTCGTCCCCACGGCCCTTTGCGTCCTTACCGCGCGCCGCGCGCTCCCCATGTCCACTTCCCATTCCCCACAATCGACCTCCTGGCTGGCGGTGGTCGCCCTGGCCATCGCGGCCTTTGTCTTCAACACCAGCGAGTTCGTGCCGGTAGGCCTGCTCAGCGGCATAGGCGCGAGCTTCGGCATGCGCGTCGAGCAGGTCGGGCTGATGCTCACGGTGTATGCCTGGATCGTCGCGCTGGCCTCGCTGCCGTGCATGCTGCTGACGCGCAATGTCGAGCGCCGCCGCCTGCTGATGGGCGTGTTGGCGGTGTTCATCGTGAGCCACGTTCTGTCGGGCATTGCCACCAGCTATGCATTGCTATTGCTCAGCCGCGTGGGCGTGGCGCTGGCGCATGCGGTTTTCTGGGCGATCACGGCCTCGCTCGCGGTGCGCCTGGCGCCCCAGGGCAAGAAGGCGCAGGCGTTGAGCCTGCTGGCCGTCGGCACCTCGGTGGCGATGGTGCTGGGCATTCCGCTGGGCCGCGTGGTGGGCGAGCTGCTGGGCTGGCGCACCACCTTCCTGGCCATCGGTGCGGTCGCCGCCGCCGCGATGTTCAGCCTGTTCCGGTTGCTGCCCCTGCTGCCCAGCCAGAATGCCGGCACGCTCTCCAGCGTGCCGCTGCTGCTGCGCCGGCGTTCGCTGATGTGGCTGTATGTGCTGCTGGCGGTGGTGATCACGGCGCAGTTCACGGGCTACAGCTATATCGAGCCCTTCGTGCAGCATGTGGCGGGCCTGGGCAGCGACAGCATCACCCTGGTGCTGCTGCTGTTTGGCGGCATGGGGCTGATCGGCAGCCTGCTCTTCAGCCGCTTCGGCATGCGCCATCCGCGCGGCTTCCTGCTGGGTGCGTGCGCCGCGCT
Source organism: Comamonas endophytica (assembly GCF_023634805.2). NCBI lineage: Bacteria > Pseudomonadati > Pseudomonadota > Betaproteobacteria > Burkholderiales > Comamonadaceae > Comamonas > Comamonas endophytica. The sequence continues at coordinate 2,814,893 of NZ_CP106881.1, forward strand.
GGGGCTGAGCCTGTGGCTGCTGCTGCCCGCGGCGTCCCATGCGCTGGCGCTCTACACCGTGGTCTCGTTCTGGGGCATCGCCATGATCTGCTTCGCCCTGGCCATGCAGTCCCAGGTGCTGCGCGAGGCTGCGGATGCCACCGACGTGGGTATGGCGATGTTCTCGGGCATCTTCAACATCGGCATTGGCGGCGGCGCGCTGCTGGGCAACCAGGTCATCCAGCATGGATCGCTCGGCCATATCGGCACGGCGGGCGGCACGCTGGCGTTTGCCGGGCTGCTGTGGTGCGCCTGGGCTGGCGCGCGCTGGAAGAGCTGAAGGCGCCATGCCGACTGCCCAAAAAACAGGCAGCTTCCCGATAGTCCTTTGGTGACAACGACTTGGGCCAGTTATCCAGCCCAAGGGGCGCACTTGTCCACATGCTTCGGAAGCTCGCGCGGGGATAACTCGCCGCGCCGTGTCGGAGGTCGCGCCAACCTGCAGCTCAGCGCTTGCACGGGCATTTTCAAAGGGCTACGCTGGAAGCTTGTTTCGTTTCCCGGAGAGAGAGCCATGAACATGAACGCCCATGCCCAACACCCGCATTTCGATCCCACCGTCGACGAACTCGAAACGCTGAAGAAGCTCGAAATTGGCGAGACGATTTCCTTCGAGACCGCCGCGCGCGAACATATTCCCAAACGGCTGCTGGAATTCGGCCTGGTGCATCAGGACGAAGACCGGAAGTGGACCATCACTCCGCTGGGACGTGATCAGATCCGCCGTCAGGAGGATTGAGGCGCTGGCTGCGATGCCTCAAATTGCGGCAAGCCAGCGAGCCTGTTGACCGGGCAAGGACTTGCCGCGCTTTCGCACATGCAGGACACAGCTTATCCACAGCTTTGTCCTGCGCGTTTGTGGAAAAAAAACGTCGGTCGAGGGTGGTGGGCTGCGTTACCGTATGTCGTTCATCCAAATTACCGTTGATGCCCTACCCGATATACCGACCGGATGAGTACATGAAGACCTCCATGTAGATGGCCGTTTGCCCAGGAAAAGCTGCACTGTTGCAGCGGCGGGCGGCCCATAGAGCCTTCATGTATTCAAAAGACCAGAGCCGGGCCGAGCGCCGGCGCCATGTTGCGCGTCTCAAGAAGTCGCGCGTTCGCTACTGGGCCAATCAACCGGGCGAGTGGGAGGCTCGGCGCCTTGGCGCCGTCGTCCAGCATCCGTGTATCTGCTCATGCTGGATGTGCGGCAATCCGCGCAAATGGACTGGCGAGCGCACCATCCAGGAGCGCCGCCTGTCGCAGGAAGCGGAGCGAGCCGGGGACCAGCCTGCATTCACCGGCCGCGGCACGCCAAGCCCTAGAGCTTGAACGACGCCGTCAAACGAGACAGCTTCTCCGATTCCTCCTGCAGGACCTGGGTCGCGGCCGACGACTGCTCGACCAGGGCGGCGTTCTGCTGGGTCACGCGGTCCATTTCCGCCACCGCCTGACCAACCTGGCCGATTCCGCTGCTCTGCTCGCGGCTGGCCGAAGCGATTTCGGTCACGATGCCGGTGATGTTGCGTACCGTCGAGACCACTTCGCGCATGGTTTGCCCTGCGTCGTTGACCAGCGTGGCGCCGGCGTCCACGCGTTCCACCGATGCCTGGATCATGGTCTTGATCTCGCGGGCTGCCGAGGCGCTGCGCTGCGCCAGCGTGCGCACCTCGCCCGCCACGACCGCGAAGCCGCGGCCGTTCTCGCCGGCGCGTGCGGCTTCCACGGCCGCATTCAGGGCAAGGATGTTGGTCTGGAAGGCAATGCCGTCGATCACGCCGATGATGTCGACCACACGGCGCGACGAGGTGTTGATCTCGTCCATGGTGGCCACGACCTGCTCCACCACCGCGCCGCCGCGCTCGGCCACCGTGCAGGCGCCGTTGGCGATCTGGCTGGCGCGCTGTGCATTCTCGGCGTTCTGGTGCACGGTGGCCGTCAGCTGCTCCATCGAGGCAGCGGTTTCCTCGAGCGCGCTGGCCTGGCGCTCCGTGCGCTGCGACAGATCCATGCTGCCGGTGGCGATTTCTCCCGCGGAGTGGTGAATGACGCCGGCCGTGGCGTGGATGCGCGTCACGAGCTCGCGCAGCTGCGCGCTCATCTGCTGCACGGCGGCGATGACACTGCCCTCGGGCGCACGCGATGCGCCTTCCAGCCCGGACTCCGACAGATCGCCGTTGGCGATTCGGTTGGCAATTTCCGCCGCCACCGTGGGCTCGCCGCCAATGGCATCGAGCACACTGCGTGTGGTCAGCCAGGCAATCAGCGTCAGCAGGGCGCCGAGCACGGCAAGCAGCGCGAGCGACTTGACGATGGTGGCGTTGAAGGCCTGCTGGATATCGTCGACATAGTCGCCCGCGATCAGATCCCAGTTCCAGGCGCTCGAGCGCTTCACGTAGGCCAGCTTCTCGCTGGGCTCCTTGGCACCCGGCCGCGGCCACCAGTAGCTGAGCGTGCCGCTGCCCTGGGCCGATGCGCCCACGGCGGCGATGCTGCGGTAGAGATAGCTGCCCTTAGCATCCTGGAAGCCGGCCATGTTCTTGCCGTTGATGCCTGGGCTGGCGGGGTTGTTCAGAACCACCGAGTCGGTGCTAATGCTGGTGATGTAGCCTGCGCCGCCCGCATAGCGCAGCTGGCCCACGCGGACGATGGCCGTGGCCTTGGCCTCATCCTCCGGCAGCTTGCCGGCCTTGGCCTCGGCGGCAATGCCCGAAATCAGGCTGTCCGCCGAATCGACAAAGTCGCGCAGCGCCTGCTGCCGCGCTTCGTAGGCTTTGCTGCGGGCCTCGTAGGCATTGAAAAGAGTGAGGCAGAGCAGGGCCAGCAGGCAGAAAACCAGCGGTGCCAGGAGCTTCTGGCGAAGGGAGAGGGCGGACATAAGGGAATTTCGAGGAGGCTTGAACGGCGGCAATGCTACAGAAGCTTTTCTGGGGTATGACTCTGTTAACAGGTGGTGCTGGTGCCGTTATGTCGTAAAACTGACAGTGGCTGGCTCTATTGCGCCGTTGCCCAAACCAGCACCAAACCGTGCAAGCCAGACTCGCCAAAGCCCTGCTAGATTGAGCAACCATGCGCACAGCCCAGCCCACGGTGGAAATTGAAGAGGTACTGGATCGTGCCCGGCGGGGCGTGACGGAGCCTTTGATTTGCCGTGGAGACGATGGGCAGGTGTATTTCGTCCAAGGGCGCAGTGCAGGGCGGCGCAGCTTGGTCTCTCGGCGCCGCCCCATGATGTGAAGGCCTTCCATGCGTTAGAAGAGATCCGTGGCGATCTCGAGGCGCAAGGAGTGCAGGTGGTGCCTGCGACGCAAGAGGAACAGATTCTCGATTTCGTGAAGAGACCGGCACCTTGAGGCTTGCCCCGGCAGTGGCGCTGCAAGCCCCTGCCAATCACACCATTGATCCGCCAAAGAAAAAAGCCGCCAAGTCATTGGAACTTAACGGCTTTTCTGTATGGTGCCCGGGGCCGGAATCGAACCGGCACGCCTTGCGGCGGGGGATTTTGAGTCACTGTGTGAGGGGCTTGGTCTGGGTAAGCGGTGCGAAGCTGAGCGAAGGTTGGAGTAGTAAAAAGTACTTACAGATCAGTAGGTTAGCGAAGTTTTCCGAAATATTCGAAAACTGATCTGTGTACCGGTACTGTACCGAAACTTGATGTTCCAGGATGTGATTAGGTGCCGAAATTTTGCTCCACTGATTGACGTGGAGGGCAGCGGGTCGTGACGAGCGTCTTGGCTACAGAAATTGAGGCGCACCAGGCCATGGGGCATGACCGCAGTTAGCCGCTCTTAACACTCTTTGGAAGTAGCACCAGTTACGCTCGAGGTTGCTCCCTCTCTAGCGATGGCGACGTGTAGAAGTGAGAACTGCAGACCGCTGACCCTGTCCGCATTGAAATACAAGGCAGTGCTGTCCCGCAAACTGACCAAAAAGCGGTTGCAGTCCACTGGTTAAAGCAGAGAGTTAGTCAAGAGTCGACGCCCGTATAATGACCATTTCTTCAGCAACATGACCGCTAGGCGGATAGCTCGCTGTCTTGAATTTTAGACGGGGAGAAGGCTGTTATACCGACTCTGCGAAGCCAATGACTTCAATATTACGATGGGCAGGGAGCAAGCGCAGAATTCTACCCGAGTTGCGCTCCATCGCCCCGCTGGATTTTGGTAGGTATCTTGAACCCTTCGCAGGCTCTGCAGTACTGTTTTTTGAGATCTTACCTGCGCGTGCAGTACTAGGTGACTTAAACCCGGAAATTTTTGCAACTTATTCCGCAATTAGAGACAACCCCCTGGATGTACTCTATTATTTGAGCTCAATACCGCAGACCAGTGAGGCGTACTACACCTTGCGAGCAGTTGATCCATCCAGTTTGACAAGAGTTCAACGCGCGGCAAGGTTAATATATTTGATGAAATCCTGCTTCAATGGGGTTTATAGAACAAACCGCCAAGGAATTTTTAATGTGCCACTAGGTAGCAAGTTTTTTTCTCTTCCAGATGAAAAAAATCTGCAAGCAGCTTCCAAGGCTTTGCAAAAAGTTGAACTTGTCTGCGGCGATTTTGAAGAAACTCTTGTTTATGCATCGAGTGGTGATTTCGTTTATTTAGATCCTCCCTACAGCGATGCTACTAGATTTCGCGGAGAATATAGCTATAAAGGAGCTTTTCATTCTGCTGATCTAGAAAGACTGGTGAATTCTTGCAAGACATTGACTGATAATGGCGTTCGAGTCCTTCTTTCATTCAAGGAGTGTGAGGCAGTTATGGACGTACTTAGCGGCTGGTCATTCAAGCATCTCGATGTAAATCGGAGCGTTGCCGGGTTCGCGCGTTCGCGCCGCTCTGCGCGCGAGATATTGGCTTATAACTATTGATTTTATATGCCGAAACGTCATGTCCGGCTTGCGCTACTTAGCGATCTCCACGCATTTCAAAATTTGCCTGGCAGGGGCATCGCTGGCCCCTCGTATCTTCCGGCAAACCCTGGAGTTTCCGACCCCGATCCGTTTGGTGACTTAGATAAGCTAATTAATAAAGAGGCCCTTCGATCTGATCTAGTCATGTGCGGGGGGGACATCTGTGACAAGGCCGACTTGGGCGGTTTTCAATTTGCATGGGCCAAACTAAACGCTCTAAAGGAGAAGTTAGGTGCAAGGGAGTTGATTGCCACTTGTGGCAACCATGATTTGAATTCTCGACTTGTCGATGCTGAGGAAGACCCAGATCCTAAAGGCGCACTTCAGACCGTCCAGCCAATGTTTCCATTTTCAGATGAGCGCCTTACTGATCGATTTTGGTCTCGGAACTTTGTGCTTGTGAATCCAATGCCTGGCGTACGAATCGTTGTGCTAAATACCAGCGCCTATCACGGTAACGGGGATAAAGAACATCACCATGGGCGAGTTTCGGAACGAACTATTACGGCTATCAAGAACGAACTGGATGCTCTTGAACCGGCCGATCTGAATATTCTTTTGTGTCATCATCATGTGCGTCCGCTTCAGGGTATTTGGGGAAAGGCACCTGATTCGGAATTTATGAAAAAGGGCATTGAACTCATAAGTACACTGACTAAATGTACGGCTACGCCCTGGCTTACTTTGCACGGGCATCGACATATTCCGAATTTGGAATTTACCGTCGATCCGTCATCGGTGGTAGTAGGCGCGTCTACCTTTTCAGCACAGATTCAGGGGCGATTCAACCAATTCCATCTTCTAGATGTAGAGGTAGATGAGACTGCTGCAGCCCCACTAAGGGGGACCATTGAAACATGGACTTGGAATGTGACAGGAGGTTGGCAGCGTCGACCTATTATGAATGACGGTGAAGGATTTCCTCCTATGTGCGGGTTTGGTTCCACATTTCAGCCGCGCGCGATTGTCTCAAAAATTGAACAAGTTCTTGGTACAGTTCCAGGTTTTTTGGACTGGAAAGATGTATTGATTCAAGTGCCGGACCTTAAATTCACTACGCCTGCGCACTTTCAACAAATAGAGTCTCTGCTAGAGAAGAGTCAAATAAACTTAAACAGAGATAGAGAGGGTCGCATATCCCAAGTTGGACGATCAGTGCCAAAATCTGAGGTTTCCGAATGAGTAATCCATCTGCAGCGTCACCATTTTTTGGCTCTTATAATGCAAGACATATAACCGCAGAGGAAGTGGCTCACCAATTCGTACCATCGAGCAAATTTTGGGAGTTGATCGCATTGAGGAATTCCCTTCTCATTGGACCACGGGGAAGTGGCAAAACGCATTTGTTGAAAATGCTTCAACCTAAGGCACTGGCCGCGTGGGAAGGGGAGGAAGGTGATATAGCGAGATCAAAGATTGACTACTGGAGTGTATTTACTCCAGCAGATATTAATTGGAAAACGCAGGTCGAGCACAAAGCCCAGTTGCTCTCAGGTGAAGCCCAGACACAGTTTTCAAACGCTGTTTTTTTGTCGCACTTTCGAGAAGCTTTTATATCTTGTTTGCTTCAAATAACACGAGATCGGCCTTCGAACGATCGCGGCGGCGAGTCGACCCGGGTTGAACTCTCAAGAGAGCGGGAAGTTGCTCTCTGTCTCGCTCTCGCTGATTCGTGGCATCTGCCGCTGAGGGTACCCTCGCTAAATGGTTTGAAGCTCGCTTTGGTCGAGGAAATGGTACACCTTGGTGTACCTCAAGCAATCGAGAATCTGTCACCCTACATGAAGCGATTGGCAAAGATGGATGTGCTCGGCGTTGCCCGTGAAATTGCCGAGAATTTTGTCAATGTCACCGAACTATACAACGCGCGCTGGGCACTGTGTTTTGATGAGCTTGAAATTGCTCCAATAACGATCCAGAAGGATCTTTTTAGATACCTCCGCTCAACAGATCAACGCTTTGTTTTCAAGCTGGCAATTAGTCCATCAAATGATGCGTCGGCACTTCTGAATCAAGAGTCAGCTGCATCTGCAGGTAATGATTTCGACGCGATCCCTCTTTGGTTTATCGACCAGAGTGAGCGTGAAATATTTTGCCGTCGGCTTTGGGAGAAATATGTTTCGGGAACCAAAGCAGCGACATTGTCACCAATGGCAATCCTTCAGAGATCGCGCTTTCAGTTTGCCAACGAAAAAAGCGCCTATGGACGCCGTCGCTATGACGAGGCAAGTCCTTGGAGTAAAGATTTTCAAGACCTTGAGCGTATTGATCGAAGTTTTTCCGATTACCTGCAGCAACGCGGAGTGAGGTCTTCGTCTCTAGAAAATGTCACTCGCGAAAAAATGAACTCGATTGTACGAAAGATTGCGCCGCTAGTTGGATTTAGGTCTGCTTATATGCAAGCGGCTAAGGGTGGCATAGTCGCAGAACCTGTAAGAAGGAAATTAAAGGGTCCGCCACCCGACGTTTTTTCTGGATGGGACGCAGTGTGTACTGCCACAGAGGGAAATCCAAGATGGTTCGGCGGTATCGCTTCGAGACTTATATTGAAATGGACACAGAGCCCTAGCGGGCAAGCGCTTACAAGAGAGCAGCAGACACACGAATTGCATGCGGCCGCAAAAAAATTTCTTGCATGGATCAACGCTATTCCTGTAGAAGTGACTCAGGAGAGTATGACTTATGTGAGTCTTCATGACTTAATAACTGCTCTTGCAAAGAGTTTTGAGCAAGAAGTCTTGGGGAAAATTTTTAAATCTGATCCGGTCCTCTCATTTACGGTCGATGAAGGAACGCCGCCCTCGGTGCAACGATTGGTGATTGCAGCACTAAATATCGGAGCTATTGTCATAGTAGATGATCAAGACGTGAATTTCACAGTAACTACGCCCGTGGGTCGTGTATTTAGGCTTGTACACCTTCTTGCACCGCACTTTAATCTTCCCATGCGCAAAGGAAAGACGCGAAATTTATCTACTATACTTTCAAAACAGTTGGGTTCACTTGATAAATATCGCCCTGTTCCCATTAAAATTGCTAATGGTTCCGAATCGGAACAGTTAGGATTATTCTGATGAGTAGCCGTCATACGTTTGTTCGGCCAAAAGTCGTCTCTATTGAGGAAGCTGACTGGCAGAAGGGAAATTATGATATTTCTGTATTTGCGCTAGGATTTGAAAGTCGTTCCACTTCTTTTTTAGGAAAAGTAAATGCTAAGGGGGCAATTGCTTATGGATTTGATCATGGGCATCAGATGGAGTATGAGTTAAATCTGAAGTTGTTTCAGAGCGCCGGAGTGGAGGTGCTTGATTTTTTAAGTGATAACGATTTTGAGGTTGCTTTTCGACAAACGTTGAGCGCACTTCCTGACGATAATCAGAAAAAAATATTCGTTGATGTTTCGTGCTTCACGCGTTTCCGTCTAGCGGCGATTGTTCATGAACTATTTATTCATGCAGGTTCGCGACATCAGGACCTCGTCGTCGATTTTGCCTATGCCGTAGCGAAATTTGAGAAGCCTAGCATTTTTAGGCAACCTAACACGGTGGTAGGGCCGGCCCATCGTGCTTTTGCTGGCTGGTCACAAGGTAACTATTCGTCCACTGCCACGATTCTGGGTCTTGGTTACGAACAGGACCAAGCAATTGGCGTAGTTGAATATCTACAGTCTGGAGAGGTCTGGGCATTTTCCCCTATCTCGCCGGTAGATGAATACAAGCCTGCGGTCGCAAAAGCTAATGAACTGCTTCTCTCTGAAATTCCCCCAAGTCATGTGATTGAATATGACGTGTGTTCGCCTGCTTCGGTCGTAACGACGCTGGAGTCAGTCGTTCGGGGGCTGACTGATGAGCATAGTGTGGTACTTGTGCCTTTTGGCCCGAAAATATTCGTGCTTTGCACTCTCATAGTTGCTGCGATCCGACAGGATGTAGCTGTCTGGCGTGTTAGTCAGGGTAGTCATATCAAGCCTCATGATAGGTCTGCAAGTCATATAAAAGTTGGTCTCAGACTAATTTTTCGAGCTGAAAATTAACCATGGTAGTTAATGTCGAAGTTTTCGAGATAATAATGAATAGAGTTTTTATGGGTAGATCTGGCCCTAATGCTACGCAGCCAGCATCTTCAACCGAGATATCATCGATACATCAAGGCTCATAAGCCATTAACCCATCCACATCCGTGAACTTGCCATAGATAGCGGGGTTCTCTCCCACTGCCAGCGCCTTGAAATGCGCTGTGCCGCACCTGATCTTGCCGCCCTCCCGGTCGCGCAGGTCATCGTCAAACAGGCTGCTCTTGGTTTCCACCACGAAGTACAGGTGCTCGTGCCCCTCGCGCTCCACCAGCACGGCCCAGTCGGGGTTGTAGCTACCCAAGGGGGTTGGTACTTTGAACCAACCGGGAAGCTTGGCATACACCTTGACCGCGTGGTTCTTCTCCAGCTGGTCTGCAAACTTCCATTCCACGGCTGAATCAATGGCTACGTGTTCGTAAACTGACTTTTCGGCATCCACGCGGGCGCTGTGCTCGTTCAGGTAGCCCATCAACACGTTCTTGGGATCTTCGAATAGCTCTTGTGCCCAGTAGGCTTCCTCTCCTAGTCGCTGGTACTTGATGCCGTCCACCAGGGCAAGACGCTTGCAGCGGTTGATGGATTGAGCCGCCATCTCGATGAAGTGTTGCGGGTTGCGCTTGAACTCGTTCAGCCGCGTGCTTTCAGTCAAGATGCGGACAATCGTCTTGCGCGTGAGCTGCGTGCGATCTTGCAGCTCGGTCAGGATGTCGGGTAGCTCGATATCGTTTTCGTTCAACGTGACTGAGTCTGCACCATTTTTTTCAGTGGCATCCACGCCAGACTTCGTAACCGAGATGCCGGCCTTGCGCCATTGCAGCCGCGTCTTGGCGATCTGTTGCATGTCGTTCAAGGCTTCAATGCACTTCTCAATCAGTTTCTCGTTGTCGAAGTGCACGCGGTAAGTAGTCTTGTGCTTGATGCGGTCCCACAAGGCCTGGAACTCGGCGCTGACCAACACCGACTTGCGGATGGCAATCTGCCTACGCTCGTCGGCGTTCTTCACTTCCAGCTTGCCGGATAGCTTTCTCAACACCCCTACGATTTGCGCGCGCTGGGCTTCAAATTCAACAGGCAGCATCAGCATGCCGTCTTTTAATGCGGTCTTCAGCGCGTCTTGAACCTTGCCCTTGTCCGTGATGTAGCCTTGTGCCTTCAAGTGCGCCCACAAAACCTTTGATGCCTCAAAGCCCAATGCAGTAAGCTCCCCGTTTTCTTGCGTCACAGTGATCGCAGAAAAGGCGTGTTGCTTAACGACGCCGAAGTCGATGCCGGCATCCTCATAGTCCTTCTGCAGCTTCTCTGCGAACTGCTCATAGCTCTCCGTCGCAATCACGGTCAATGTGTTGATCTCAAAACCACGCAGACGCTCGCCTTGCTGGTTCACGCACAGGCGCAGGCCGCGGCCAATGGTCTGCCGACGCCAGCGTTCTGTCTCACGGGTTGAAAAGTTGCAAATCTGGAAGACGTTGGGGTTGTCCCAACCTTCCTTCAAGGCAGAGTGTGAGAAGATGAATTTCAGCGGTGACTCGAAGCTCAGCAGCTTTTCCTTGTCGCGCATGATGAGGCTGTAGGTATCGTCATCGGCCGCAGTGCTGCCGCTTGTGTCCTTCATCATCTCCACCGTTTTGCCGCCCACTTTCTTCTTATCGATAGAGAAGTAGCCGTTGTGTACCTCTCCGGCCGCTGTGCTCAGGTCAATCTCGTTGAACAGGCTTTGGTAGTCGGGGTGGCGTGCCCATCGCTTGTATTCCTCTTCGAACATCAAGGCGTACTCGCCCTTCACAGCATTGCCTTGTTCATCGTATTGGCGATACTTGGCCACCTCATCGATGAAGAACAGGCTCAGCACCTTCACGCCCAGTGGGCGCAGGCGCTTCTCCTTGTCGAGGTGCTCCTTGATCGTTCGGCGGATCATTTCGTGCTGCACGGCGCTGGCGTCCACATCGCCCCAGGCCTCTCCAGCGCGCAAATAGACCTCGCTGCCAGGCACCTTCAGTTCGATGAACTGGTCGCCCTTTGCGGTGCGTATTTCGCCAATGCGGATGTTCGTGTACATCGGGCGTTTGGTTTCCTGCTCAAGGTCGAAGCCGTCTTGCACCGTGATGGGTTCGCGGCGCACAACGCCAGCGGCGTTTTCCTTGTCTACCTCAATGCTGGCGGTGATGACTCCCTTCTTGTTGCTCACGGCCAGCAGCTTCACGTAGGGCTTGTTGCCGCCGCCGTGCACCGTGGCCGCAGCTACCTCAATTTGCTTGACCAGCTTTTGCTCGTAGGCGTCCACTGCATCCAGCTGATAGACCATGTTGTGTTTGTCTATGTGCGTGGCCGAGTAGCGCAAGGCGCACAGCGGGTTCATGTGGGCCATGGCCTTCTTGCCCTTGCCATCCATGCCGCCGTCCACACTCTGCGGTTCGTCCACGATCAGGATCGGTCTGGTACTGCGGATCAAATCAATAGGGCGCTCGCCGCCAGTCTTCTCGCTGACCCGGTACATCTTGTTCTTCGACTTCTCGCGTCGCTTGGCCTCATCGGACTCTTCTGTCGCAGCTGCGGCCTCGTCGCCAAACTTGTTGATCGCACCCACGGTGATGACCATCATTTGAATATTCGGGCTGGTCGCGAAGTTGCGTACCTGGCCTAGCTTCTCTGAGTCGTATTGGAAGAACTCGTAGCCCTTGGCCCCCGGATACAGGCCCTCGAAGTGCTCGCGGGTGATTTCAAGCGTCTTGTTGACGCCTTCTTTGATCGCGACGGAGGGAACCACCACCACGAACTTGGTGAAGCCGTAGCGCTGGTTCAGCTCAAATGCCGTGCGCAGATACACATAGGTTTTGCCCGTGCCAGTTTCCATTTCTACGGTGAAGTCCCGCGCCTGCTTCGGTTTCAACGGATCAGAGGGTGGCAAGCCGTTGCGCAACTGCACCTTTTGCAGGTTCTCGCTCAGCTCTTCGTCCACGATCAGCTGCAAGGCATTGCCGATGCCGCCTTCAGCCGTAAACTGCTTGCCCTCGAAGCTCTGCTGCCCGGAATCGGTCAGGGCGTGTGTCCTAACGGAAAAGACTGAGTGGCAAATCTCCTGACCATGGAACAGGTCACACACGGCATCAATGGCTGCTTTTTGATAGGGCAGGTCGGGTTCAAAGTGGAGTTTCATGCTTCATACCTTGTTCTGGTCAATGGGCGTAAGCGCATGCCAGATTCAAATTCTTTTTTTGTCGAGCGGTCGGGTCATGGCTGACCTACCAAATTTTGATAGAGGGTACGCACTTCAGCCAACTGCGGAGCCAGGGCCTTGATACCAGATAGCAGCACCAGGCTTTGCCGCGCACGTGTGATCCCCACATACAGACGATTGATTTGCGACGCATTACCGAGGTCGTAGCGGTCAACTCCAGCCAGCAGCACTACATCGAACTCCAAGCCTTTGGAATTTGCCACGTCCGCGAAATGCCGCACATGGCGCCGGGCCAGATTGACCTTTTCTGAAAGTTCAGCCTCAACCATGCGTTCGCGCAACTCAACCTCAAGGCGCTTGTAGGTCTTTGCTGCTGTGGCGGCATCAGGGAACAGCACGGCCACGGTCTGATGGCGCTTGGCCGAGGCTAAGGCCTCAACAATTCGTGCGTCCATGGCGTCATCCGTTTCGCACACTTGAATGCGAGGCCGCACTAAGCTTGCGCCTTCTTGTCGCGCCGTCTCCGCCAAAGCTGTGGAGGGCTTTTTTCCGCCTTGTAAAACAGAACGGAAACTTGCGCTGAACAAAGCCAATCCCGGCGCATCGGCTTGACGAAGGTTTTGTGTCAGCAGCACGTGAGGCACTGATTGCCCCGGGAAGCAGGCTTTCAAGTCGATGCTGCTGCCATGGTGCAGCTTCTGTGCAATGTCTCCCACTACGGTTACGGCTCGGTATTTTGGGTTCGACTGCTCAACCATCAAAAACACCTGCTGTTCGGTGAAATCTTGAACTTCATCGACAAACACAGCTTGATAGAACGTCAGCTCCTGCAGTTGCCGCAAGCCGCCTTGCTTCAGCCCGCGTCCCACCAAATGACTCAGACACAGCAGAAGGTCGATGTCCTCGTCAGCCAACTTGAACTTGCTCAACTGCGCATGCAGGCGCTTTGCCAGTGCTGCATCCGGGAACTGGTTGGAAGACTCTTGCAACGCAGTAAGGTACTGGTCGGCCACGCTGGCCAGGGGCTGCAATAGCTTACGGCGGAGCACGCGGCGGAAGACGGCATCCGGCGTGCTGCTGCGCGGCTGGCCCGGCGCTGATGTCTCGACCGTTGCGTCCGCGTCGTCATCAGTCAGCTCTTCGTCGCTTTTTCCATCGTCCGTGGGCAAGAGTGGAAGCTTGGCGCGTCCCCAACCAAACATTCGAGGTAAGCGACGCAACGAGCCTTCTACCGGCGCGTAGACCAATTCGGTTGCCTCAGGTAAAAGCCGCATGAAAAGGTGGTTCACATCAGAGGCCACGGCGTAGACATTCTTGCCCGATGGTTCGCGTGCAATGACCTTGCCCGAAGTCATCAACGCCCGCGTCTCTTCAGACCATGCCAAGGATTCGCCGGTGGTGGTGAGCAACTGCAAAGTTGGGTCTATGGGGCCATCCGCATCGATAAATACTAGTCGCTGGCCCGAGACGAAGTACAACGCCGCCTTGCGCTCCACCAGTTTGCGTGCCAAAGCGTTTTCATCGTTTGCAAACAAGACTTGATCATCAACGCGAGTCCAAATCACCTTGGCACCCATCACGCGCTTGCGAACATCTTCCACTTTGTTCAGCAGTCGTAGTGCAAGCCGGTCTAACGCAAAGGTGCCCGGGCGCGGGGACTGGGCTAGCTCGGTGGAGATTTGTTGTAGGTCTTGTTGCAAGTATTCAAGCGCAACGTTGGCAACTCGCACGACCTTCGCTCGTGCAGCGGGCTCAAACGGTTCGGCTAGCTCTGATGCGCTGGGCAGAACGTCAGTCAGCCGGGCCGCAATTTGCCTGGCAATTGCCTGGTCTGCCGAATGCAACCATTGCATGGTTGACGCTGCGTGAGCCTCCCGAGCCTCAGCGAAACCAACCCACCGGCGGCCCGGCACCGGGCTACTGGTCAGGCGGCGGTGCTCCCGAAGTCGGGTTTGCAGTTCTTTGTATTCATGCACCGGAAGGTTGGGCAAGTCGATGCGGCGGCAAGTTTCTTGCAGATACTGAATCAGCTCTCCAGTACGTACAAAGCCAACGCAACTTTCTTGTGAAAACTGCCCGGCAAAATCCGCAGACCAGTAATCTTGGTCTTGCCCCACAACATCGCGGAACAACTGTTCATCGGTCACGCTCGCTGCATTGAAAGTGGTCAGCATCTTCATGCGGCCCAACGCAGCCGAAGTCTTGCCAGAGCCTGCAATCCCTTCCACAAACATTGCGCCTACTGGGGAGCGAGCAATGATCTGGTTTTGTTCAACGGTTTGATGCGTGAAGAAGCGCTCGCTCAGGCCGAAATATTCTTCCTGCTTCACTGGCGGCTCATCAAGATTCCCGTCCTCGTCGCCATCAATCTCCAGTTCGGTGTCGAAATCATCAGAGTCATCCACCACGACGAACTCTGCAATCTGCACCTCGGCAGGTGGCAGTTCAACCGGCGTAGCTTGCATAACTGGCGCGCTAGGAACAATGACCTGTATCGAAGGTTCTCCGGCTGGCGTCGTTGGCTTTGCTGCTCCTTTTTTACCAATGAAAGCACGCAAGTCCGAAACAACGTCTTTGCCTCCGTTGTCATCTGAGATGCGCATGTGCAGGAAGTTGCGCACATTGGGCTCGAAATCTGGGCCACCATAGCGGTCAAACGAGCGCGTCTCAATGATGCGGTAGTCGCCCCAGCGTTTGCTATGCCCTTCATAGCCCGGCTGGAAGAAAGTGGCCACGCGGCCCACCGCTGAGTGGGGCGTACAGTAACCAGATGCCTCGTTTGGATACACGGCCTCTGTGGAGCTCAAACGAAACTCTAAGCGGCCCTTCAACTCCGTTTCGATGACCACCGTTTTTGCATAGGCATTTCGTCGAAGTTGCTTGTATAAGGACGTGCTGGAATGCGACACGTACCCGCTTGTGTCCGCGAAACCACCTAAAGCATTGAGGTTCTGATCGTCGAAGATCATCCGGTCGGCGTAGTCGATCACGCCTTCCAGAACGGTGATCTCTTCTGCGCTGTATTCGCGCTTATCGTTATCGGTCAGAGCCATGTTTCTCCCATTGTTCGGTCTCAAATGCTATCTGTTAGGCTTTTGATGCGCTGGGCGGCGGCGGAGGGCAGCTGTCAACCACCGGTTGACGCCTGAGTCCACCTCGCCAATTCCGGCTACGTTGATACGGCATCCCCGCATCACAGGCTTCGTACTTGCTTGATGCCGTGCTGTTCTAGGATGGCAGCCAGATTGCTCTTGGCGACATCGTTCTCAAACGCACCGTCGCGGAAAACAACGGTGATGTCACCAGCGGTGTCTTGTGCCTCTCGCCACGCGGCGATGCCCAAGGCCAAGTGCTCGGCGTCGGCCACTGAAATGTGCTCATCCAAGCACGTCATTAAAGTGCCTCCGCCTACGCTTTGTACAACCTTGCCCGAGACTTCACGTTGTTCAATCGGAACGCAAAGATCTATTCCGAGTTTAAGCAGTACTTCGTAAAGTATGTCTTCCCTTGAGCGACCGGGCTCGATGTGTTCTACGTTCGCCAGCAGTGATCCAGCTAAATCATTTGTATTCGGATTCCAAGACCGAATGTTGGAATCAGCAAGCCGGAAATACCGAAACCCGAGATCTCCGCCAAACATGGGATTCGCCTCATGCAATGATCGTCCTACTCGACGTAGTCGTTCACTCGTTATATCGGCGATTGTTTCCATCTCACCATTGATTTGTGGAAGTTTTTCTGGAAGCTGAACTAGCAAAAATCTTCGGTTTCCGCCATCTTCGAGATTTGCATTGAAAACAGCGTGGCCAGTCGTTCCAGACCCCGCGAAAAAATCGAGAACGAGATCATTCTCGTTGCTAACCGTAGCCAGTCTGAGCATTCGGTCAATTAGCTTTGTGGGCTTTGGCGTGTCAAAGGATTCACTTTCCGGAAAAATGGACCTCAACTCGTTCTTAGATGTCCTGTTGCTACCTACGTCCTCTTTCCTCCAGAGCGTCCTAGGCGTGAGGTCGGCGACCTCCGAAAGGTACCGTTTAATGCTTGGTCGAGCATCTTTTTTCGGGCCCCACCAAACCCTACCATCTGCATTGAGTTCGCGCAGCCTCTCTTCGGAAACACGCCAAAATCGGCCGGGTGGAGGTGAGAAGTGGCGACCAGTAGGGCCCGCAATTGTGTATTGCCCTTTTGAGTAAGGTTTGTTGGCAAAAGGGTCGCCTGGAATCCATTCTCCCCTTGGGTCAGCATCTGGATTTGAGTAGATGGAATTTGCCTCTTCTGTACGTGGCAATCTGCGCGGTGACCATTCAGGATTCTTTGAATAAACAAGAACGAAGTCATGATCTTCAGAGAATTGCCGAGCGGTGTTGCGGGGCGAGTCAGCTTTCTCCCAAATCACAGTAGCAGCGAAATTTTCTGAACCAAAGACCTCGTCCATCACAACCCGAAGGTGGTGTACCTCTCGATCACCAATAGAGATGAAGATTGAGCCGTCGGGATGCAGGAGACTCCGTGCAAGCTTCAAGCGCGGGTAGATCATGTTCAACCAGTCGGTATGGAATCGGCCGCTGGTGTCCGAATTGCTACTGATTTTCTGGCCGCCTTCTCTCTGGCCTGTGAGTTCCAGATAGCTCTTAATACTGTCTTGAAAGTTGTCCGGGTAGACAAAATCCTGTCCGGTGTTATATGGCGGGTCGATGTAGATCAGTTTGACCTTGCCCGCGTAGCTCTTTTGCAGTAACTTTAATACTTCAAGGTTGTCACCCTCAATCATCAGGTTCTGAGTGGTGTCCCAGTTCACGCTCTCTTCGGGGCAAGGGCGTAACGTGCCGGTGCTGGGCGTCAATGCGATCTGCCGCGCTCGGCGCTTGCCATGCCAATTGAGGCCATACTTTTCTTCTGAGTCTGCAGCGGTAGCATCGCCAATCAAGCTTTTCAGTACCTCGACGTTGAGCGTCGCTGTAGTCTTGCCGCCTTGGGTGGTTTCAGTCAACAGTTCGGGGAACAAAGCCTTGAGTTTGGCGATATTGTCGGTCATGAGGTCGGCACTTTGCGCTTCTGGCGAGTGCGCCTCGATCTTTTGTATTGTCATGTTGGTATTCTCTCGGTATTCGTCGGTTCAGGGCTGCTCAGGCGTCTTGAGGGCCGCCCATCTGGCGGTCGAACGACTGGCGAATCAGGCCCATCACGTAAGGCAGTTCATCCACATTGCTCAAGCCAATTTCCACATCACCATTGCCCCAGCGCCCAATGTTGGATATATCGCGACACAAGCCCTTGGGGTCTTCAATGTCGTCAATGCTTAGGTTGAGCACCAGCAGAAGGCGCTTGGCTTGGGGTACCACATCGACAAAATTCGTCTCGGCCTTGTAGGCCACGTAGAGCTTCAAGAATTCTTCGCTGACGCACGGGTCCAGCGCCACTACTGATTTGCGCAGCATCTCGAACAGTTCGCGCATGGGGCCGGTGGTCAGGTGGGCATGGTCCGTCACGCTGTATTGTTGACCGGGTTGGGCAGTTGCGGGCCGATAGGCATCGAGCACGTCGTTTGCTAGTTGTGGTGCAGCCCATATTTTGGTGGCATCAACGGCCAAGCGGTCGGCACGGGTTTTGATGGCAGCTTCGTCCCACGTGTTGACTTTGCCAAGCCCAAAGTTCAGCTTTAGCGGACTGTGGGCAAAGCCAACTGGGTTGCCGTCCTTATCGGTGACTTGATCGCGTTTGTAGGCGAAGGGGCGATCGCTGTATTCGCTGTTGTACCCCGTCAGCGTGAGGTTGCCCAAGGTGTGCAGCCAGTCCTTCTGAACGCGCTGCCAGTCTGTCCCCAGCTCGGTTTGCCATTCCTTGGATAGCGCATCGTTTTGCGGAAGGATGTGTTCGATGGTGTAGTCCTCCACCATCACACGCTCTTTGCGGCCGTGGTTTTCAAAACGGCGCAGCCAGTAGCTCCGGCTGCGGAAGTTGTAGAGGTCGCGGACCTTCACTTCGCGTTGGAATTCGTCGTCGCCGGGGAAGCGGCGGTACGACGGCAGCAGCAGGAATGCCGCCTGCACGCTTTCAAGGTAGCGGTCTTTCTTGAGCGTGCGGCTCATGCCCGCAAAGGTCTTGTTCAGCGAGTTCGTGGGGATGGCACAGATGGCACGGCGGAACACATAGCTTTCAATCAAGCGCACGATGCGCAGCACTTCGTCGCTGGTCAGGCGGCCTTGCTTGTAGTCGTGATATACATCGAGCAGGAAGGGGTAGGCAACGTCTACCTTCAGTTCGCGTAGGTCATGGAAAGCCTGTTTGAGCGCGGCATCGCTCTCGGTGCCTAACGCCATGGCGCAGTAGTAGGACGCATAGGCGTGGATGTCAGCCACCAAGTCGCGGGTATCGCCCTTGAGCCCACGCGCGAAGCCCTTGAACGCCACGTAGACCTCGCGCACGTTCGGAATATCGCCGGTCTTGGCCGTCAGGTAGTGGCGCATGAATGCGTCGAAGTGCACCACGTAGGCTGCTTGGCCAAATGCCCGCTCCATGGGGCGCCAGTAGGTTTTGTACAGCTCGGTTTGCAGCTTGGGTTCAAGGCCCATCAAGATGTAATTGCGGATGAGGTCTGCCTGGCTGAGTTCCAGTCCGGTGGAGTTCATACTTTCAAAGATCAGCTGCGGATTGTCTTGGGCGCGGTCCAGCGAAACGTCCACGATCACAAGTTTGGCAAGGCCTTGGCAGATGGCTTCCAGCTCGCCTTGGTTGGCAGCGATCAGCTCTTGGAACAAGGCGTAGTTCTCAGTGATGCGGCTGCTGGTCTCAGCGGGCATGGGGGTGTTCTGCAGGATCGCCAGCAGCGTCTCTTTGTCTGTTTCAGACAAGATCAGCTTGAAGTGGCGTTCACCGTCTTCGTCTGGGTTTAACAGGTAGTAGTTGCGAAGCTTCTTGTTCGAGAAGGCTTCCAGCAGCTCGCCCAGGCCTTGGGTCTCGAAGTGCTTTGCTAGCGCCGCAATGAGCAAGGTGCTGGTGGTCAGGCGTTGCTGGCCGTCAATGACCAACAATGCTTCTTGGCTGGTTACAGAGGACAGGCCACGCTCCACATAAACAATGGAGCCGATGAAGTGTGCTTGAACCTTCTCATCGCGGCCAGCGCGCATCAGGTCAGACCAGAGTTGGCGGCACTGCGCCGCAGTCCACGAGTAGTTGCGCTGATAGATCGGGATGACGAACTGCGGAGATTTCCTGAGGAACTTGAGTAGGTTCGCTTCTGTTGCTTTCACTTCTAACCTTTAAATGTCGGTGGCGACTTGTTGGCGCTCTGCCAACAGTGCCTTGATTTCGAGATTTGCTGCCACTTGGCGAGCTATCTGCTTTTCTTTGCTAGCGGCTGAACGCAGGCTGGCGATTTGTACGTCCAAATCGCGGCAGCGATGTAATGCTGAGCGTCTAGTAACCGCTTGGGCGGGCGTTTCGGTCATGGTGAAGGACCCTGTGTATTGCATGGCCTCCCAAGCCGTCAGACAGTCCATCCAGCCCTGGTATAAGGCCAGAAAATTGGCCTGCGGCTGGCGGGGCAAGGCCAAGGCCTGCACGAAAGGGTATTTGGCCGTCAGATCAAGAGCAACTTTCACAGTGGCCGGCTCGCCGTCCAGAACCACCTTGCCGACTTCGTTCTGCGCCGAGCACTTGTGCGCCAGGGACAAGAATAGGCCCTGCGGAGCGGCAAGAAGCAACAGCACGGGGTAAGGCACGGCGCGATGCACAAGCTCGGCAAGGCGCGTGGTGTTAACAGGCTTGTTCGTTGCGTTGGCACCTTCGCCCTGGGGAGCATAGCGCGCGGTGATGGACAACACCGCCACTTCCAAGTATTCACGCTGGTCGTCGCTGTACTCGCTCACCCCCACGGTATTGGGTTTGAGGGCTGCGAGCCATTGGATCTCTTCAATGGAGTCGTTGATGAGACGCTTGTCGGCGCTGGTTGCTGCACCGTTCTCGGCCAGCATCTTTTTCGGTACGCGCTGATCCACGCGGCAAGAGGTGGGTAGGTCCAACGCCGAAACCAGCAGACTCATCACCGCCTGCGTCGTCACGCGGACGCTCCCGGTAACACCACCAAGAAAGCAGCGACCTCGAAGTCATTGCTGCCGGCGAACTCGCCCTTCATGGCATGGGTGCCGCCTGGTGAAAAAAGGCTGGCCACGGCACGTTCTTCGTTCTTCCCTACCACGGACGCCACGGCGGCGGCCAGCAGCTTCTGCGCGTGGCGCATGTCCTCACCCTGTCGGGTGTTCTTGTCGAACTTGGCGCAAGCGCCTTCGTCGGCCAGTTCACGCCCAAGGGCCAGGCGCTTGAGCCGATCCAGGATGCGCTTGGCTTGGGGGTATGGCAGCAGCACGACGCCGTCGTCACCCACGTGGGCCAGGTAGATCGGCGCTAAGGGGTAGTCGGATCGCTGACCCTTCGCTGGCACAGCACCTTCGGCCCGTAGGCAGAAGATGATGCCGGGGGTGATGTCAGCGTCAATGCTGGTGGTGACAGCGTAAGTGCCCAGCGGCAGCGTATCGAGCTGGTCTGGGTGTTCCTTAAGATACTGCGCAAGATCGATGCGAAAGTCGGTCAGCGTCACGTCGGTGATGGACACGCCGTTGCTGAGGTCTTCCATGTCGATGACCGTGTCCTGCAATTTGAGCAACTGCTTACGCCGGTACTCCAAGTCGTTCATCGGGTTGCCAGACTGCTGCTCGATGAGGTTTTCCTCGCCCGTGGCGGAGACGTCGAGCAACACCATGCGCCCGCTTACTCGCTGTTCCAGGCCGATGTATTCCTCCAGCTCCATGTTGGGCCAGAAGTTCACCAGTTGGATGCTTTGGTTGAGCGAGCCAATGCGGTCAATACGGCCGAAGCGCTGGATGATCCGTACAGGGTTCCAGTGGATGTCGTAGTTGACCAGCCAGTCACAGTCTTGAAGATTCTGGCCTTCAGAGATGCAGTCGGTGGCAACGAGCAAGTCGATTTCGCCCTCGGTCGCCATGTCGGCAGGGCGCTCTTTGGCGCGCGGTGCAAAAGCCGACAGCACGCTGCTCATGCTTTTGCGCAGGCCGGGCAAGGTGGTCTGGATGCCGGCGCTGCCGGTAATCAATCCAGCGTCGATGCCAAGAACGGTCTTGGCCCACGGTGCGAGATTGGCGTAGAGGTATTGCGCAGTGTCTGAGAACGCGGTGAAGACGATGATCTTGCGATTGCCAGCGTTGATGGGATGGCGACACTTTTGCTCAATCATGTCCCGTAGTTTGGCCAGCTTGGCATCGCGCGCCGCGTCTACCTGCTGGGCCGCCGCAAGCAGCGTCGCCAGGCGGTTGCGGTCTTCAATGAGGTCTTGCTTCCACCGGAGGAGGTCCACATCGCTGAGGAGCACCTTGACCTTGCGCCCGACCAACAGGGACTCAAAGGCCGGGTCGTCGATGTCCACGTCAGCGATGTCAATTTCCTCGATGCTTTCGTCGTGAGCCTCGATGTGGGCTAACACGGCTTCAACGTCCTTGAGCTGCCGCTGCACGGTCAGCGAGAACGAGGACACTGCGCTTTCCATGCGTTTGAGCACGTTGACCCGCAGCAAGTGGATCAAGCTCTCTTCGCGGTCTGCCTGGCGGAAGAAGCTCTCGCCGCCACGAATTTCGGTGCTGTACTTGGCGTCGTAGGCTGCCTGCTTGTCTTGTAGCACGTAGCGTAGCGGCGCATAGCTGGCTAGGTTTAGGCGCCGAATTTCGAGATTGATGTCTTTGATGGCGTGAAACTTACCCGCCAGGTCGACGTCGGCCTTGATGTTGATGGGTGGCAGGCGACCCGGGAACTTAC
Organism: Comamonas endophytica; assembly: GCF_023634805.2. Classification (NCBI taxonomy): domain Bacteria; kingdom Pseudomonadati; phylum Pseudomonadota; class Betaproteobacteria; order Burkholderiales; family Comamonadaceae; genus Comamonas; species Comamonas endophytica. Next base: position 2,836,910 of record NZ_CP106881.1, read on the forward strand.
CCGTCTCAGCCGTGCCGTAATACTTCTCGATGTGCCGGCGCGACCGCGCAATGGTCAGGTGATCCAGCAGCGTGAAGTAATCGAAACCCAGCATCTCGATCAAGTGGCCTGGTGTGCGCTCGGCCTCGTCCAGTACCAGCCAGCGGTTGAACTGGATTTGTGCCTTGCGGGTGGTCTGTTCGATGCTGTCGATGCCGTGTTCCGCCAGGGCGGTGTCGTCGCCCTCGGTGACGAAGGCGATCTGGTTCTTCAGGTCGGCCAGGCGGTTGTTCACAGGCGTGGCCGATAACATCAGCACACGCGTCTTGACGCCTTCCTTGATGATCTTGCGCATGAGCCGGTCATACCGGGTCTCGGTGCCCTGGCGTGGCGACTTCTTATTGCGAAAGTTGTGCGACTCATCAATGACCACGAGGTCATAGTTGCCCCAACTTACATGGCTCAGGTCGATGTCACCGGATGTGCCGCTATCACGCGACAGGTCAGTGTGGTTCAGCACGTCGTAGTTGAACCGGTCAGCCGCTAATACGTTGCGCTTGTCATTCGCCTTGTAGAGCGTCCAGTTATCGCGCAGGCGCTTGGGGGCCAGCACTAGCACGCGGTCGTTGCGCAGCTCATGGTATTTGATGACGGCCAGGGCTTCGAAGGTTTTTCCCAGTCCCACGCTATCCGCAATGATGCAGCCGCCGAAGCGGGCCAGCTTGTCGATGGCACCGACAACACCATCACGTTGAAACTTGAACAGCTTCTTCCAAATCACGGTGTTGCGAATACCGGTGGCCGATTTGACGATGCGCTCTTCATCCATCTCGTCATCCCTGTTGCCGAACAGGTGGTTCAGGATCAAGGCATAGAGCGTGAACGGTGCATGGTGCTGGCCCATGCCCTGCAGGGCTTCAATCAGGGCTGGCCGGCTATCGGGCTGCGCCTGCAGTGTTGCCCATTGCTGTTCAAGCCAGAGAGCCAGCTGTGCAGCCTCGTGAGCAGACTCGGACGCCTGAATCAGGCTCAATGGGTTGCCGGGAGTCAAACCCAGTCCGTCCGTACTGAACGCGAACGAACCCAACACCACCTGGTCGGCCGTGCCATCCGGCGCGCGCATAACGACGGCACCCTGTGGCACACGGCTGTGTGCCCGGCGCAGTTCGACTTTGTCGTTAAGCCACTTAGCGCACTGGTTGGCCAGCCACCGAGCTTGCAGCTGATTGCGCGTGGCACGGTCACCTTCACCACCGAGGAAGTCAAGTTCGTCATCGGCTGACGGCAGGATGAGCTGCACCCGCTCCAGCTTGGCCAATGCATCACGCAGTTCTGCGAAAGCGAACAGCGAAAACGACGGGGTGACGCATCCGAGCTGGTGCCCGGGCTTCAAATGGGGCTGAATCAGGTCGATGACACGGTCTGAGCCGCTGTTGTGGATGAGCCTCATGCTTTGTTTCGCCCTGTTTCTGCGCTTGCTTTACCTGCTGAGACAGTCGCTGTGCGCTGATTCAGACACTGATAGTGAACCCTGTCCTCCACAGGTATGACGCTATCGGCTTTATTGCTCATATGGACGCGCAGCTCGTTGAGTTGGAAAAAATGTAAGCAAGTACATCATAGGCGGTCCATTCATGGGTCCGGCAGAGCCATTCTCTACAAAAGCACTTCATCAGCAACATTGCGCAGATCTCGACCGTGTACTGCACTTACCGGCAACCGCCTATCCTGCAATAGACCACCTCCCTTCAATTTCTTGGTCATGACCAAGCGTTGGAAGGGTTCGCTTGAACTCATGCGTGCAGCGGAGTCCGGCAAGCGGATGCGATGTGCGATAGCGTTTGGATCACATGAATTGGAGGCACTGATGAGCGAATACGACAAGTGTTATCGGCGCAGGTTTTCGGATGATGGCGGAGAGTACCTGCTGATGCCTCGTGATGATGATTTTTCAGGCTTCCCAGAGCTTACCGATGTGCCCACTCGCGTTGTCCTATCCACACCCTTGCATGCGGAATCGACGCCCGTAGCAGAGACCTCGACAGAAGTCGAAAACATGGTCGACGCGTTCTTTGCATTCATCGCCGCCAAGGGGAATAAAGCCCTCTGATGTCAGGGGTGCAGCCGACGGGGTGCCTTGCTTTCGGCTGCCTTTGACTGCGCCTGAATGAAGGCTGAGGCCGTTGCAGGGACATCAAGGATGTGGTTTCGCCCAAGTCGTCGCCCGTTCAATGCTCGCCGATGTTCAACCCGTGCTGCATGGCAACGTATTCTCACATTAGGTCTACTCCTGGCTCACCCTGTCGAAAATCGCTTAGGCGTGACGTAATACAGCGATGGCCCTAAAGGCCATCACTTGATCCCATAAATCCTGGCGCGCCGGGTGAAGGCTTCCCGCGCGCCCTCCAAAACCTTGCATGCGGCATCCCGCGCATCGGTATCGTCGATTGAGCCGCGAGCCACAATCTTGCTGTGATCACTGTTGCTCTTGAAGACGATCAGTTGTTCGGCATCACCGAGGACAGCAATATTCGCGTTGTGCGTGACGATGATTACCTGCCTTCGTTCTTTCGCACGACGAAGTACTGGCACAAAAGTGTGAAAGATGAATTCACTGTCTAGGTTATCCTCCGGCTGATCGATGATCAGTGGGCGCTTGCTATCCGAGGATAGGATCAGTGCGAGCAAAACCGATTGCTGCTGGCCAAGCGAGAGCTGGGAAAAATCGCGCTGCGCATAGCGGACGTTCGCCCCATCTCCGACGCGTCGTGTTACGGTCAACCTCGGCAGGTCGTCGACATGGCATTGTTCCAGCGCCGCACGAATCGACGGTTCGCTGAGCTTCTCCAGAATTTCTTTGGCGTCCGCATTCGAAAACGGCTGAACATCGTCTTCGATTTTGATCGATGTCAGTGGCGAAACTTGGGATTTCGCAATAGCGCCGAGCAGACCTTGCACCGTCAGCTTTTCGACAATGACACGCGCCTTATAGTGATTGACCGTTCGCCAGCTCAATGCAGATGCAATGATGCCCACCGCCTCTTCGGAAAATCCGCTTTCCACGTATTGCAATTTCACCTGCAAGTCCGAGAGCACCTCCGCGAGCGCGCGCGACGCCTTGATTGCATAGGCCTGTCGCAGTGTTGCAACTGTCCTACGAGACTGCCATCGCTTCCCAAGGGTTGTCGCATACTGGCTATGCAGAGCCTTCAAGTGGGGCTCCCACGTCTTGAGGGTTGTTAGCAGTTTCTCCTGCTTCGCTTCTTCCGCCGTCAGCTTCATGACGTGCGACATATCTAGCTTGACGCCTTGTGCCTCCAGCTCGACCCGCTTTGCCTCAATATCTTCGCGAATCGGACGTTCGTTGGTCATCCACTTGGTGACCGATGACGTCACTGCGGTGTTAAGTTTTGCATACGCTGCGGCGATAGTTACCTGCGCCTCCTTGACCGCTATAGCGAATTTGTCCAGCGCTGAGACGATATCCGTCGCCTCGTTACGTCCTGTGACGATATCAACGGCATTGACAATCGACCGAAGGGCTGCTCCCGTCTCCATGAGCGACGCATCCTCGACTAATTCCTTCAGCTCGCCCAGCTTCTCCTTCAGTTGTTCGCGCTTTGCCTTTTCGATTTCCAGGCTGCGCTGCAGCTTGATCACTTCAGCGCCTTTTGCAGCCTCGAAAAATTTCAACTGCTGCTGCACCACGTTCAATGAACGCTGCGTCTGCGGGATGGCTGCTACGTTCTTTTCTGCCTCGACAATCTTGATACGCTGCGCCTTTAAGTTGCCCCGGATCAGATGCTCCTCCCCGATCGCGTCGTTAACTCCTGTAAAGGTGTCAAGGTACTTCATAAGCGCGAGCGGATCCCCCTTGGCTTGCTCGCGAACGCGGGCCGCTTCACCCTGTCCAAAACAGTCGAGTTCGAATTCGATTGGCCCATCTAGTGGAACATCGAGGTTTGCCAACTTTCCCCCGATTGCTCTCGACAACGAGTGCTGTTGGCCGGCCTCGTCCTGCCAAAACAGGTGTAACTGATGAGGCCATACCTCTGAATCGACGACCTCTGCACCGGATTCGGTGCCTGTAAGGCAGCGCACCGCCTCAAATGTCGTGGACTTGCCAGTTCCACGACCGCCAATAATGCAGTTCAGGTTACGGCTGAAATGAATGCTCTGCCCTGTCAGAAAGCCACCTCCTATCTTCATTCCCAGAATGAACGGCGTCGCGGCAGGTACCTCATCTTCCAGGCGAATACGGGAGTCCCCCTCTTCCAGCGCATGGCGCAACCCATCAAACGAAGGGCTCGCCATCTTGTAGCGGGTGAGCTTGCGATCCTGACTGGCGTTGCGGCCGAGGGCAGTCACCGTGTGAGAGTCGGAACTAAGGATGCGCGCCAGATACTGGCGCTCTCCTAAACCCAGCCGTTCAATACGCTGCCGACCAATATTCGCTCGCACCTGATCTGGGTCATCCGGCGCATATCGTACCGGCGACGCCGCGCTGCTGAGTTCGATCCCGAGCAAGGCATCGTGACAGATGATGTCCATCTTGTGGGGTGAGCCACCAGGGTAGTTAGTTTCCAACCCGTTACCGCCGTCAACGTGAGCTAGAACACAAAAGCCGCCTAAGCTTTTCGCTATATCAAGACATGCATGCATTGAATTACGGCAGCGACTGTTGGGAAGTCCGCGATCAGCGAGGTCAAGGCGACCGTGAAACTGGGTTAAAGCTGCCACCGAGGGAAAATAACAGAGCAAATGTCCTTCGGGTGTGGATAGCTCAACGGCAGGAATAACAAGAACGCCAACGGCATTCCCTGCTGTCACTGCGGCCTGGACATTCCCGATCTCGTTGTGGTCGGCAATCGCGATGATCCGGAGGCTCTCCTGCACCGCTGTATCAACGATGGCTTGAGGCGTCATGGCCTTGTCATTGACATCGTGGGACGCAGGATAGGAGTGGATATGGAGGTCGCCCCGGTAAAAATGCGCACCGTCAGACTCCTCCAGACATTCTTTCAATTTCTCTGCCATGCTAATTTACCTTATATGCGGCATCGACAACCCCGTCATGCGCGGATCGTCTACGTCGTATCGAGTCTAGGTGAGATATTTATGAACCGTCCATATCCTAGCAGGGCAACCGGCGCGCGCATTCAGCAAGCTGACGCGTGCGGCTATGCCCGCTTTCGGAGTGCTTTAGAGAGGGGCTGCAAAACCTCTGAAATCCTAGGCAAATGACTTGCAAGTCATTGATTTAAATGGGCCTGAATTTCGAAAAACGAGGTTTTGCAGAGGGTCCTTAGTCGTGCGAATGACCGGGCTGCGCTTCCGGCGGATGAATCATGATGGCCAAACTCTGCCGTTCAGGGCAAACGGACTGGTAACCCACGGAGATGGTTATAGATCCGACCCTGTGAAGTCATCAGTTTTTCAACATTGTCTCAAGGGAAGATTGTCGAATTTGTTCAAACTTCTGTGGGCTTGAGCCATAGTTCAGCCGGAATAAGCACCTGGTTGCAGGAGATGATTCAACATAGGCCGAAGGGTGCCAGTTGGATGACCTGGTCAACGCGCAGCGGCCGCCATCCTGACGGCTTCATTCCTGTTTCCTTGCCAGTCGTGACCCGTGCATTGGCCGAAATCGGCGTCAAGGGCGACACCGGAGGCCGCAGCGCAAGGGAGCGCAGCGAGTGCGAACGGGTGAGGATGTCGGGCGCAGCCTTTACCCTTGATGCTGATGAAGGCCAAACAGCCTCACGTCCAGGAGGAGGACAAGGGCACAGCCCGCAGCACCTAGCCCCGCAGACAGTCGGGCAAGAACCGACGCGGGGTGCAACCCGAAGCGGGTTGCCAAGCGAAGCGCAGCGGGTTCTGGGCTAGCTGTCCGTCCTCTGTTGACGCAGGGGATCTGGTGTGGTTCAGCGCTCTCGTTGTCGCGGCGAAAAAGGATGGCAACGTGCAATGTTTTGCATGTTGTAGGCGTACTCCACGCGGCCCAGCTTGGTTGGCCGGAGACCATCACGCAATGCGGCCCGCGAGACAGTCGCCACATCGAGGGCATGCGCAACCGACAAAAACGATACCTGCGTTCTCACTGCGCGCGGATGCTCCGCCTGATCCCACTCCTGCAGCCAGTGCGCGATTCGCCGGCTGTCGGCTGTGTAGCCGGTGGCATGTGTCATGAGCCGTATCAGGGCCTCATGTTCCAGTTGGCTGAACATGGCTCACTTCTCCACCTTTCCGCCTGGCTGTTTCCCCCAGGCCGACGCCATGCGCTCCATGACGCCAGCACGATAGGCGGGATTGCGCGCCCAAACGCTGCGGCCCATGGCCAGGTGCTCTGCACGCCGGGCCGTCGTCTGATGGCCGGTGCGTGGATCAAGGCGGGTTGACATTGGATTGACCATGTTGTTCACGCCTCCAGCAGTTCGACCGGGAGTCGAAGCCATGCCGGCCGCACTGCGGGCCATCCCGCCGAACGTGATGGCGGCAGTGGACATACCGCCTGCGAGCTGCGCCGCATAGTTGTTGACGGTGTAGAGAACGTAGAGCATCACCGACGCCACGACCAACAATTGCAAGGACGTGAAAAGCGGATTCTGTTCGCTATCAATATCGGCAGGCCCGACGAAAGCCAGAAAGGCCTTGATGGCAAACGAAAGCACCGCAGCCAGCAATGCAATCTGCAGCAGCGAAGTCATGACGACAGCAAACCAGCGGTCAAAAAATTGCCTGGTTGGCGTCCACATCAACAGCATGACGAACAGTGGACCAATGCCGAGCATGAGCGACAGCACCGCCTTTGCCATCACGATCATGGCCCCGGCAGGCAAGGCAATGATGAGGGTCGCCACAGCGATGATTACGGCGTTGATGTACTCGCCGATGGCCATATTGGACTCTGTCAAGCCACGGTTTCCGGCCTTCTCCCAAAGCTGGGCGGCCAGGTCCATCCCTTTGCCGAATGCGTCGTCCACGATGCCGTAAACCGACGTTGGTGCAATGCCATTGGTGCCGGAAAAAGAAGCTGCCAGAGCCGCTTCCAGGCCGCGAATGGACTCCACCGCCCAAGTCAGGTACATGTTCGCATTGAGCGCGAAAGCGGAGATCACAACGAATTTTCCGCATGAAATCAGAAGGGACGAAAACGGCGCTTCGACCTTGCCAAGAACCAGCATGAGGCCGTTCATCACGTAGTGGAGCGTCGTCAGCAAGACGGCCAACGTCACGAAGGTGGAGACGATCGCACCCGTCGTAGCATTCACATAGGTGTTCAGCGCAGTGTCGATGGTCTCCCCGATGAATTGAAAAAGCATAGGACCAGCCATGTCAGCCCCCTTTCTTGCCGAAATCAACGGTGTCGGGGGTCACCCAGCCGCGTCGTGCATTGGCGGTTTGATTGTTTGCCTGCTGCGCATTCACACAGTTGGCAGACTCCCCAATTTGGCCGAAGTAGGCCTTGCAATCGGCGAGCATCGCCTTGCGTTCGACCGGGTGTTCCTTGTACCAGTCCCCTGTCTTCGCTGCGGGGTGATCGCCGCATCCTGCGAGGCTCGACAGAAGCGCCAGAAAAATGAATTTCTTCATTTGCGACCCCCGTTCTCTTTACCGGCGACGGCACCATGCTGATGGTGCGTTGCGCCTTCTTTACGATCCTCCAGATACTGCAAAGAACGTTGCAGCTCTGCCGCATCGATGATGTCCAATGCGGCAAGGGTGCGAATCGCGCTTTCTCTTGAGCCCGCCCAGGTGCCCTGAAGGCGCTCGCCCGTGTTCCAGAGGGTGAAGCAGGCAATCGCGGCGCAAATCACTGACAGAGAAGCAGCAATCCACGATGAAATTGGTGCGGGATGACGGGGCAATGTGAAGCCTATCCAATCCCAGATTGCAAGCAGGAAGGGCAGCAGGGCGAACACTGCTGCGACTATGTCGCCATGGACAAGAGAGGGTGCCCGGCGGCCCACTTCTTTCACTGCTCGCAGCTGGCCCATGCAGACCCAGTAACGGCGCATGGACCTCAGCAGAAAGAAGCACAGCGCCATTACAGGAAAGTGAACGTATGAAGTCATTTTTCTGCCTCCTCAGTTGCCGAAGGCTACTGGCCGCGGTTGGGCCCAGCCACGTCGTGCATTGGCGCTGGCGTTAATCTCCGCCTGGCGTTGCTGCTGCAGGCGGTCTTCCGCAGCCGCGACCATGGCGTACATGTTCAGCTTGGTTTGTTCGTTCTGGATATTTGCCTGCTCGGCCGCAATTCGCGCCTGTAGCTCTGCAACGCCCTTGGGGTCCTGGGTCTGGTTGATTGCTTGCATCAGCTGATCAATCTGCCGCATACGGTCTTTCGCTGCGTTGTAGGCATCGAGGGCAAAGCCTTTGTCCTGCGCGCCCTTCACGGCATGGGCCTCGCATGCGGTGCGCTGCTGGGCAATCTTCAGGTGGCCACATGCGTCATAGATCCTGTTGGCTGTATAGACGCTTTGCGCGGTGCCCGACAGGCCGCGATAGCCGCCGTTTTTGACACTGTCATAGACGCCTTGCCAGTCGCCCGGCAGATAGTCGCGCAAGGCTGGGTCGTTGAGGACCATACCGAGACCGCGCGAGCCTGTCAGCGATTCGTATTGCTGCCTGGCTTGCTCGATCTGGCTCATCATCTGGTCGTATTGAAGCTTCCACTTCGCGATGGTTTCGACCTGCTGCGCCACGCTTTGCGCGATGGATGCGCCATCTTTGACAGGGATCTGGGAAAAGACGGCAGGGCTGCAGGCTGCCGCGCCAAAAAATGCGCATGAGAGTGCAAGAGTTTTCATGATTTTTTCCAGGTGACTTTGGTTAGCGGGACCGGTCCGGAATTTCGGTGCGGGCCAGGACAGAGGTTTTTTCCGTGTGTTCTGGACGTGTCTGCCCAGGTTCTTGCCCCCTCCTGCGCAGTGCAGAAAACACCGGCATCTGTGCCACATAGCGCGTGATGTCGAGCGCAAGCTGGCGATCAGCCGATTCACTTTTGGCAAGGGCTCGGGCGATCTGGCCATAGGCATGGGCGGCTCTTTTTTTTGCGCTGAAATTGTCTTGGACTTGGCCGGGCAGACCGTGCTCCACGGCGGTTTCACGCGCGCCTTCACGCCTTCGCATGTGCTGGACAGCCTGCTTTTCTGGACGTTGGACCACCGCTCGAGCGGTACGCGGCGTTGCGTTTGCCGTGATGCCACGCTCGCGCAATGCCTCGGCGAACTGTTCACGCCATCGCTGCAGGTCGACCTTGCGCGGATTCAGGCGCGTACCGTCTAGTCCCAGTGCCTTGACGCACAGATGCACGTGCGGGTGCTGCTCGTCATCGTGGGCGGTAAACACATAGGCGTGGTTATCGCCAAACTCGGTGCGGGCAAAGGCACGGGCAGCATGGGTGACGGAGTCTCGGTCGGTACCTGGCGGCATGGACAGCACGACGTTGAAGGCTTCCTTGTGCTGGGCTTCTTCGGGGATTCCGTACTGACCACATTTCCATTCATCACGCAGATCACGAAGGGCTTCTCGGCCGGCAATGATTTCGCCGTCTTCGTTTTCCAGTTCGAGCATCCCGTTGCGCGAGATGTAGTCGAAATGCGCCTTGATATGCCGCATGCCTTTCCCGCCGCCGGAAATCTTCACCATCACTTCCGGGGCCTTCCCCGTGGTCCTGGAAAGTGTGCTGCGAATGCGTGCACTGCCTACCTGTTTGAGCTCCGGTGGCGAGTGGTGCGTTCTGAAATGCGTCACCGTGCGCTTGCCGACCCTGGCGCGTACAGGCGCGCGGAATATGCGCTCTCCCCAATCTTTGAGGATGTCATCGAGGAGCGGGTTCATACCAGCCTCCAGCGGTCGATATTGGCGCGCATCGCGTTCGAGACCTGGGCCGTATGGGCCATGATATGGCGCGACAACTTCTCGATGTGCTCGACCTTCAGGCGGTTATGCTCGATGTGCCCGGCATTGATCTGCCGGGCGATCTGGTTGAGATTGCGTCCGATGGCAAGCAGGCGGCTGTTTGATTCTCCGAGCACCCGCAGTTCAGCCATGCCGAACTGCGGTTCAGCCGCCAGGTTGGCACGGATCAAGTTAATGACCCACTGGTTGGCCGACATGCGCTGTTGGTCGGCCTGCGCTTGAATGTGGCAATACTCGCTCTCCGTCAGGCGCACTTCCAGCCGTCGGCGAATCGTGTCGGGTGTCTGACTTTTTGACGTAGCGGCCTCGGTGGCAACAGCTGAGCGGCCGTCGAGAAGGCGGCAGATGACTTGGCGCACCCCGGCACTCGGCGTGCTTTTTTGCTGGATGCAGAAGTCTGACCAACGCGCTTTCAGATCGGCGTCGAGCCGGACACTCAGATTGGTCGTTCGAGGCGTCATGGCGCACCTCCTTGCTGCCGGCGCCCGGCCATCTCGGCTCGCATCGCCTTGAGCTTTGCGCGCTCCTCAAGCTCCTTCGATGTTGGCACACGTTGTTGCGCGGCATCGTGAACTGTTGATGGGATGCGGATGCCGGACTGTTGCTTGAGCTGCTGCTGCTCTATGGATCGCCGCTGTGCTACGTGAATGCCGGCAACGGGCGCAAAGCTCCCTGCGTGATACCTTTTCACCAGCCCTGCAAGGTATTGGGTAGGTGTGGTCCGGATGGTGCCCCGGGTTCGAACCGCAGCGCAGAATTCATCGACCAGGGCCTGCGCGTCGTCATCTGGGATGCCGGAAAGCAGCTTGTCCACTGAAGAATTTTCCGTTGCCGACAGCTCTGGCAGGCTGTGGTTGTGGATAACTTTCGTTGTAGTGGTATTGATAGAGTTATAGATACCGTTAGTGTTACCGGCTGACCTGTCGGCAGCCTCACTGCCGGGTATGGAGACCCTGTCAACAGGGTCTGTACAGGGTCCATGCACCCTGTCCGCAGAGGCACCAGCCGGTGCCATCACATCCTCATTCCGGTACCCAAATTCGTGACTTAAGACCGCGAATTCCTTGGAAGTTCTGTCCAGTCGAGACAGGAAATCAGTCAGATAGGCATGACGCCATTGACTGGGAATTTTCCAGATTTGCTCTATGGTTTTCTTGATAAGCGCGGGACCCACAGCCATCTTTACCGAGTTGTGATCCCACCAGTCGCGCACCCAGATAAATCCGTGGTCTTGAGTGCACTCCAGAAATCCTTCATTTATCATTCGCCTGATTACAGGCTTCAACTGGGATTCCGAATCCCATCCCATTTCCGGCGCAGCAATGGAAATGACAAATTCGTATGCGCCTACGATATTGCTGAAAGGAGATGTCAAGAAATATAGAAGGGCATAGCGGTCCTCGACCGTTCTGCCTGACATTTTCACGGAACGCCAGTTGGCGTCATTAATCGTTCGCTGCCTTCCCATATCGTGCTCGCTATTACGACTTCGAAGGGGGGAAGGCCGTGCGATTTTCATCGCTGCCATCAAGGCCGAGCGCATCCTTCAATTGCAAGGTGCGGAAATAAACACGTCGTCCAACACGAACCATCGTTGGCCGCAGTCGGCGAGAGACGTCACCGTCTGAGTACAGCGCCACTCGCACGCCATCGGCAGAACGGCCGAGCACCTCGGCTACGTCGGCAATGCTCATCAGTGGGCCAAAGCGGCTCAAGAGGAAATTTTCAGTCGCTGTCGTCATAACCACACCTGTAAATGAAATTATCTAAGGCATGATCTTCAGTTATTAAAGGAAGTCTTTCAAGCCGCCCAATAGCGGGAGATTCAGATTTTTCTGCCAGCGTGCGTATTTTGTCGGCATATTTTGGCGACAGCATCCAGACCAATATTGGGTATTATGGTTCTTCGTTGTCGCCAATCGATTTTTATTTTCTTTAAAAATCAAAGACTTGCCGCGTTAAGAAATTGATTAACCTAAAGATGCAAACTGTTTCATTCTTTACAAGAAAAAACTATAATTTTTAAGATTTTCCTAGTGCTTCAGTTTATCCAGCTTCGCCACAAGGTCTTCCGCCCGCAAATGCGTATATCTCTTAAGCATCTGCATAGACTTGTGCCCGCTGATCGCAGCGACCTCCTGGTCCGATAGCCCGGCTTCAACAAAGCGGCTGACCGCTTCGTGCCGCAGGTCGTGAAACCGGAAGTCCACCAAGCCCGCGTCGAGTTTGGCCTGCGTCCAGGCCTTGTCGAACATGTACGGGCGACGTTTTCCGTCCTTGCCGGGATCACCGAAGAACAGGAGGTCGGTTTCGCCAGGACGCAATGGGTTGTCCATGGCGTTCCGGAAAACCTGCGTAGCGGCTACCGTAAGAGGCACCGTGCGTGGGGAAGAGTTTTTGGTGTGATCGAGACGAATGACGCGGCGCTGCAGGTCAACCTGGTTCAGCCGCAGGCCGGCGATCTCGGAGAGCCGCATTCCGGTCTCCAGTGCACCGCGCACGATCCAGCTGAACATCGGGTTGGAGTAGGCGTCCACAGCGGCCAGCAGGCGCTGGGTCTCGGGTACCGTCAGTCGCCGATTGCGACCAGCGCCCGGGGCAGGGCGGCGGATGTGGGAGACCGGGTTGAAGGGCAGGCCGATGCCCCATTCCTTGATGGCGATGGTGAAGAGATGGCTGAGCAGTGCCAGCTCCAGCCGCACGGTGTTGTTGCTGCGCGCGACGGGCTTGCCATCCGCGCCATCGTCGCCGGCCAGGCGTGCGTCGCGGTACTGGGCGACGATTTCGGCGCTGAGGGCGGCGAGCGAGTACTTGCCCAGATGCTTGGTCAAGGCCAGCGCTTTTTTGCGTTCACCGATCTGGGTGGATTCACGTTTGGTGGGAGTGACTTCGCGCAGATAGCGCGCCAGGGCGACCTCGACGGTCATGCGCTCGGCGGGGCCGCGCTGGATGTAGATGCCGCGTACCATTTCGTCTTCGGTACGGCGGGACCAGTCCTCAGCATCGCGTTTGGTGCGGAAAGTCTTGGCGGTGGCAGGCCATCCGGTCTTGCGGATCAGCGCTTTCCATGTGCCAGAAGGTGTTTTGACGATCGTTGCCATAAGGGTCTCGGTGAGCCCAGCGCAGCAGCACTGTACCGAAACTGTACCTGACCAACGATCTTGAGAAATCCCCCCGCGCTGGGGGCTAGCCTTGAAAATTCCCTAGTGTGTTGAAAACACTAGGGAATTTAAGATGGTGCCCGGGGCCGGAATCGAACCGGCACGCCTTGCGGCGGGGGATTTTGAGTCCCCTGCGTCTACCAATTCCACCACCCGGGCTTGAATCTGCGCAGACGCGAATTATGGCACATTTGAGGCTTATGAAAACGTATCTGACCATCGAGGACGCAATCGGCCAGACGCCGCTGGTTGCGCTGCAACGCATTGGCGCCGAGGACAACAAGGCACGGGGCAACGTGGTGCTGGGCAAGCTGGAGGGCAACAATCCGGCGGGCTCGGTCAAGGATCGGCCTGCCGTGTCGATGATCCGGCGCGCCGAGGAGCGCGGGGAGATCAAGCCCGGGGATACGCTGATCGAGGCGACTTCGGGCAACACCGGCATCGCGCTGGCGATGGCTGCGGCGATCAAGGGCTACCGCATGGTGCTGGTCATGCCCGAGGACCTGTCGGTGGAGCGCGCGCAGACCATGAAGGCCTATGGCGCCGAGCTGATCCTCACGCCCAAGAGCGGCGGCATGGAATACGCGCGCGATCTGGCCGACCAGATGGTGGTGCAGGGCAAGGGCCGGATCCTGGACCAGTTCGCCAACCCCGACAACCCGCGCTCGCACTACGAGACCACGGGCCCCGAGCTGTGGGAGCAGACCGGCGGCGAGATCACCCATTTCGTGAGCGCGATGGGCACGACCGGCACCATCACCGGCGTGGCGAAGTACCTCAAGGAAAAGAACCCCGCCATCCGCATCATCGGCGCCCAGCCGCTGGAGGGCTCGCGCATTCCCGGCATCCGCAAGTGGCCCGAGGAATACATGCCCAGGATCTATGACGCCTCGCTGGTCGATGAGACCGTGTCGGTGGGCCAGGACGATGCCGAGGACCTGTGCCGCCGCCTGGCGCGCGAGGAGGGCATCTTTGCCGGCATCTCGGCGGCTGGCGCCTGCTGGGTCGCGCAGGAGATTGCCAAGCGCGAGCAGAATGCGACCATCGTGTTCGTGGTCTGCGATCGCGGCGATCGCTACCTGTCCACCGGCGTGTTTCCGGCCTGACCGGGCCATTGCCGGCTTCCGCTGCGCTCGCAGCCTTTGTGCCATCAGGAGCTGCGCATGCAGTATGAAGTCCGGTTCTGCAGCCACTGCGCCACGGCGCTGCAGTGGTGCACGGCGGTTGAGGACAGCGGCGAGGTGCAGCGGCTGCGCTGCCCCGCGTGCGGCTGGACCCACTGGAACAATCCCACGCCGGTATTGGCGGCCATCGTCGAGCATGAAGGCCGGGTGCTGCTGGCGCGCAACGCGGCCTGGCCGGAGAAGGTCTTCGGGCTGATCACCGGCTTCATGGAGGCCGGCGAGTCGCCCGAGGCCGGCATCGCGCGCGAGGTGCTGGAGGAAACGGGCCTGGTGGTGCAGTCGCACCAGCTGATCGGCGCCTACGAGTTCCTGCGCATGAACCAGGTGATCATTGCCTACCATGTGCAAGCCACCGGGCAGGTGAAGCTGTCGCCCGAACTGCTCGAGTACCGGCTGGTGGCGCCCGAGAAGGTGCAGTGCTGGCCCGCAGGAACGGGGCAGGCGCTGGCAACGTGGCTGCGCAGCCGGGGCCACGAGCCCGAATTCATCGATTTCTGGCGCCGCGACGAGAACCCGCAGCCGGCCTAGAATGCCACGTTATGGACATCCACAAAGAAATCGACACCCGCGGCCTCAACTGCCCACTGCCCATTCTCAAGGCCAAGAAGGCGCTGGCCGAGATGGTGACCGGCCAACTGCTCAAGGTGGTGGCTACCGACACCGGCTCGCTGCGCGACTTCCAGGCGTTTGCGCGGCAGACGGGCAACGAGCTGGTGGAGCAGCAGACGCAGGGGAATGAGTTCATTCATGTGCTGCGGCGGCGGTGACTTGAACACCCTGTCTTCCTCTTGAGGACAGGACGTCCATGGTTCGACAGGCTCACCACGAACGGACGTTTCGAAGCTGCGCTCGTTAAACCGTTCGTCCTGAGCTCGTCGAAGGATAGACGGCCTGTCCTCTAGAAAACACCTGTCGTTTCCTTACCGCACAGGCCGGCCCAAGGCGCCACTACCGCCTCAAAGCTCCAGCGCCTTCAGATAAGCCCGGAACTCCTCTCCCACCTGCTCATGCTGCAGCGCCAGCTCCACCGTGGCCTGCAGGAAGCCTTCCTTGCTGCCGCAGTCATAGCGCTTGCCTTCGTATTGGTAGGCATAGACCGCTTCATGCGCCATCAGGCGCTCGATGGCGTCGGTGAGCTGGATCTCGCCGCCCACGCCCTGGGGCTGGTTGCGGATCTCCTGGAAGATGCGCGGCGTGAGCACGTAGCGGCCGGCCACGCCCATGCGTGAAGGGGCCTTCTCGGGCGCCGGCTTTTCCACGATGTGGTCCACGCGCATCAGCGCGCCGCCCGCGGCCTCGCCGTCGACGATGCCGTAGCGGCGCACCTGGTCCAGCGGCACTTCCTGCACGGCCAGCAGCGAGCGGCCCTGCTTGGCAAAGGCTTCGGTCATCTGCGCCAGCACCGGCTTGCCGCCCGCAGGGCCGACCATCAGATCGTCCGCGAGCAGCACTGCAAAGGGCTCGTCGCCGACCAGGGGTTCGGCGCAGAGCACCGCATGGCCCAGGCCCAGCGAACGGTGCTGGCGCACGAAGGCGCAGTTCATGTCGTCGGGCGCGACCGAACGCACCAGCGCCAGCATTTCCTGCTTGCCATGCGTCTCCAGCTCGTTTTCCAGCTCGTAGGCGGTGTCGAAATGGTCCTCGATGGCGCGCTTGCTGCGGCCCGTGACGAAGATCATGTGGCGTATGCCGGCGGCATAGGCTTCCTCGACGGCATACTGGATCAGCGGCTTGTCGACCACCGGCAGCATCTCCTTGGGAGAGGCCTTGGTGGCCGGCAGGAAGCGTGTTCCGAGGCCGGCAACAGGAAATACGGCTTTGCGCACGACGGTATTGGTAGGAGGCATGGGTTTCCTGTGGGGAGTCGATGGAGGCACGCGGCCACTGCGGGCATAAGCCCGCAGTGCGCACGTATCAGCCCAGGCGGGCCAGCTGATCGCGCAGGCGGGCCAGCGTGGCGCCGAATTCGGCAACGCGCTTTTTCTCCTGCTCGATCACTGCGGGGGGCGCTTTGGCAACGAAGGCTTCGTTGCCCAGCTTCACATTGGCACGGGCGATCTCGCCTTCGACGCGCGTGGCTTCCTTGGCCAGGCGGATCTTCTCGGCGGCCACGTCGATCTCGATGAACAGGCACAGGCGGATGTCGCCGACCACGGCCACGGGCGCGGCCTGGGCGGCGGCGGCCCAGGCGGCCTCGTCGTCGAACACCTTGACTTCGCTGAGCTTGGCGAGCGACTGCAGCACCGGGGCGACGGTGCGCAGGAAGGCGCTTTCCTCGGCATTGCCGGCCACCGCGAACAGCGGCACGCGCTGGGCCGGCGAGACGTTCATCTCGCCGCGCAGCGTGCGGCAGGCGTCGACCATCGACTTGATGCGCGCCACATGCGCGATCGCGTCTTCGTCGATCTTCTCGGGCTGCGCTTCGGGGTAGCGCGCGACGCTCACCGACGCGCCCGGCAGGCCGGCCACGGGCGCGACCTTCTGCCACAGTTCCTCGGTGACGAAGGGAATGATCGGGTGCGCCAGGCGCAGGATGGCTTCGAGCGTGCGGATCAGCGTGCGGCGCGTGGCGCGCTGCTGCGCGGCGTTGCCGTGCTGGATCTGCGTCTTGGCGATCTCCAGGTACCAGTCGCAGAACTCGTTCCAGACGAAGTCATAGAGGGCGTTGGCCACATTGTCCAGGCGGAACTCGGCGAAGCCCTTCTCGATCTCGGCCTCGACCTTCTGCAGCTGCGAGGTGATCCAGCGGTCGCACTGGCTGAACTCCATGTAGCCCGCGAATTCGCCGCCGGGCTGGCACTGCTCCTTGGTGTGGGGCTGCAGGCCGCAGTCCTGGCCCTCGCAGTTCATCAGCACGAAGCGGCTGGCGTTCCACAGCTTGTTGCAGAAGTTGCGGTAGCCCTCGCAGCGCTTGCTGTCGAAGTTGATGGACCGGCCGAGCGAGGCCAGCGCGGCGAAGGTGAAGCGCAGCGCATCGGCGCCGTAGGCGGGAATGCCCTCGGGGAATTCCTTTTGCGTGTTCTTGCGCACCTGGGGCGCGGTCTCGGGCTTGCGCAGGCCGACGGTGCGCTTGTCGAGCAGCGCGTCGATGCCGATACCGTCGATCAGGTCCACCGGGTCCAGCACGTTGCCTTCGGACTTGGACATCTTCTTGCCCTGCGCGTCGCGCACCAGGCCGTGCATGTACACATGCCTGAACGGCACGCGTCCGGTGAAGTGCGTGGTCATCATGATCATCCGGGCGACCCAGAAGAAGATGATGTCGTAGCCCGTGACCAGCACCGAGGAGGGCAGGTAGAGGTTGAAGTCGTCGTCGGCGGCGTCGGTCTGGTTCGGCCAGCCCATGGTGCTGAAGGGCACCAGCGCCGAGGAGTACCAGGTGTCGAGCACGTCCTCGTCGCGGCGCAGCTGCCTGCCCGGGGCCTTGGCCTGGGCTTCTTCCTCGTTGCGCGCGACGATGACATTGCCCTCCTCGTCATACCAGGCCGGGATCTGGTGGCCCCACCACAGCTGGCGCGAGATACACCAGTCCTGGATGTTGTTCATCCACTGGTTGTAGGTGTTGACCCAGTTCTCGGGCACGAACTTGACCTCGCCCGAGGCCACGGCGTCGATGGCCTTCTGGGTGATCGACTTGCCGGTAGGGTCGCCTTCGCCGACCTTGGTCATGGCCACGAACCACTGGTCGGTGAGCATCGGCTCGACCACCTGGCCGGTGCGCGTGCAGATCGGCACCATCAGCTTGTGCTTCTTGGTCTCGACCAGCAGGCCCAGTTCGGTGAGGTCGGCGACGATGGCCTTGCGCGCGACGAAGCGGTCCATGCCGCGGTACTTCTCGGGCGCCTCGTCGTTGACGGTGGCCTGCAGCGTCAGCACGACGATCATCGGCAGGCCGTGGCGCTGGCCGACCTGGTAGTCGTTGGGGTCGTGCGCGGGCGTGACCTTCACCACACCGGTGCCGAATTCCTTGTCGACGTAGCTGTCGGCAATGACCGGGATCTCGCGGCCGACCAGCGGCAGCGTCACCGTCTTGCCGATCAGGTGCGCATAGCGTTCATCCTCGGGGTGGACCATGACGGCCACGTCGCCGAGCATGGTCTCGGGGCGCGTGGTGGCCACCACCAGCTGGCCCGAGCCGTCGCTCAGCGGATAGGCGATGTGCCACAGCGAGCCGTCCTTCTCCTCGCTTTCGACCTCGAGGTCGGACACGGCGGATTGGAGCTTCGGGTCCCAGTTGACCAGGCGCTTGCCGCGGTAGATCAGGCCCTGCTCGTAGAGGCGCACGAAGGTCTCGTTCACCACGGTAGACAGCTTCGGGTCCATCGTGAAGTATTCGCGCTCCCAGTCGACGCTCGCGCCCATGCGGCGCATCTGCGTGGTGATGGTGTTGCCCGACTGTTCCTTCCACTCCCAGACCTTGCTGACGAAGTTCTTGCGCGCCTCGGGCGGGGTGGGGCCCATGTCGTGGCGGCTGATGCCCTGCTCCTGCAGCTGGCGCTCGACGACGATCTGCGTGGCGATGCCGGCGTGGTCGGTGCCCGGGACCCAGGCGGTGTTGAAGCCCTTCATGCGGTGGTAGCGCGTGAGGGAATCCATGATCGTCTGGTTGAACGCATGGCCCATGTGCAGCGTGCCGGTCACGTTCGGCGGCGGCAGCTGGATGGAGAAGGAGGGCTGGGCCGCATCGGCCTGGCCCGTGCCGCGCACGCCGCCCGCGCCATAGCCGCGCTTTTCCCACTCGGGGCCCCAATAGGCCTCCAGGGCCGCGGGTTCAAAGGATTTGGAGAGGCTGTCGAGGCCCGGCTGTGCAATGGAGTCGCTCATGGAGGGGTGCCAGTGCGGACGGCATCCACCCGTCAAGCAGGGGATGCCGTCCACAGGAAGTTGATGGATGACGTATTGGCACCGATTTTAGCGACGCTGTCAGGGTGTGGGGGCGGTATACCCCATATCCGCCTGCGAATCCACTGCGTGGGGCTCAGCCGGCCTTTTCGCCGGGACCCAGTTCCGGCCTGTCATTTGCCTGCGGCTTGAGCGCCTGCGCGGTCTTGCCCTCGGCGCGTTCGCGCCGCCACTGCTGCTTGCGTTCGGTCCATTCGGCCAGGCGCGCATGGGCTGTCGTGCTCTCCTTGGCCATCTGCACCGCATCGGCCAGTTGTGCCGACAGCTCCAGGCGGATGCCGTTGGGGTCGAAGAAGTAGATGCTCTTGAAGATATGGTGGTCGGTCACGCCCAGCACCTCGATGCCATGGGCCTGCAGCCGCACCTTGGTGTTCTCCAGCTCCTCGACGGTGTTCACGCGGAAAGCGATGTGGTTGACCCAGGCCGGCGTGTTGGGCGAGGGCTCGGCCGCGAGGTCGTCGCCCAGGTCGAAAAAGGCAATGAACGAACCGTCCTGCAGGCGGAAGAAGAAATGCGTGTAGGGGCAGTATTCGCCGGTGCTGGGAACGTAGTCGCTCTGGATGATGTGGTAGAGCGGCAGGCCCAGGATGTCTTCGTAGAAGTGGCGCGTTTCCTCGGCATCGCGCGCCTTGTAGGCGAAATGGTGCAGCTGCTGGACGGGGGCGGCGGGCGGCAGCGCGGAAACGGCAGAAGAGGAAGGAAGGACGGCCATGGTGTCTCCTGAAAAGATTCCGCTATCTTAAATCAATTCACCTAAACGTAATTTTGGGAGGAGGGTGCAGATCGATCAGGCAAGAAAAAGGCCGGCACCCTTTCGAAGTGCCGGCCCGTGCGCCCGAGGGCGTGGCGGATCACTGCTTCACGGCTTCGATCTGCAGCACCAGGCGCACCTGCTTGGCGGCGCCGAAGTTCGTGCCGTAGTCCAGGCCGAAAGCCGTGCGGTCGATGGTGGCTTCGAAGTCGCCGCCGCAGACTTCGCGCTTTTGCAGCATCGGGCTGGGGTAGCAGTTGAACTTGTTGGCCTTGAAGGTCACGGGCTGGGTCTTGTCGAGCAGCGTCAGCTGGCCCGTGACTTCCTTGACCTTGTCGCCTTCGAACACGAACTTGTCCGAGACGAACTTCGCCGTCGGGAACTTGGCGACGTTGAAGATGTCGGCGCTCTGCAGGTGCTTGTCGAAGCCCGGCGTGCCCGAGTTCACCGAAGTCATGTCCAGCGTCACTTCGACCTTGCCGGTCTTGCCTTCGCGGTCGAACTCCACGGTGCCCTGCTTCTTGTCGAAACGCGCGCGGTTGGTGGTTGTGCCCATGTGGTCGATCTCGAAGGTCGCGAAGGTGTGCGACGGGTCGATGGCATAGGTCGCGGGCGCGGCCTGGGCAGCGGTGGCGAACAGGCCGGCGGCGGCAAGGGCGAAAAGGGTGGTGCGCATCAAAGACTCCTGGGTGATAAGGGGTTGTGAGACAGGGAAATCAGGGAAAGGCTCAGATTTTTCCGATGCCGGTCAAAGCAAGTTTGAAATTGACCTGGACATCATCGGCGACCATCGAGGTATCGGTCCAGTCGCCTTCGCCGATCTTGAAGGCCAGGCGCTTGATCGGCAGCGTGCCCGAGGCGATGGTAGTGGCGCCGCTCTGCGTCAGCGTCACGGGCACGCTGACGTTCTGCGACTGGCCCTTGATGCTCAGCTTGCCATCGACCTGGTACTTGCCTGCGCCCAGCGCCTTGACGGCGGTGGAGTCGAAGCGTGCCTGCGGGAAGCTGGCGACGTTGAACCAGGTCGGCTTGGGCAGCTCGGCATCGGTTTCCTTCGAGCCCATGGTGGCGCTGCCGGTGGCGACGGTGAACTGGATCCTGCTGGCCTCGGGCTTGGCGGTGTCGAACTGCACCTGGGCATCGAACTGCCTGAACTGGCCCTGCAGCGGCACGCCCATCTGCTTGATGGTGAAGCCCACCGAGCTTTGCGCGGGCACGAGCTTTTGCTGGGCAAAGGCCGCGGGCGCCAGCACGGTGCCGGCCAGGACGAGGGAGGAAAGCAGGGTACGCAGGGTCATGGGAGCTCCGTAAAGGCAATGGGTCGGTGGAAGGTCAGCCGCGCTGGCCGGGCAGCATGCGCAGCAGCAGCCCGTCGCGGTCGATGAAATGGTGCTTCAGGGCAGCCGCGACATGCAGCACGATCAGCGCCGCCAGCGCATAGGCGCTCCACTGGTGCAGGGGCTTGAGCAGTTCGGCAAGCTCCGGGCTGGCCGACACCCAGTCGGGCAGCGCCACCAGGCCCAGGAAGACGATGGGGAAACCGGCGGCCGAGCTATAGGCCCAGCCCAGCAGCGGCACCACGAAGAACAAGGCGTAGAGCGCATGGTGCGTGCCGTGGTGCGCCAGATGCTGCCAGCGGGGCATGGCGGCCTGCATGGCTGCAGGGAGGGCGGGCGGCTTGTTGGCGAGCCGCCAGCCCAGGCGCACCAGGCTCAGCGCCAGGATCGAGACCCCCAGCCATTTGTGCCAGTTGTAGAGCTTGAGCCGCTGCGGCGAGAACGACAGGCCGACCATGTACAGGCCCATGCCCAGGGCGGCGATGAGGGCCAGCGCCAGCACCCAGTGCAGCAGCTTGGCGGTGGCGGTGTAGCGCGCAGGCGCTGGGATCGAAGAGGTTGAAGGCATGGGAAGGGCGGGCGCAAGTTGTGTCCGTCGCATGCCGGGCGGCATGCAATTTCCCAGTATAGGAAGCGTTGGGTTGAAAAGAGTTCAGTGGGATTGATGGGTGGGTTCAAAAAAGATGAAGGCGCGGGGCTTTGGTGATGGCCTCACGGTGAGTCCATGCTTCGACTGGAGCGCAGGCCGTCCACCCTTCGACGGGCCCGCCGAGGGAAGCTCTGGGCGAACGGGTGGGGCGGATGCCGCATCCCGAAATGGAGGGCAGGGCTTTGGTTTTCGGCAAGCTCAGGATCGGCGCGAACGGAGCTTGAACCGTTCGTCCTGAGCCCGTCGAAGGATGGACGGCCGACGCCATAAATGAGGCGAAAAATCCCAGGTTCAGAGTGAACCTGTGCGGTTTACCCGCCCAACGCCGCCTGCTTCCAGGCAAGAGCCGCAGCTTCGCCATCATTGCGATGCTCCGCCATCCGCGCCAGCTGCTGCCAGGCATGCACGCGCAGCGGCCCGGGATCGAGCTGCGGCGCGCTCTGGCTCAGCAGCTGGTGCGCCTTGCCCCAGAGCTGGCGCTGCACGCACGCCATGCCGGCGAGGTATTGCAGACGCGGCTCGCGCGGGTGGGCGCGGCTGGCGGCCTCGATGCGCGCCAGCCACTGGCTGTCGAGGCCGTCGAGGCAGTCCTGCAGCGCCAGCACCAGGGCCTGCAGGTGGCCGTCGCTCAAGCCATCCAGGCGCGCGGTGACCGACTCCCAGACCGGCAGCAGCCAGGCACGCGCCTGCGAGCGGTCGCCGCCCAGGCGCACCAACTGGCGCGCGGCGGGAATGGCAATCTCGGGCATGGCGCGTTCCTCGGGATCGAGGTTCAACCAGATCTCCTGCAGGCGGCCGGTGTCGCGCGTGTCGTGGATCAGCTCGAGCAGCAGCCCGCGCACGATGCTGGCCGAAGCCGCGGGCGAAAAGGCGCGGTGCTTTGCCAGCATGCGCGCGGTTTCCAGCGCCGGCTCGGTGTGGCGTGCCAGGCGCGCGGCCTTGAGCTTGATACGCAGCGCCAGGGTACGGCGGCTCGCGCCCTGGGGCAGCGCCGCCAGGCGCTCGAGCGCCAGCTGGGCATCGCGGTCGTCGAGCGCCCAGCGCGCGGCGCGCATCTGCGCGCCTTCGCGGGTTTCCAGCTCCACGGCATTGCCGTCGAGCGGCGCGCATTCCAGCACCTGCGCCAGATGGGTTTCGCGCTGCGGTGTGTCCTGCAGCGCATGCGAGCCTTCGGCCGCGACCATGTGCGCCGTGGCGCGCAGCTGGCGGCCGTGGGGCACGTTGCCCAGCGCTTCCTCGTGCGCCAGCGCCGCCAGCGCCGACTTGCGCGCGCGCAGGAAGCGCCCGGCCTGCAGGTGCGACAGCGCGTCGAGCAGCGCGTGGTGCATCGCGCGCTCCTTTTGCTGCTCGCGCCAGCGGCGGGCCTGGCGCGGCAACTGGGTCAGCACCGAAAGCCCGCGCAGCGCCGCATGGCACAGCAGGAATGCCGCCAGCAGCAGAAGCAGCACCATGTTGAGCGACAGGTCGACGCGGTAGGGCGGCCAGAACAGCGTCACCGTGCCCTGGTTGTTGCCGACGAACAGGGCCACCGCGACAGCGATGCCGAACAGGCCAATGAACCACAGTGCAGCGCGCATGTCGTTTCCTCAGAGCCCGGTGGCGGCGGTTGCCAGCGCTGCCAGGGTCTCATCCAGCGAGGGCTGCTCGTTGTTCTTCAGGTTCGACTGGGCCTGCTGCAGCAGCACCTGCGCATTGCGCGTGCGCCGCGACGCGGGGTCGAAATACTTGGCCATGGTCTGGCTGGCCGTGCCCAGGTCGCTGCGCGCGGCATCGTACTGGCGCGCCAGCACGCCCAGGCGCGCGTTGAGCAGCGTCAGCTTGAGGTTCTCGCGCAGGAAGAAGCCCTGGTCCGGCGCCAAAAGCACGGCCTCGGGCTGGTCGATGCGGCTGACGCGCACCAGGTCGTAGATCTCCTCGCGCACCACGTTCCAGGTGCGCGTGCCCCAGTCCTGCCACCAGGCCCAGTCGCCCAGCGAATAGCGTGCGGCCGGCGCAGGGCCGGGTGCGGGGGCGGGGGCTGCGCCGCGGATCGCGCTGGGCTTGGCCACCGCATTCGCCAGCGGCAGGTCGTCGACGCCGCGCAGCAGGTCGTCGATGCGTGCCAGCAGGGCGGCGGTGTCCGTCACGGCCAGGCGCGAGATCGCTTCGAGGTCGCGTTCGATCGCGCGCTGCACCGGCGTGAGCCGCGGCTGGGCCGTGCGCTCGATGCGCTTGGCGGCGCTGCGCAGCGTGGCGACCAGCGGGTCGAGGGTGCCGGTCAGCTGCGCCTGCTGCTGCGCCATGCGGATGGCGGTGTCGATGTCGACCACCAGCGTGTCGTCGCGGGTGCGCGACAGGCTCTGGACCAGCTCCTCGAGCTGGGTGCGCTGCAGCGTGACCTCGCCCACGCGCGCTTCCATGACCGACAGGCGCGCCACGCTGTCGCGCGCCAGGTCCTGCGCGTCGCGCGCCATGGTGCGCGCCTCGATGGCCTGCGTGCCCGAGTCGGCGCTCTGGCGCGCGAGCTGTTCCTGGATGCCGCTCATGCGCTGCCACAGCATGCCGCTGCCGACCAGCGCCACCACGGCCACGGTACCGACGAGGTACAGCGCCAGGGACGAGGCGGGGCGTGCCGCGGCCGCGGGCGCAAGGGAGGCCTGGGCCGCATGCGGCGCAGGGGCAGACTGGTCGTGGACGGCGTCAGTGCTCATGTGCTGATTCTATAGAGGCCGCCACCTCACTCAGCGAAGGACGGCATTGCTGGACATGGCCAAAGCCCGCCTGTTGCGCGGCGGCCGCGATGCGTGGGTGGGTGGCCAGGGCGCGCGCCTGGCTCCAGTCGGTGCCGGGCAGCGCGCGCTGCAGGTTGGAGATGGCTTCGGAGCTGCTGAACAGCCACAGCGTGCCGTCGTGCGCGGCCTCGCGCGCCAGCGCCAGCGCCGTGGGTGCGAGCTGCGGCGCGTGGCGCTCGTAGACGGCCACGAATTCCAGCGTGGCACCGGCCCGGCGCAACTGCTCGGCCAGCCATTCGCGGCCGCTGCCGGAAGCGCCCGAGCCGCCGCGTACCAAAAGCACCCGGTCGCCACTTTGGATCTGCGCGCGCACCTCGGGCCACAGCGCCTCGGAGTCGAACTGCGTGGCGTCGGGCCGCGGGCCGTCGATCTGCGCCGTGGGCACGCCCGCGGCCTGCAGCGTCCGCGCCGTTCCCGGGCCGGGCGACCAGGCGCGCGTGCCGGGCGCCAGGCGCACGCCCGGCGCGAAGAAGTGCGAAACGGCATTGCCGCTGACGAACATGACGGCGCGGTAATGGCCGGGAGTGGCGCACGCGCAGCGTGCCTTCGACAGTGCCTCGGAGGGGATTTCAGTGGGCGCGATGTCGATCAGCGGCAGCGCGCTGGCGGCGATGCCGCGCGCCTGCAGTTCGTCGACCCAGTGGCCGGCATCGGGCGCGGGGCGGGTCACCAGGACCCGCAAGGGGTGCGTGGCGTTGGGCACGCGCTTCAGGAGGACAACCCCATGCGCGCGCCCGAGGCGCGCAGCTGCTGCGCGACGGCTTCGCCCAGCGCCTCGGCTTCGGCCAGCGTGGTGACCGTGGCGTGTTCATCGACCTGCACCAGTGCCAGTTGCCCCTCGAGATCGCCCCAGGCGGCGCGCAGGAACAATTCATCGCCCTGCCAGATGCCGTGCGCGGCCAGCGGCATCGAGCAGCTGCCGCCCATGCTGCGGCTGACGGCGCGCTCGGCGGCCACGCCCAGCCAGGTCGGCTCGTGCGCCAGCGGCGCCAGCGCGGCAATCAGGTCGGCGCGGTCGGCGCGCACTTCGATGCCCAGGGCGCCCTGGCCCGCGGCGGGCAGCATCTCGTCGGCCTCGAAGGCGCAGCGGATGCGCTCTTCCAGCCCCAGGCGCTTGAGGCCCGCGGCCGCCAGCACGATGGCGTCGTAATGGCCTTCGTCGAGCTTGCGCAGGCGCGTGTCGAGGTTGCCGCGCAGCGGGGCGATGCGCAGGTCGGGGCGCTGCGCCTGCAGCAGCACCTGGCGGCGCAGGCTCGAGGTGCCGACCGTGGCGCCCTGGGGCAGGAAGTCCAGCGCGGCGTAGTTCGGCGAGACGAAGGCATCGCGCGGGTCCTCGCGCTCCATCACGCAGGCCAGCACGAAGCCTTCGGGCAGCTCCATGGGAACGTCCTTGAGCGAATGCACGGCGATGTCGGCGCGGCCTTCTTCCAGCGCGACCTCGAGTTCCTTGACGAACAGCCCCTTGCCGCCGACCTTGGACAGCGAGCGGTCGAGGATCTGGTCGCCCTTGGTGGTCATGCCCAGCAGCCGCACGCTGTGGCCCAGGGCCTGCAGCCGGGCCTGCACATGCTCGGCCTGCCACAGCGCCAGGCGGCTTTCGCGCGTGGCGATGACAATCTCGGAATCGGGGGAAATGGCGGTATTCATGGCATCGACGCGAAGCGGCCTCAGGGCAACGCCAAATGCTAGCATGGCGCGCTGCATCCGCTAATGGCCCAGGAATATCCGCATGACCCGAACTTCCCGCAAGAACGATGAACCTTTCGCCGGCAGGAACGGCCGCAGGACCGACAAGGAATTGCCCCTGCTCGAGGACATCCGCCTGCTGGGCCGGATCCTGGGCGACGTCATCCGCGAACAGGACGGCGTGGCGGCCTATGAGCTGGTCGAGCAGATACGCCAGCTGTCGGTGGCCTTCCGGCGCGACGCCGACCACGATGCCGACCGCCAGCTCAAGAGGCTGCTCAAGAGCCTGAGCGCGGACCAGACGGTGAGCGTGATCCGCGCCTTCACCTATTTCAGCCACCTCGCCAATCTGGCCGAGGACCGCCACCACATCCGCCGCCGCGCGCTGCACGAGCGCGCCGGCAACACGCAGGAAGGCAGCATCGGCGTGGCGCTGGCGCGGCTGCGCTGGGCCGGCATCGCGCCCGCGGCCATCGCCCAGACGCTGGCGCAAAGCCATGTCGCGCCGGTGCTCACCGCCCACCCGACGGAGGTGCAGCGCCACAGCATCCTCTCGGCCGAGCGCGACATCGCGCAGCTGCTGGCGGCGCGGGACGACATCAGCGAGCGCGCCCAGCTCTACAACAGCGCGCGGGACACGCTCACGCCGCGCGCGCTGGAGGACAACGAGGCGCAGCTGCGCGCGCGCGTGGCCCAGCTGTGGCAGACACGGCTGCTGCGCCACACCAAGCTCACGGTGGCCGACGAGATCGAGAATGCGCTGACCTATTACGAGGCCACCTTCCTGCGCCAGATCCCCAAGCTCTACGCCGAGCTCGAGCGCGAGCTCGGCGACCAGCCCGTGGCCAGCTTCCTGCGCATGGGGCAGTGGATCGGCGGCGACCGCGACGGCAATCCGAACGTCACGGCCGATACCTTGCAATTGGCGCTGCGCCGCCAGGCCGAAGTCGCGTTGCGCCACTACCTGACCGAAGTGCACTACCTGGGCGCGGAGCTGTCGCTGTCGGCGCACCTGGTACAGCTCACGCCCGAGATGCAGGCGCTGGCCGAGCGCTCGCCCGATACCAACGAGCACCGCCGCGACGAGCCCTACCGGCGCGCGCTGACCGGCATCTACGCGCGCCTGGCCGCGAGCCTGAAGACGCTGACCGGCGGCGACGCCGCGCGCCATGCGGTGGCGCCGCAAAACGGCTATGTGCGCGCCGAGGAGTTCCTGGAAGACCTGCAGGTCATCGACCGCTCGCTGCGCAGCCACCACGGCGGGCCGCTGGCTGCGCAGCGCCTGCACCCGCTGATACGCGCGGTGCAGGTGTTCGGTTTCCACCTGGCCACCGTGGACCTGCGCCAGAGCTCAGACCAGCACGAGCGCGTGGTTGCCGAGCTGCTGGCCACCGCGCGGCTCGAGAGCGACTACAGCCGCCTGGACGAGACCGCCAAGCAGGCGCTGCTGCTGGATCTGCTGGAGGACGCGCGCCCGCTGCGCGTGGTGGGCGCGCAGTACTCGGCGCACACCGAGGGCGAGCTGGCGATCTTCGAGACCGCGCGGCGCATGCGCGAGACCTATGGCGCAGAGGCGATCCGCCACTACATCATCAGCCATACCGAAACCGTCAGCGACCTGCTCGAAGCCCAGCTGCTGCAAAAGGAGGTCGGGCTGATGCGCGGCACGCTCGACAGCGACGCGCGCGCGGACCTGATCGTCGTGCCGCTGTTCGAGACCATCGAGGACCTGCGCAATGCCGCGCCGATCATGCGCGACTACTACCGGCTGCCCGGCGTCGCGGCGCTGGTGCAGCGCTCGGGCGGCGAGCAGGACATCATGCTCGGCTACAGCGACAGCAACAAGGACGGCGGCATCTTCACCAGCAACTGGGAGCTGTACCGCGCCGAGATCGCGCTGGTGGAGCTGTTCGACGAGCTGGCGGCGAGCCATGGCATCCGGCTGCGCATGTTCCATGGCCGCGGCGGCACGGTGGGCCGCGGCGGCGGCCCGAGCTACCAGGCGATCCTGGCGCAGCCGCCGGGCACGGTGCGCGGGCAGATCCGCCTGACGGAGCAGGGCGAGGTCATTGCCTCCAAATACGCCAACCCCGAGATCGGCCGGCGCAACCTCGAGACGCTGGTCGCCGCCACGCTCGAAGCCACGCTGCTGCAGCCGACCAAGCCGGCGACGCCGGCGTTCCTCGCCGCCGCGGCGCAGCTGTCGGAGGCCAGCATGGCGGCCTACCGCGCGCTGGTCTACGAAACCCCGGGCTTCACCTCGTACTTCTTCGGCAGCACGCCGATCCGCGAGATCGCCGAGCTCAACATCGGCTCGCGCCCGGCCTCGCGCAAGCCCTCGCAGAAGATCGAGGACCTGCGCGCGATTCCCTGGGGCTTCAGCTGGGGCCAGTGCCGCCTCACGCTGCCGGGCTGGTACGGCTTCGGCGCGGCGGTGCAGGATTTCGTGCAGCAGCCGGGCAAGGACGCCAAGGCGCAGATGGCGCTGCTGCAGCGCATGTACCGCCAGTGGCCCTTCTTTCGCACGCTGCTGTCGAACATGGACATGGTGCTGGCCAAGAGCGACCTGGCGCTGGCCTCGCGCTACAGCGAGCTGGTGAGCGACGCACGCGTGCGCCGGCGCATCTTCGAGGCCATCGAGGCCGAGTGGCAGCGCACCGCGCAGGCGCTGTCGCAGATCACCGGCGACCAGGAGCGGCTGGCGCACAACGCGGCGCTGGCGCGCTCCATCCGCCACCGCTTTCCCTATATCGACCCGCTGCACCACCTGCAGGTGGAACTGGTGCGGCGCTGGCGCGCGGGGCAGGGCGACGACCGGGTGCAGACCGGGATCCACATTTCCATCAACGGCATCGCCGCCGGGCTCCGGAACACGGGTTGAGCGCAGCTGCGGGCGCGAAGCTTGCTAGCGGATCTGCGTGAACGAAGGGACGATGGTGGAAAACGGTATTGCAACAGCCTGGCAACGCTTGCGGGCACAAAACGCCTGGGCCTATGGGCTGCGCATCACCATCGCGCTCGGCGCGGTGATGGCGCTGTGCTGGTGGCAGGGCCGCCTGCCGCAGGTGATCGCGCTGTTCCTGGGCATCACCGTCAGCGCGCTGGCCGAGACCGACGACAGCTGGCGCGGACGCACGCGCGCGCTGCTGGCCACGCTGCTGTGCTTTGCGCTGGTGGC
Source organism: Comamonas endophytica (assembly GCF_023634805.2). Classification (NCBI taxonomy): domain Bacteria; kingdom Pseudomonadati; phylum Pseudomonadota; class Betaproteobacteria; order Burkholderiales; family Comamonadaceae; genus Comamonas; species Comamonas endophytica. Next base: position 2,866,432 of record NZ_CP106881.1, read on the forward strand.
GTTCGGCGTCGAGGCGCTGATACGCCAGCCGCTGGGCTTCGTGCTGGCGCTGGTGCTGTTCACCTTTGCCTTCACGCTGCTGGGCGCGGTGGGCGAACGCTACCGCGCGATTGCCTCGGCATCGGTGATTCTGGCGCTCTACACCGCGATCAGCATGGCGCCGGGCGCGCACACGGCGCAGCCCGGCGCCTGGCCCGTGCCGGCGCTGCTGCTGGCGGGCGCGGCCTGGTACGGGCTGCTGTCGGTCGCCTGGTGCGCGCTGTTTCCGCACGCGCCGGTGCGCCAGAACCTGGCGACGCTGTTCGAGCAGCTGGGCGCCTATCTGCGCCTGAAGGCCAGCCTGTTCGAGCCGGTGCGCGCGGTCGATCTGGAGCGCCGGCGCATGGCGCTGGCCCAGACCAATGGCCGGGTCGTTGCCAGCCTCAACACCGTCAAGGAAAGCCTGTTCAACCGGCTCGGACCCAAGCCCGATCCCCGCGTGGACGGCGAGATGCTGCGCCACATGAACCTGTATTTCATCGCCCAGGACATCCACGAGCGCGCCAGCTCCTCGCACTACCGCTACAACGAATGGGCGCAGACGCTGTTCCACAGCGACGTGCTCTACCGCTGCCAGCGCGTGCTGGGCCTGCAGGGCGCGGCCTGCAGCCAGTTGGCCGAGGCGCTGCGCCAGCGCCAGCCGTTCGCGCCCCACGCCGAGGGCGCGCGCGCCATGGAGGACCTGCGCGCGGCCATCGATTACCTCGCTGCGCAGCAGCAGCCTGCCTGGCAGCGCGCCTTGCGCTCGCTGCGTGCGCTGGTGCGCAATCTGAGCACGCTGGATGCGCAGATTGCCGCGGCCGCGCATCCCACGGGAGGCAGCAAGCTGGCCGACCCCAGCCTGTTCAACCGCCGCCCGCGCACGCTGGCCGAGGCCTGGGCGCGCATCCGCGCCCAGCTGCACCCGAGCGCGCCGCTGCTGCGCCATGCGCTGCGCCTGTCGCTGGCGCTGGGCGCGGGCTTCGTCGCCATGCAGCTCACCGACCCGGTGCATGGCTGGTGGATCCTGCTGACCACGCTGTTCGTCTGCCTGCCGACCTATGGCGCGACGCTGGCGCGCGTCGGCCAGCGCATCCTGGGCACGGTGCTCGGATTGGTTGCGGGCTGGGCGCTGCTGCGGCTGTTTCCCGGACTGCCGGCGCAGGCGCTGATCACCGTTGCCGTGGGTGTGCTGTTCTTCGTCACGCGCACCCAGCACTACGTGACGGCCACGGCGGCGATCACGCTGCTGGTGCTGCTGTGCTTCCAGCAGACCACGGGCAACGCCTATGCGCTGATCTGGCCGCGCATGATCGACACCGTGATCGGCGCGGCCATCGCCACCGCGGCCATGCTGCTGGTGCTGCCCGACTGGCAGGGCCGCCGGCTGCATCTGCTGGTGGCGCAGGCGATCGGCGCGCATGCGGCCTATCTGCGCGAGATCATGTCGCAATATGCCGAAGGCAAGGATGACGACCTCGACTACCGCCTGGCGCGGCGCAACGCCCACAATGCGGACGCGGCGCTGTCCACCGCGCTGTCGCAGCTGCTGCTCGAGCCGCGCGCCGTGCGCCGCCATGCGCGCGTGGGCATGCAATTGCTGCTGCTGTCGCACACGCTGCTGAACTACCTGTCGGCGCTGGGCGCGCACCGCGACAAGCTGTTCCAGAGCGAAAGCCACCCGCTGGCCACCGAGGCGGCAGGGCAGGCCGCCGATGCGCTGGAGCAGATGGCGCAGGCCTTGAAGACCCGCCAGCCGCTGCCCGCGGACCACGGCGGCGCGGCGGCCCTGGCGCTGGAACTGGAGCAGCGCGGCGATGCGCTGGCGGATCCGTTCAGTCCGCTGGTGCTGGTTTGCCAGCAGCTGGAGCCGCTGAGGGGGGCTTGTCTGCAGTTGCTGGCGGAGCCGGAATGAAGGATGTGGGGTTTCTTGAGGACAGGACGTCCATCCTTCGACGCGGCCGGCGAGGCAGGCTCAGGACGAACGGTTTGGGAGCACTGGCCAAATCCACCGTTCGTGGTGAGCCTGCCTGGGCGGCCCCGTCGAACCATGGACGTCCTGTCCTAAAAATAGGCCCCCAGACGCAAGAACGCCCCCAGGCCAAGCCATAGGGGCGTTCAAAAACCGTAATGCAGTTCAGTGCAGCATGAGAGCCCCAGCATTCTTGCTCTTCCCCGCCCGCGCCGGCGGATTGCACAGTCCGCACTGGTAATGGCGCGCGTTCTCGTAGGGTTCGGTCACGAACTGGCCTTTGCAGCTCGAGCAGGCGGTGCGCGTGAGCATGTTGGCGTCGACGAACTTCACCAGGCGCCAGGCGCGCGTGAACGACAGCAGCGCTTCGAGCCCCGCGGCTTCGATCTGCTCGGCGTACAGGCGGTAGGCCTTGGTCAGCTGCTCGGCCGAATCCAGCGCCACGCCCTTGGACAGGTATTCGTAGATGTTGAGGAACAGCGAGCTGTGGATGTTTTCCTGCCAGGTCAGGAACCAGTCGGTCGAGAAGGGCAGCTGGCCCTTGGACGGCGACTTGCCCGCGATCTCCTTGTACAGGCGGATCAGGCGCTCGTACGACAGCGTGGTCTCCGATTCCAGCACCTGCATGCGCGCGCCCATTTCAATGAGCATGGCGGCGCGTTCGATCTGCTTGGATTCGTTGAGGACGCTCTTGGTGATGGAGGCGGACATGGCAGGCTTTCGACGGGAAGTGAACGGGGGCGGCGGCGGTGGCTTACAGCACTTCGGAGACGCGGCTGGCCATCAGGATGTTGGCGTGCAGCGTGTTGGTCGCCTCGTTGCCGATCTTGTTGGAGGAGTGGTTGGTCAGCAGGCTCCAGACCAGCTCGTCGTCCACGCGGAAGCTGCACAGCATGGTGTTGCGCGATGCCAGCTTGAGCACCTGGGCCGAGGACAGCGCGCTCAGGATGTCGGCGGCTTCTTCGTTCAGACCCAGACGGAACACGGCCTCGGCTTTGTCCTTGCGAATCATGGTCTGGGCCAGCATCAGATAGGTGAGGTTGGCTTCACGAATCTCGGCAAGCAGTTGTTCGTTGGTCATGGGTCAATCCTTTTCAATTCGTCAGATCGGGAACAGAGCACAAAAACCAGAGGTGTGTGGTGTCGCGATCTGTTGAAATGGATTGTGAAACAGGGCCAAAAGGAAATTAAGTCGGGGTACGTAGGTGCAGCGTGTCTGGTTCAGCCAGGGGGTATGTAAGGCAAATTCCTACAAACGCTGTCGCCAGTTCGGAATTGATGCACCGAGAGTCGCTGCTGTAAAAAGCCCCCTCCTGCCGGCGCCATGCAGCGTCGCCGGGCCGGGGGAGTGGAGCATGCGTTGTTTTTTTGCTGTTCGCGCAGTGTCAGCCACGCGCAACAGGCCGCGTGGCATCGGCGCACCACTCGCTCCAGCTGCCGGCGAACAAGGAGGACTGGCCCAGCCCCGCAAGCTCCATGGCCAGCAGATTGGGTATGGCGCTGACACCGCTGCCGCACTGGTGCACGACGCTCTCGCCCGTGCGTTCGCCCAGCAGCTGCTGGAATTCGGCGCGCAGCAGTTCGCGCGGCTTGAAGCGGCCGTCAGCGGCCAGGTTCTCGCTGAAGGGACGGTTGAGCGCGCCCGGGATATGGCCGGCCACCGGGTCCAGCGGCTCGACCTCCCCGCGGTAGCGCGCCGGCGCACGCGCATCGATCAGCGTCTGCGCCTCGGAGCCCAGGCCCGACAGCACCATGTCCGCGCTGACCAGGCGGCGCAGCGGCGGCTGCAGCGTGAAGGTGGTCTGGAAATGGCTGGGCTCCGCGCCCTGGTTGACCTGCTGTCCCGCGGCCTGCCAGGCCTGCAGCCCGCCATCGAGCACGGCCACGGCGTCATGGCCGGCCCACTTGAGCATCCACCACAGGCGGCCGCAGAAATTCGCGCCATTGCGGTCATAGACCACGGCCTGCATGTCGTTGGAAAAGCCCACGCTCGACAGCCAGACGGAGAAGCGCTCGCGGCTGGGCAGCGGATGGCGCCCGCCGGACGCGGGCTGGTCGGCCTGCGAGACCGCCACCGAGCCATCGCTGCCGGGCACGCCATGCTTGGCGCTCAGGTCCTGGTCCAGATCGGCATAGACCGCACCCGGGATATGCGCCTGCAGGTATTGCTGGCGGCCCAGGGCAGGCTGGCCCAGGTCGAAGCTGCAGTCGAACACCATATGGGGTTGGCCGCTGGCCTGCAGCTCGGTCAGCTGCTCGGCGCGAATCAGGGTGGTGTAGGGGGTCTTGGACATCGGCGGTTCCTCGGCAAGGGCTGCAACCGCGGCCCCTGCAACCGAGGCCGCGCAATCGGCCCATTATCCGACGCCGCGCGCCGCCATGGGGCCCAGAGCAGTTTCGTGCTGAGCAAGCCCGTTATCCTTCGACAGGCTCAGGACGAACGGACAACCCCCACCGTTCGCCCTGAGCTTGCCTGGGCGGCCCCGTCGAAGGGCGCTTCAGTGCGCGGCTGTCGAGATAAAACCGCTTTAGTTCCTCGAACGGAGAACGGTGGCGGCAATGCCGCTGCCCACGATCAGCGTCATTCCCACCCAGCCCATGGGCTCGATGACATCGCCAAACACCAGCACGCTGTAGGCGCCGCCAAAGGCAATGCCCGTGTACTGCAGGTTGGCGACCACCAGCGTGGCGCGGCGCGTCATGGCGTTGGCGTAGGCACGCGTCATGCACAGCTGGCCGCCGGCCGCGAACAGGCCCACGGGAATCAGCCACAGGGTGTGCCAGCCTGCGAAATCCGAGACGCCCGTGAACGGCATGGCCAGCCCGCCCGCCACCGCCGAGCCCAGGGAGAAATAGAACACCACGCGCGGCTCGGGCTCGCCCAGGCGCGACAGCGCCACCACCTGCATATAGGCCAGCGCCGCGATCATGCCGGACATCAGCCCGACCACGCCCGCCAGCGCCTGGTCGGCGCCGATGCTCGGGCGCATCATCAGCACCACGCCGACGAAGCCCACCAGCAGGCTCAGCATCACCGGCGTGTGCAATGCCGGCCGCGGCGTGGCGGGCGAGGGGCGCCAGGCCATCAGCGCGCCGCCCACCATGAACGCCGCGATCCACAGGCTGCTCATGTAGTTGAGCGTCATGGCGGTGGCCAGCGGCAGCTTGGTGATGGCGTAGAACCAGGCGGCCATCGAGACCACGCCGACCAGCGAGCGCCAGGCATGCATCATCGGATAGCGGGTGCGCAGCGCGATGCCCTGGCGCCGCGCCAGCAGCCACAGCAGCGCCATGCTGATCAGTCCGCGGTAGAAGATGATCTCCGCCATGTTGAAGTGTTCAGCCGCGAACTTGATGCTCACGCCCATGGTGGCGAACAGAAAGGCCGCCAGCACCATCCAGAGAACTTGCATACGGGAATGGGGAGATAAAAAAAAGCTGCAAGCGCTTGAAACGATCAAGCGATTGCAGCCGGGTGTCGCGAAATATGCGCTCAGGGCCTGGGCTGGCTGGCGCCCAGCGCGTTGCGGTACCACTCGTGAAAGTGCTGCATGCCGTCTTCCATCGGGCTCTGGTAGGGGCCGACCTCGTTGTCGCCGCGCGCCAGCAGCGCGCGCCGGCCGGCGTCCATGCGCTCGGCGATCTCGTCGTCCTCGATGCAGGTCTCCATATAGGCGGCCTTCTGCGCATCGACGAACTCGCGCTCGAAGGCGGCGATTTCCTCGGGGTAGTAGAACTCCACCACGTTCATGGTCTTGGTCGGGCTCACCGGGTGCAGCGTCGAGACGGTGAGCACATGCGGATACCACTCGACCATGATGTGCGGGTAGTAGGTCAGCCAGATCGCGCCGCGCTCGGGCAGCGCGCCGTTGCGGTAGTTGAGCAGCACGTCATGCCAGATCTTGTAGACCTCGGAGCCCGGCTTGGCAAAGGAGGGCGCGACACCCACGGTCTGCACCGAGTATTCGTTCTGGAACTCCCACTGCAGATCGTCGCAGGTCACGAAATTGCCCAGCCCCGGGTGGAAGGGGCCGACGTGGTAGTCCTCGAGGTAGACCTCGATGAAGGTCTTCCAGTTGTAGTTGCACTCGTGCATCTCGACATGGTCGAGCACGTAGCCGTCGAAGCTCAGCTGCGCGCGCGGGCCCATCCCGGCCAGGTCGGCGGCGATGTCGCGGCCGTTGTCCTCGAACAGCAGGCCGTTCCACTCGCGCAGGCGGTAATTGTTCAGGTTCAGGCAGGGATCGTGGCTGAAATGCGGCGCACCCAGCAGCTCGCCGCTGGCGCTGTAGGTCCAGCGGTGCAGCGGGCAGACGATGTTGCCGCCCGCATGGCCCTTGCCGTGGCCCTGCAGCGAGCCGCGGCCCTTGAGCATGACGGCCTGGCGGTGGCGGCAGACGTTCGAGACCAGCTCGATGCCGCCCTGGGCGTTGCGCACCAGCGCGCGGCCCTCGCCCTCCTGGGGCAGGGCATAGTAGTCGCCGGGGTTCGGTACGCTCAGCTGGTGCCCGACATAGCGGGGGCCATTCGCGAAGATGGTTTCCAACTCGCGCTGGAACAGCGCTTCGTCGAAGTAGCTTGAAACTGGTAGTTGGCTTGCGGCCTGCTGCAGTTGAAGACTTAAATCAGACATGGGTGACCTGACCTAAAGACTCCCCACAGGGAGGGTGCGTTCGCACACGGGAAAAAACAAAACCGGCCAAGGACGCGGCGCCTCGAGGGAATTGCGCACCGATGAAGGGGTGCAAAACCCGCGGCAGATGGCCATGCGTCAGGCCGGTTCGACGGGAATGGGATTATAGATGGCAGGGTTATTTCCGCCCTGCAGGTACGTGTATTGACCTTGCTGGCGCAGAGGGCCGCGCCGCCGTCTGGCGCCGTCTTCGCAAGGCTTCGGACACAGCGCCTAGAATCAATGGCTTTATCTTCTTCTGCCCGACCCATGCCCCAGGCTCTTGCTGCCCATACCACCCCGTCCGAGCCCTCGAGTTACGAAGCTGCGCTGGAGGAGCTGGAGCAGCTGATAGCGCGCATCGAGTCGGGCCAGCTGCCGCTGGACCAGATGCTCAGCGGCTACCAGCGCGCCGCCAGCCTGCTCGCCTACTGCCGCCAGCAGCTCGATGCCGTGCAGGACCAGATCCAGCGCCTCGACGATGGTGCGCTCCAGGTCTGGAGCCAGGAATGAGCGCCGCCGTCACGCAGGAAAACGGCCTGGACCTGGCGCACTGGATGCAGCCGATGCTGGCCGATATCGAGCAGGCGCTGTCGCGCTGGGTTGGCGTGGAGGCGCCGGAGCAGTTGGGCGAAGCCATGCGCTATGCCGTGCTCGATGGCGGCAAGCGCCTGCGGCCGCTGCTGGTGCTGGCCGCCTGCGAGGCGGTGGGTGGGCGCAGGGACGCGGCCCTGCGCGCGGCCTGCGCGGTCGAGCTGATCCATGCCTATTCGCTGGTCCACGACGACATGCCCTGCATGGACAACGACGTGCTGCGCCGCGGCAAGCCCACGGTGCATGTGCGGTTCGGCGAGGCCCAGGCGCTGCTGGCGGGCGACGCGCTGCAGGCGCTGGCCTTCGAGCTGATCGCGCCTGCCGAGGGCGAAGCAGCGCAGGTTCCGGCGGCCATGCAGGCGCGCCTTTGCAGCCTGCTGGCGCGCGCCGCAGGAGCGCGCGGCATGGCCGGCGGCCAGGCCATCGACCTGGCCAGCGTCGGGCTGCAATTGTCGGAAGACCAGTTGCGGCAGATGCACCGCCTGAAGACCGGCGCGCTGCTCCAGGGCAGCGTGCTCATGGGCGCAGCCTGTGGCGAAACCGGCGATGCGACGCGCGAGGCTCTGGCCGCCTATGGCGCGGCGCTGGGCCTGGCCTTCCAGGTGGTCGACGACATCCTGGACGTGGTGGCCGACTCCGCCACGCTGGGCAAGACCGCCGGCAAGGATGCCGCGGCCGACAAGCCGACCTACGTCTCGCTGATGGGCCTCGAAGGCGCGCGCGCCTATGCCGACCAGTTGGCGCAGGAGGCGCATGCGGCGCTGGCGCGCTGCGGCCTGGCCGACACACGCGCGCTGGCGGCATTGGCCGACCAGGTCATCCGCCGCTCGCATTGAGGCGCGCGCCACGGCCCGTGCATCTGCGGGTCTTGTCCGGCGCGCGCTGCCGCGGGGCTGATCTATAGTAGATTGATCCCCCATCCCATATGCTCCGCCAGCATTGGCTGCTACCAGATAAATAGCACATGTCCACGAATTCCTATCCCTTGCTGCAGACCGTGAACAGTCCTGCGGACCTGCGCGGCTTCACCCGCACCCAGCTCAAGACGCTGGCCGCGGAGCTGCGCAGCTATGTGCTCGACAGCGTGTCGCGCACCGGCGGCCACCTCAGCTCCAACCTGGGCACGGTGGAGCTCACGGTGGCGCTGCACGCGGTGTTCGACACGCCCGAAGACCGGCTGGTCTGGGACGTGGGCCACCAGACCTATCCGCACAAGATCCTGACCGGTCGGCGCGAGCGCATGGCCAGCCTGCGCCAGCTCGGCGGCCTGTCGGGTTTTCCGCTGCGCAGCGAAAGCGAATACGACACCTTCGGTACCGCGCATTCCTCGACCAGCATCTCGGCGGCGCTGGGCATGGCGCTGGCCGCCAAGCGCAAGGGCGAGAAGCGCCGCGCGGTGGCGATCATCGGCGACGGCGCGATGACGGCGGGCATGGCCTTCGAGGCGCTGAACAACGCCGGTGTGGCCGACGCCAACCTGCTGGTGATCCTCAACGACAACGACATGAGCATCAGCCCGCCGGTGGGCGCGCTCAACCGCTACCTCGCGCAGCTGATGAGCGGCCAGTTCTACGCCAAGGCGCGCGACATGGGCAAGAGCGTGCTCAAGCAGGTGCCGCCGCTGCTGGAACTCGCCAAGCGCCTTGAGCAGTCGGCCAAGGGCATGGTCGTGCCGGCCACGCTGTTCGAGAACTTCGGCTTCAACTACATCGGCCCGATCGACGGCCACGACCTCGACTCGCTGATCCCCACCCTGGAAAACATCAAGGGCCTCGAAGGCCCGCAGTTCCTGCATGTGGTGACCAAGAAGGGCCAGGGCTACAAGCTGGCCGAGGCCGATCCCGTCACCTACCATGGCCCGGGCAAGTTCGATCCCAAGGTCGGCATCGTCAAGCCCGCGACGCCGCCCAAGGCGACCTTCACGCAGGTCTTCGGCCGCTGGCTGTGCGACATGGCGGCCCATGACGAGCGCCTGGTGGGCATCACGCCGGCCATGCGCGAGGGCTCGGGCATGGTCGAGTTCGAGCAGCGCTTTCCGCTGCGCTACTACGACGTGGGCATCGCCGAGCAGCATGCGGTCACTTTCGCGGCCGGCATGGCCTGCGAGGGCGTCAAGCCGGTGGTCGCGATCTATTCGACCTTCCTGCAGCGCGGCTACGACCAACTGATCCACGACGTGGCGCTGCAGAACCTGCCGGTGGTATTTGCACTGGACCGCGCCGGCTTGGTCGGCGCCGATGGCGCGACCCATGCCGGGGCCTACGACATTCCCTTCGTGCGCTGCATTCCCAACATGTCGATGGCCTGCCCGGCGGACGAGCGTGAGCTGCGCCAGCTGCTGAGCACGGCCTTTGCGCAGAACCACCCGGTTGCCGTGCGCTATCCGCGCGGCAGCGGCGCGGGCATCGAGCCCCTGGCCAGCCTGGAAGGCCTGCCCTTCGGCAAGGGCGAGATCCGGCGCGAGTCCGGCAAGGTCGCCACCGCCGGGCCACGCATCGCGATCCTGTCCTTCGGCAGCCTGCTGTATCCCGCGCTGGAAGCCGCCGAGGCGCTGGATGCCACCGTCGTGAACATGCGCTGGGCCAAGCCGCTCGACGTGGAACTGCTGCTCGAGGTGGCGGCGCGCCACGACGCGCTCGTGACGCTGGAAGAGGGCGCCATCATGGGCGGCGCCGGCAGCGCCGTGCTCGAAGCCCTGCAGGCGGCGCGCGTGCCGCGCCCGGTGCTGCAGCTGGGCCTGCCGGACCAGTTCATCGAGCATGGCGACCCGGCGCGGCTGCTGGCGCTGCAGGGGCTCGACGCGGCCGGCATCACGCAGTCGGTGCGGGCGCGGTTTCTGGCGGATTGAGAGCCGGTAAGCAGTGTCTGAAGTCGCCGCGAGGCGGCTTCAGACCGTTTGCGGTGAGCCTGCCACCCAACCGTTCGTGACGAGCTTGGCACCCAACCGTTCGTGGTGAGCTTGCTACCCAACCGTTCGTGGTGAGCTTGCTACCCAACCGTTCGTGGTGAGCTTGCTACCCAACCGTTCGTGGTGAGCTTGTCGAACCATGGACGGCCTGCCCTATAGATAGCCCGTCCATCCTTCGACAGGCTCAGGGCGAACGGATCAGGCATGGATGGCCCGTCCATCCTTCGTCAGGCTCAGGACGAACGGATGAGGCATGGATGGCCCGTCCCCCTTCGTCAGGCTCAGGACGAACGGTTTGCCCTTCGACAGCCTCAGGACGAACGTTGCCCCTCGGCAGGCTCAGGACGCTCGGAGCGAGACATTTCCTTGTGCTTTCCATCCCTGCAGCAATAAAAATATGTAGCGAATGGCGCGAAGCCCGGGTTTACCCAGGAAGGTCAAGCGCCGAGGGTTTTTACAATCCCTGACATCCAGCCTGGATGGGTGCCGTGCCCATTTCCGCGGGGGAACTGGCGACAGTGCAGCCAGGCGTTTTACCGGAGTGTTTACATGGATCGTCGTTCATTGATCAAGCAGGCAGGCATTGCCGGCGTTCTCGCCGCGGGTGCCGCGCCCGCGGTGCATGCCCAGGCCGCCGTGCGCTGGCGCCTGGCCTCGAGCTTTCCCAAGTCGCTGGACACCATTTTCGGCAGCGCCGAAACCTTCTCGCGCACCGTCAAGGCCCTGTCGGGCGGCAAGTTCGACGTCTCGCTGCATGCAGCAGGCGAGCTGATGCCGGCGTTCGGCGTGGTTGATGCGCTGCAGAACAGCACCATCGAGATGGCGCAGACCGCGCCCTACTACTTCACCGGCAAGGATGCGATCTTTGCCTTCGCCTGCGCTGTGCCCTTCGGCCTGACGGCGCGCCAGATGGATGCCTGGATGGAGCACGGCAACGGCCGCAAGCTGCTCGATGCGTTCTTCGCCAACTACAACATCAAGAGCTACAGCGCGGGCAACACCGGCACGCAGATGGGCGGCTGGTACCGCAAGGAAATCAAGTCGGCGGCCGATCTCAAGGGCCTGAAGATGCGCCTCGGCGGCGGCCTGTTCGGCGAAGCCATGGCCAAGCTGGGCGTGGTCTCGCAGAACATGCCCGCGGGCGATGTCTACCAGGCGCTGGAAAAGGGCACGCTGGACGCCACCGAGTTCGTCGGCCCCTACGACGACCAGAAGCTGGGCTTCAACAAGGTCGCGCCCTACTACTACTACCCCGGCTGGTGGGAAGGCGGCGCCGAGCTCGGCTTCTTCGTCAACGCCAAGGCCTATGCCGCGCTGTCGGCAGAGAACAAGGCGATCGTCGATGCCGCCACCAAGGTCGCGGCGCGCGACATGACGGCCAAGTACGATGCCTTCAACCCGATCGCGCTGAAGAAGCTGGTGGCCGACAAGACCCAGCTCAAGGCCTTCCCCAAGGACGTGATGGACGCAGGCTTCAAGGCCTCGATGGAAGTCTTCGGCGAGCACGAGGCCAGGTCGGCCGAGTTCAAGAAGATTCACCAGGACATGCGCGCCTTCCAGCGCGACCAGCTGCTGTGGGAGCGCTTTTCGGAGTTCCGCTTCAACAGCTACATGACTTCGGTCAAGCTGTAAGCAAGGCACATGGCTGGCAACGCACCGCGCTCCAGCCCATGGCAAGAAGCCGCTCAGGGCCAGCCCCGAGCGGCTTTTTTTCGCCCTGCCGCCACGAGCGTGCAGGTCTGATAACAAAAGAGGAGACAAGAAATGGATCGTCGTTCCATCCTGAAAAATGCCGGTATCGCGGGTGTCCTGGCGGCCGGCGCCGCGCCGGCAGTGCACGCCCAGCCCGTGGTGCGCTGGCGCATCGCATCGAGCTTTCCGAAGTCGCTCGACACCATCTATGGTTCGGCCGAGGTGTTCGCGCGTGCTGTCAAGGAGATGTCCGGCGGCAAGTTCGAAGTCTCGGTGCATGCGGCCGGCGAGCTGATGCCGGCCTTCGGCGTGGTCGATGGCGTGCAGAACGGCACCGTGGAGGCGGCCCACACCGCGCCCTACTACTTCTTCGGCAAGAACGAGGCTTTTGCCATCGGCGGGGCGATACCGTTTGGCATGAATTCGCGCCAGCTCACGGCCTGGATGGTGGACGGCAACGGGCGCAAGCTGATGCGCGAGTTCTATGCCAAGTACAACATCGTCAACTTCCTGGGCGGCAACACCGGCGCGCAGATGGGCGGGTGGTTCCGCAAGGAAGTGAAGTCGCCGGCCGACATCAGCGGCCTGAAGTTCCGCGTCGGCGGATTTGCCGGGCGCGTGATCGAGCGCATGGGCGGCGTGCCGCAGAACATTCCCGCGGGCGAGATCTACCAGTCGCTGGAAAAGGGCACCATCGATGCCGCCGAATGGATCGGGCCCTATGACGATCTGAAGCTGGGCCTGAACAAGGTCGCGCCCTTCTACTACTATCCCGGCTGGTGGGAAGGCAGCCTGAACCTGGAGTTCTACGTCAACCAGAAGGCGCTGGCAGCCCTGACGGCCGAACAGCGCGCCATCGTCGAGGCCGCGACGCACGAGGCGCATGTGGTCACGCAGGCGCGCTACGACGCGCGCAATCCCGGCGCACTCAAGCAGCTGGTGGCCGCCAAGGCGCGCGTGCTGCCTTTCCCGCAGACCGTCATGGATGCGTCGTTCAAGGCCACCATGGAGCTCTACGGCGAGCTGGAGAAAAGCAATCCCGAGTGGAAGAAGATCTACGCCGACTACCGCAACTTCCAGCGCGACCAGATTCTCTGGTTCCGCTTCGCCGAGTCGCGCTTCGACAACTACATGGCGACGCAGAAGCTCTGAGCTTTTCAGCACCCACCGGAAGCCAGGCCTTGCCTGGCTTTTTTCATGGGATTTGCTCGACCGCCGCAGCCCTTGTGCTTGAAACGCGGAAAAACGCTGCGCTTGGCAAAGAAGTTTCTGTAGGCATGCTCGATGTCCGTGAGCGCAGGCTGCAGCGGGTCACAGGACGCCTCCTTGAGCCAAGGGGTGGCGGGCTGTGGCGCCACGCGGTCAGGGATTTCGCCAGTGCCGCATAGCCGATGAACCTGCCGCGGCGGCCATCGCCATGCGCCAGCTTTCCCGCAACTGAGCCGGATGCAAAAAGCCCCTGCGGGCGGACCGGCAGGGGCTTGGGATGGGCTTGGGAGGGGCAGGGGCTCAGGGCTTGGCGGCGTCGCGCTCCAACGATTCCTGCAGTGCCTTGAGCGCATCCTCATTGCTGTCCGCAGCGCCGGCTCCCGGCACTTCGGCTCCGGGCATGTTCAGCGTCGGATCATCGAAGTCCACCTCGGCCGGCATGCTGGCTTCCATCTCCAGCCGGATCTTGTCGAGGTCGTATTCGACCTTTTCATCCAAGCCGCTGGAGACGATGCCCGGGAAGGCAATGATCAGCGCCACCATCAGCAGCTGGATGCCGACGAAAGGCACGGCGCCGGCATAGATCTGCATGGTGGTCACGGGCTCGACCATCTTCTTCGTGACCTTGTCCACATAGGCCTTCACCGGTGCCACGCTGCGCAGGAAGAACAGCGCGAAGCCGAAGGGCGGGTGCATGAACGAGGTCTGCATGTTGACCGCCAGCAGCACGCCGAACCACACCAGGTCGATGCCCAGCTTCTCGGCCACGGGCGCCAGCAGCGGCACGACGATGAAGGACAGCTCGAAGAAGTCCAGGAAGAAGGCCAGGAAGAAGATCATCACGTTGACGACGATCAGGAAGCCGAGCTGGCCGCCGGGCAGGCTGGTCAGCAGGTGCTCGACCCACAGCGGTCCGTCCACGCCCTGGAAGGTCAGGCCGAACATCGTCGCGCCGATCAGGATGAACAGCACGAAGCACGACAGCTTGGTGGTGGACATCAGCGCCTGGCGCAGCAGCGCCATGTTCAGGCGCCCGCGCGCCATCGCCATGACCATCGCGCCGAGCGCGCCCATCGCGCCGCCTTCGGTGGGCGTGGCCACGCCGAGGAAGATGGTGCCCAGCACCAGGAAGATCAGCAGCAGCGGCGGGATCAGCACGAAGGTCACGCGCTCGGCCACCTTGGACAGCAGGTTCAGGTGCGTCAGGCGGTTGATCGAGGCGGCGACGAAGGCCAGCGCCACGCCGAAGCACATGGCCACGACGATGGTCTCGTCGAGCGCCACCGTGTCGACGGCCTCGCCGGTCCACCAAGTGTGCAACTCGGCCATGTGCTGGCCGACGAAGATCGACGCGCCCACGCACAGCACGGTGAGCACCAGCAGCGAGGGCATGCCCGACTTGCCGTCGGCCTCGCGCAGCGTGCGCGCCTCGGGCGGCAGCGCCGGCACCAGGTGCGGCTTGAAGATGGCCAGCGCGATGATGAACAGCGCGTAGAAGCCGGTCAGCATCAGGCCCGGCAGGAAGGCGCCCTTGTACATGTCGCCGACGCTGCGGCCGAGCTGGTCGGCCAGCACGATCAGCACCAGCGAGGGCGGGATGATCTGCGCCAGCGTTCCGGAGGCCGCGATCACGCCCGAGGCGATGCGCCGGTCGTAACCGTAGCGCATCATGATCGGCAGCGAGATCAGGCCCATGGAGATCACCGAGGCGGCAACCACGCCGGTGGTGGCGGCCAGCAGCGCGCCGACGAAGATCACCGCCAGCGCCACGCCGCCGCGCACCGGGCCGAACAGCTGGCCCACGGTTTCCAGCAGGTCCTCCGCCATGCCGCTGCGCTCGAGGATCAGCCCCATCAGCGTGAAGAAGGGAATGGCCAGCAGCGTCTCGTTCTGCATGATGCCGTAGATGCGCAGCGGCAGCGCCTGCAGCAGCGCCTCGGGCAGCACGCCGAGCTCGACGCCGATGAAGGCAAAGAACATGCCGCAGGCGCCCAGGCTGAAGGCCACGGGAAAGCCCAGGATCAGAAACACCATCAGGCCCGCGAACATGATCGGGGCCAGGTTGTGGGTCAGGAATTCCATTGCTTATGTCTCCTGCGCTCAGGCGTCCGGGGTGTTCTTCTTGCCGCCCGCGAGGTTGCGGATGGCTTCCGCCAGGTCTTCCTCGGCGGTCTTTTCCGTCTTCTTGGCGGTCGGGTCCTCGATCAGGCCCTGCAGGAAGGCAATGCGCTTGATCAGCTCGGACCAGCCCTGCAGCAGCAGCAGCAAAAAGCCCAGCGGCATCATCAGGTAGACCGGCCAGCGAATCAGGCCGCCGGCATTGCTGGACATCTCGCCGGTCTGCAAGGCCTGCCAGAAGAAGGGCACGCCCAGCCAGATGACGGCCAGGCTCACCGGGGTCAGGAAACAGATGAAGCCGAAGATGTCGATCCAGATCTGCTTGCGCTTGGACAGGCGGCTGGACAGCACGTCGACCTTCACATGCTCGCCCTGCAGCAGCGTGTAGCCCGCGGCCAGCAGGAAGGAAGCCGCGAACAGATACCACTGCACTTCGAGAAAGGCGTTGGAGCTGGTGTTGAATACTTTGCGCACCACCGCGTTCACGCCGCTGATGACGGTGGAGGCCAGGATGAGCCAGATGACGTATTTGCCGACCTGGGTGTTAAGCCAGTCGACCCCTCGTGAAAACCTGAGTAAAGCCTGCATGGTGTCTCCAATCAAAAGGCCGTTCGTTCTGCCGGGCGGGCTCCGGTTGGGAGGCCTCCGGTAATTTTTTGCAACGACCGATTCTAAGGAGCGGATGCCGGAAAATAATGATAAAAATATAGGACTTTTACTATATTTCATGCGTCTATATTGCTACTAAATTGGTAGCAATAGGGGTTTACCTTGGTAGGGTAATACTGTCGTTTTTGCGTGTGTGCAGCAGCATTTCAGTCGATGGCGTAGCGCCTGCGCATGGCTTCGCTGAAGGCAGTGCTGGCGCTGAGCGTCAAGCCCAGCGTGACGCGCTGGCCGGGCACCGTGCCGAGGCGCAGGTGCCCGCTGGCCTCGTCGAAGCCAATGGCCAGCGGCCGGCCGTCGTCCTGCTGCGCATGCAGATCGAGATCCCACTCGCCGCCTTCCTCGATCGGTCCGCGCCGGCCGGCAAAAGTGCGGCTGGCCCAGCGCAGCAACTGCTCGACTTCCGCCACCAATGCCGGCACGCGCTCGGCCGTGACGCTGGCCAGCGCATCCCAGGTGGCCGTGCCCTCGTCGTCTTCGCTGTAGTCGAAATCCAGATAGTCCAGTGGCATGGGATGCTCGCGGCAGTTGAAAGGCCGCCATTGTGGCCCGCGCGCGCATTCACAAAGAGAAACCTGGGCCCTGGGGGAGTGCCTTGCGTGACGCGACATAATTGACGGCTTCTATCGTCAAACAGGACATCTCCGTGGATATCGTATTGCTGGTCAAGGCCGCCATCATGGGCGTGGTCGAAGGTCTGACCGAATTCCTGCCCATCTCCTCGACCGGCCATCTGATCCTTGCCGGCGCACTGCTCGGGTTCGAGGGCGAGAAAGCCAAGGTGTTCGACATCGCCATCCAGACCGGCGCGATCTTTGCCGTGATCCTGGTCTATTGGCAGAAGATCCGCAGCACCGTCGTCGAGCTGCCGACCAGCGCCCACGCGCGGCGCTTTGCGCTCAACGTGTGCATCGGCTTTCTGCCGGCCGTGTTGCTGGCCCTGGCCTTCGGCCACATGATCCAGGCGCATCTGTTCACGCCGCTCGTGGTCGCCACCACCTTCATTCTCGGGGGCTTCGTGATTCTCTGGGCGGAGAAACGCCCGAATGCCAGGGTGCGCGTGCATTCCGTCGACGACATGACGCCGATGGACGCGCTCAAGGTCGGCCTGGCGCAATGCCTGGCGATGGTGCCGGGCACCAGCCGCAGCGGCGCCACCATCATCGGCGGCATGCTGCTGGGCCTGTCGCGCAAGGCGGCCACCGATTTCTCGTTCTTCCTCGCCATGCCCACGCTGATCGGCGCGGGCGTTTACAGCCTGATCAAGCAGCGCCATCTGCTGAGCGCCGCGGACATTCCGATGTTTGCCACCGGCCTGCTGTTCTCGTTCATCAGCGCCTGGTTCTGCGTGCGCTGGCTGCTGCGCTATATCTCGAGCAACAGCTTCGTGCCCTTTGCGTGGTACCGCATCGTGTTTGGCATCATCGTGCTGGTCACCGCCTGGACCGGGGCCATCGCCTGGCATGGGGAGTGACCGCCAGCGTGGCGGCACGGCGCCCGTATTTCATCAGCAGGAGATTTGCATGACAGTGGAAAAGGTGGCGTTGATCACGGCAGGCGGATCGGGCATGGGCGCGGCGGCAGCGCGCAAGCTGGCGCAGGATGGCTACCGGGTGGCGGTGCTTTCGTCTTCGGGCAAGGGCCAGGCCCTGGCCGAGGAACTGGGGGGCGTCGGCGTCACGGGCTCGAACCAGTCGGTCGAGGACCTGCAGCGTTTGGTCGATCTGGCCATGCAGCGCTGGGGCCGCATCGACGCGCTGGTGAATTCGGCCGGCCACGGCCCGCGCGCGCCGATCCTCGACATCAGCGATGACGACTGGCACAAGGGCATGGACGTCTACTTCCTCAACGCCGTGCGGCCCGCGCGGCTGGTGGTGCCGATCATGCAGGCGCAGGGCGGCGGCGCGATCGTCAACATCTCCACCGCCTGGGCCTTCGAGCCCACCGACATGTTCCCGACCTCGGCCGTGTTCCGCGCCGGATTGGCGAGCTTCGTCAAGATCTTCGCCGACACCTACGCCGCGCAGAACATCCGCATGAACAATGTGCTGCCCGGCTGGATCGACAGCCGGCCCGAGACCGAGGAGCGGCGCGCTTCGGTGCCGATGCAGCGCTATGGCACGGCCGAGGAGATTGCCGCGACGGTGGCGTTCCTGCTGTCGGAAGGGGCGGCGTACATTACCGGCCAGAATATCCGTGTGGATGGCGGCCTGTCGCGCAGCGTCTAGTTGCGCACCGAAAGCAGATTGAGCAGCGAAGCCTCGATCGCCGCTGCCGTGGCCTCGGGGCGCTCCATCGGGAACAGATGGCTGCCATCGAGCATCATGCTGCGGCCCTGCGTGATGCGCAGCGTCAGATCGAGGCCCACCCGGCGCAGCTCCTGCGAACCGCGCCCGCCGATGAAAGCGGCGGGGCAGCGCAGCGGGTGGCGGCGCAGCAATGCGTCGAGGTGGTGCGGCAGGGTGTTGTAGATCGCGGTCTCGACATCGCGGTCGAAGGCCAGCACGCGCTTGCCGCCTCCGTCCTTGAGACCGTGCCGCACATAATCCTGCAGCACCTCGGGATGCCAGTGCGCAAAGGCCTTCTTGGCACGGAAATGGGCCAGCGCTTCCTCGTCGCTGGACCATTGGTTGCGCCGGCGCCGGCTGATCTTGCCCGGCGAGACGGAGCCTACCAGCTGCGCGCGCTTGGCCATGCCCAGGGTGGTGGCGCGCCAGCCGCTGATCAGCGGCGCGTCGATCAGCAGCACGCCGCGCGCCAGCTCCGGGTGCTGCGCCGCGGCCATGACGCTGAGAAATCCACCCAGCGAATGCCCCACGAAAAACACCGGTTCGCCCAGGCGCTCGACCTCGGCGCGCGCGAAGTCGGCCAGCTGCCGCACCAGGTGCGGCCAGTTGTCGCTGACCGGGTAGCGTGGATCGTGGCCGAATCGCTCCACGGCCCCGACCTCGCAGCCGCGCTTGCGCAAGAGCGCGAAAAGCAGGCTGTAGGTGGATGCGGGAAAGCTGTTGGCGTGCGAGAAGACCAGCGGCAGCATGGCGCCCTGCGCCTCAGCGCAGCGCAGACTCGTCGTCGCCGTCTTCGGTACCGTTGTCGATGTCGGCGCCGGAATGTGTCTCGCCCGCCATCAGATGGTCGGGATGCACCGGCGCGATCGGCAGATGGCCGGAGCGCAGCGCCGATGCCGTGGTATGGACGCCGCCCTGGCGCAGCCCCGTGGGCGCGGCCGGAGCCGGCTGGGCCGCGACGACGTCCGGCGTGATCTTGAGCAGTGGATGGCAGCGCCGGCTTTCGACCCGGATCGGCGCGTTGGTGACGCCGCCGTCCCAGGCCGGGTCCTCGATGCTGTCGAACACATGGCGCAGGCGCTCGCCCCAGTTCTCGTGCAGCAGCCGGTAATAGGGGTTGCTCTCGTCGATGCAGACGATCTTGTCGCTGGCGAATCGGCCTTCCTCGTACACGATCAGGTCCAGCGGCAGGCCCACCGACAGGTTCGACTTGATGGTGCTGTCCATCGACACCAGCGCGCATTTCGCGGCTTCGGCCAGCGGCGTCTGCGGCGTGATGACGCGATCGAGCACCGGCTTGCCGTACTTCGACTCGCCGACCTGGAAGTAGGGCGTCTCGTGCGTGGCCTCGATGAAATTGCCCGCCGAATAGACCTGGAACAGGCGCATGCCCTCGCCGCGGATCTGCCCGCCGAACACCAGCGAGACGTTGAAGTCGAGGCCCGCGCGCTTGAGCGCCACGCCGTCGCGGTCATAGACATGGCGCACGGCCGCGCCCAGGATGCGCGCGGCATCGAACATGCTGCGCGCGTTCCAGATGGTGAGCATCTCGCCCGTGTGCTCGTCGCGCAGCTGCTGCAGCTGCAGGATCTCGCGCACCGATTGCGAGATCGACAGGTTGCCTGCCGACAGCAGCACCATGAAGCGGTCGCCCGGCGACTCGTAGACCATCATCTTGCGGAAGGAGCTGATGTGGTCGAGACCGGCGTTGGTGCGCGAGTCGGACAGGAATACCAATCCCGCGTCGAGTTTGATGGCTACACAGTAAGTCATGGTTTCCGGGCAAGTCCTTGAAGAGCGTACAAGTGATCGAGGGCCTCGCGCGGACTCAGGGTGTCGAGTTCGAGGTCCAGCAGGCGCTGCTGCAGTTCGCTGGCCTCGGCGCGGGGTTCGGGCGGCTGCGGCGCGGCAAAAAGATCCACCTGGCGCCGGTCCTCGCCGGCGCGCTCCTCGAGCGCCGCCAACGTATGCCTCGCATGGTAGAGCACTGCGGTGGGCATTCCCGCAAGTTTAGCCACCTGGATGCCGTAGCTTCTGCTGGCAGGCCCGGGCTGGATCTCGTGCATGAACACGATGTCATTGCCGGCCTCGGTCGCTCCCACATGCACGTTGACAGCTTGCCGCGCCTTGGCGGGCAAATCCGTGAGCTCGAAGTAATGGGTTGCAAACAATGTGAAAGCACGTGTCTTGTCGTGCAGATGCGTGGCGATGCCGCTGGCCAGCGCCAGGCCGTCGAAGGTACTGGTGCCCCGGCCGATCTCGTCCATCAGCACCAGGCTGTGCGGCGTGGCGGCATGCAGGATCTGCGCGGCCTCGGTCATCTCCAGCATGAAGGTCGATTGCGCGTTCGCCAGGTCGTCGGCCGCGCCGATGCGGGTATGGATGGCATCGATCGGGCCCAGGCGGCACGCCGTGGCCGGCACATGGCTGCCCATGCTCGCCAGCAGCACGATCAGCGCCACCTGGCGCATGTAGGTCGATTTGCCGCCCATGTTCGGGCCGGTGATGATCTGCATGCGCGCGTTGGCGTTCATGCGCGTGTGGTTGGCGATGAAGGCGCCGCTGGAGGTCTCGGCCAGCCGCGCCTCCACCACCGGGTGGCGCCCGGCTTCGATCTCTATGCAGGGCTGGCTGACGAACTCGGGCGCGCACCACTGCAGCGTGAGAGACCGCTCGGCGAAGGTGCACAGCACATCCAGCGTAGCCAGGGCGGCGGCCACGCGGGTCAGGCCCGCGACATGCGGCTGCAGCTGGTCGAGGATCTGCTCGTACAGCCACTTCTCGCGCGCCAGCGCGCGCTCGTTGGCGGACAGCGCCTTGTCCTCGAAGTTCTTCAGCTCGGGTGTGATGAAGCGCTCGGCGTTCTTCAGCGTCTGGCGGCGGCGGTAGTCGTCGGGCACGCGGTCGAGGTAGCTGCCTGTGACCTCGATGTAGAAGCCATGGACCTTGTTGAACTGCACGCGCAGGTTGGGAATGCCGCTGCGCGCCTTCTCGCGCGTTTCCAGGTCGAGCAGGAAGCTGTCGCAGTTGGTCTGGATCGCGCGCAGCTCGTCGAGTTCGGCATCGAAGCCGCCGGCGATCACGCCGCCGTCGCGCACCAGCGCTGCGGGTTCCTCCAGCAGCGCCGCCTGCAGCAGCGCCGCGCAGCCGTCGGGCGGCAGGGCATGGCCAAAGACCTGGTTCAGGTAGTCGCAAGGCGAGGCGGCGGTCGCGGCCAGCAGCTGGGCCTTGGCCAGCGTCTTGCCCAGTGCCACCAGCTCGCGCGGGCGCACCTGGCGCAGCGCGATGCGCGCGGTGATGCGCTCCACGTCGCTCACGCCCTTGAGCTCGGCGCGCAGCAGCTGCCAGGGCGCGGCGCCGGCCGCCTGGCCGCCGCGCAGCACCGCGGTGGCCGCCAGGCGCTCGCGCGCCGCAGTGCGGTCGCGCCGCGGCTCGAGCATCCAGCTCTTGAGCAGGCGGCTGCCCATGCCGGTCTGGCAGGTGTCGAGCAGCGAGAACAGCGTGGGGCTGTCCTCGCCGCGCAGCGTCTTGAGCAGCTCGAGGTTGCGGCGCGTGGCCGGCGGCAGGTCGATCAGTTCGTCGTTGCGCTGCACCTGCACGCTGTGCAGATGGCTCAGCGCACGGCCCTGCGTGTGCTCGGCATAGGACAGCAGCGCGGCCGATGCCGCATGCGCCAGCCCCAGCGCTTCGGCGTTCCAGGCCTGCAGGCTGGCCGCGCCCAGCTGCTCGAGCAGCTTGCGCTCGCCCAGCGCCTGGTCGAACTGCCAGTCGGGCCGCGGGCACAGCGGGCAGGCCAGGCTGCCGCCATGGCGCAGGCCCTGCAGGTGCTTCTCGAAGCGCTCGGTCACGCCGGCGCTGTAGATCAGCTCGCTGGGCGCGATGCGCACCAGCCAGTCGCCCAGTTCCTCGGGCGTGCATTCGGCCAGGTGCACACGGCCCTGGGTGACGCTGAGCCAGGCCAGGCCGCAGCGGTTGCGCGGGCCCGCGTGCACCGCCAGCAGCAGGGCCTCGCTCTTGTCGGACAGCAGTGCCGCATCGGTCAGCGTGCCGGGCGTGACCACGCGCACCACCTTGCGCTCGACCGGACCCTTGCCCGCGCCGACCTCGCCGACCTGCTCGCAGATCGCCACCGATTCGCCCATCTTGATCAGGCGCGCGAGGTAGTTCTCCAGCGCATGGAAGGGCACGCCGCACATGGGGATGGGCTGGCCGCCCGACTGGCCGCGCTGGGTCAGCGTGATGTCGAGCAGCCGCGCGGCCTTCTCGGCATCGGCATAGAACAGCTCGTAGAAGTCGCCCATGCGGTAGAACACCAGCGTGTCGGGGTATCCGGCCTTCAGGCCTAGATACTGCTGCATCATGGGAGTGTGCGCCGAAAGCGGCGTGCCTGCCGGCCCCTGGACGGCTTCGGTATTCTCGATATTCACTTTTGAATCAATCACTTGGGTTGGCTGCGCGGGTGGCGTGCAGCCCGGCGGTTGCCGAGGGCGCCGGCCTGCATCGCAACGCTGGCATGGATCCGTGCTCTGCGCCCGGTTGCGGGAGCGCGCCGCGCAACGCCGCAGGTTTGCTTGAAGAGGTGCGCAAACACATTATTGTCGATGACGCGTGCGCTGCCCGTGGCGCAGCCGCCCGCATACCCCTGGCGCGGGCTTCGGCCATGGCTCGAATTGCCTGGAATCGCTGCAACTCATCGGGGGAGAAGGCCGCGCCAGGTTCACCGACCCTACCCCCGGAGGAACCCGGCATGTGGCGCCGTGCCGGGTTTTTTTCATTCCTGGCCTGCGGCATGGGCCCTGCTCCAGCAGGTTCATTTGATGAGAATAATTCTCATTGATATAAACTGCCAGGCAGCACCAGCGGCGTTTCAGGGGTGGACACCGCGCATGCTTGCCCGCCGCCTTCGGCGGGCATTCATTTCGCGGCATGCCGCAACCGCACTCCGCCAGGGCCGACCATGGAACTTGCCGCGCACGAACTTCCGCAAACGATCACCGAATACCACGCGCTGATGCGCCACTACGGCCAGACGCAGGCGCGCTGCGATGCGCTGGTGCGGGCCCAGGCCGCGCAGATCGCGCGCCTGGAGGGCCAGGCCATGCGCCTGCGCGCGGCCGTGATCGTGCGCGACACGGCGCTGGCCTGGGAACGCACGCAGCGCATGGAGGCGCTGGTGGTCTGCATGCAGAACCTTGCGCGCGAGCGCCTGCAGGGGCAGTGGCGCGGTGCACGGGCGGCGGCAGAAGACGCGGCCGGGGCACTTGCAGCCGAGGCGGCACGGGAGGAGGCCACAGGCCTTACGGCGGCCAACCTGGTGATCTGCCAGACCGGCTGCCTCAGCCATGGCGACTACTGGCGCGTGCAGGACCACTGCCGGCGCACCGGCAAGACCTGCGTGCTGGTCGAGCAGGCGTCCGGCGCGCACATCGCCGGATGGGAGCCCGCGGCTGCGCCGGCCTGCCTGGCCCCAAGCCTGCCGACGCCCGAAAACACCCTGTCCTGAGCACCACCCGCGCCTGGATATCGTTTCCCTGCGCGTCCAGGGTTGTTAGTATCTGCGGGCCGATCCGCGGACAGGGCCGCGCAGCCAGCAGGCTGCGCCCGGCCTTTCGCGTCTGGCGGATAACAACGACATGATGGATTGCAGCGGCCGCGGGCCCGCTGCAGCGCACGGAGGCAACGGGGCGGCATGCAGGATCAGATTGAACGAGCACGGGCCGTTGGCGCCTGGCGCCAGGGGCTTCACGCGATGGCCGGGTGGCTGCCGGGAGGGCCCGCACCCCGCAGCCCCGGATCACCCATGCGCGATCTGCTGGGGCTGGTGCTGGTGGCCGGCATGGGCGCGCTGCTGGCGGTACAGGCAGTGACGCTGTGGCGCCTGGATGACCGCGCGCAGCAGCGCCAGCGCATCCTGGACGAGACGCAGCAGGCGTTGCTGGCGCAGACGCTGCACAGCAGCACACTGTCGGGCGCCATTGCAGTGGGCCTGGCGGATCCCGCCATCAAGGACCTGGCGCGCGGCTTCGACGTGCCGCCCGAGGAGGCACAGCTGCATTTCGCCCGGCTGCGCATGCGCCTGCCGGTGCTCAGCGTGCATGTGATCGACCGCGCGGGCCGCAGCATGGCGCAGGACGACAGCGAGCGCGCCGCGCCCGGGCGGCTGCAAGTCTTCCAGCCGTATATCAGCCAGGCCCTCGGAGGCCGGGCCAGCGTGTTCGCGGCGCTCGAGCAGGGCACCCGCACGCGCAACCTGTTCTATGTGGCGCCGGTGCGCAGCACGGCGCGGGCCGACTCCGAGGTGCTGGGCGTGGTGATGCTCAAGACCGATGCCGCGGCGCTCGATGCCGTGCTCAACCGCCATGGCCTGACCACCTTGCTGCTGAACCCGCATGGCGTGGCGTTTTCCGCCACGCGCCCGGGCTGGCGCTATGCGATGACCGCGCCATTGACGCAGCAGCGCATCGATGCCGTGCGCCAGAGCGGAATCTTCGCCGGATATTTCCGCAACGGCGTGGCTTCTGCGCTGCCATTCGATGAGGACAGCACCGAGGTGCGCGTCGATGGCGCGCGCCATGTGGTGGACCGGCGCGCCCTGGACTGGCTCGATCCGGCAGGCCACTGGCAGCTCGTGGCACTGGACAACGTCAGCGCGCTGATGACCTGGCGCGACCGCTGGTGGGTGGCCTCGGTGGCGTTCGCGCTGCTGCTGCTGCTGGGCCTGCTGGCGCTGCGGCTGCGCCGGCAGGGCGAGCGCCTCGACGCGCTGGGCGGGCACCACGATGTGCTGCGCGAAGCGTTGCTTGCCAGCCCCATGGCCGCGGTGCTGACCGATGCCGACGGGCGCATCGTCTGGGCCAACGCGCAATATGAGCGCGACAGCGGCTATGCACTGGCCGCGCTGCGCGGCCAGAAGCCCTCGCTGCTGGCCAGCGGCCAGACGCCGCCCGCCACCTATCGCGACCTGTGGTCCACGCTGATGGCGGGCCGGCGCTGGGAAGGCAGCCTGGTCAACCGCGACCGCGCCGGGCAGCTGCACGAGGAATGGGTACAGATCGATCCGGTATTCGACGGCTGCGGGCGGCGCATCGCCATGGTCGGCTGGCACCAGCGGCGCGCCAGCGCGCAGCGCGTCCGGCTGGCGGCCTGAAGCGGCGCGGGCAAAAAAATACCGCCCCGGGGGGCGGTATCCGCAGGCCGCGAGCAGGGCTCAGGCCTGGTCGTCTTCGCCAGCTGCAGGGGCTGGCTCGGCGGGCGCCTGCGCATCACCCTCGGCCAGGGCCTGGCGCACGCCGGCCTTCTCGCCCGCTCCGGCGAACTTGCTGTACTTGCCCAGCGCCGTGACCAGGTGGCCATAGACGCGGGGGTTGCCGGCCATGCACTCGCGCTGCTCGAGGAAGTCGGCTTCGCCGGTGTAGTTGCCCACCAGGCCGCCGGCCTCGGTGATCAGCAGCGAGCCCGCGGCGATGTCCCAGATGCTCAGGCCGTTGTGGAAGAAGCCGTCAGCAAAGCCGGCCGCGACATGCGCCATGTCCAGCGCCGCCGAGCCCGACTGGCGCACGCCGGCCACGCGCGGCATGACGTCCGTGACCATGGCCATGTGGGCCTTGAAGTTGTCGCCCTGGCGGAAAGGGAAGCCGGTGGCGATCAGGCAGTCGCGCATCTGCGCGCGCTTGCTCACGCGGATGCGGCGGTCGTTGAGGAAGGCACCGCGCCCGCGCGTGGCGGTGAACAGGTTGTTGCGCGTGGGATCGTAGACCACGGCGTGCTCGATCTTGCCCCGGTAGGCCAGCGCGATGCTCACGCAGTAGACGGGCAGGCCGTGGATGAAGTTGGTGGTGCCGTCGAGCGGATCGATGATCCAGACGAAGTCCGAGTTCTTGGCGCCGAACTCGCGGCCGGTTTCCTCGGCCAGGATGCCGTGGCCGGGGTAGGCCGTCAGCAGGGTTTCGATGATGGCCTTCTCGGCCGCCTGATCGATCTCGGTCACGAAGTCGTTGACCTGCTTCTGTGCGATGCGCACGGATTCCACGTCCAGAGCCGCGCGGTTGATGAGGGCGCCGGCGGCGCGTGCGGCTTTGATAGCCACGTTGAGCATGGGATGCAGGGTAGACGACATGGATTGTGAACGTTGGCGCTGCGCGGCCCAAGGAAAAATAGGCAGCGCGGCACGCGGTTAAGAACAGGGGTGGGCCAGCTCCGGCGATGCGGGCGGCGACAATGGCTGGCGATTTTACCCGGCCTGTCCGATTCGTGCTGCGCATTGCCCTGCAACCCGTGCGGCCAGCGGCCTTTGCTGCCGTTTTGTTCTGCCTGTACCTGCCCCTGCTTTTTGTAATGCCATGAAGACCCGATTCGTCCTGATCCAGACCAGCCATGCCGGCAATGTGGGCGCCGCCGCCCGCGCCCTCAAGACCATGGGCTTCGACGACCTGGTGCTGGTGGCGCCGCGCTGGGCCAACGTGCTGCGGCGCGAGGAAACCATCCAGCGCGCGAGCGGCGCGCTCGACGTGCTGGCCAAGGCGCGCATCGTTGAAACTTTGGACGAGGCGCTCGACGGCATGAGCCACCTGTGCGCCACCGCCATGACACCGCGCGATTTCGGCCCGCCAACGCGCACGCCGCGCGCGCACCTGGAGATGCTGGCCAGGGGCGCGCTGCAGGCAGGGCCGGCGGCGCCCGGCGCGGCGCCCGAGACCGGCGTGGCCTTCCTGTTCGGCTGCGAGCGCTTCGGCATGTCCAACGAGGATGTCTACCGCTGCGACGTGGCGCTGTCGATCCCCTCGAATCCGCAGTTCGGCTCCCTCAACCTGGGCGCGGCCATCCAGCTGATCGCCTATGAATGGCGCCAGGCGCTGGGCGGCTTCGCGCTCGAGGGCGCCGCGCCCGCGCAGCTGCCCGACCGCGCCGATGCCGCCCAGGTCGCCGGCATGCTGGGCCACTGGGAGCAGGCGCTGGCGCACATCGGCTTTCTCGACCCGGCCGCGCCCAAGAAGCTCATGCCGCGCCTTAACCAGCTTTTCAACCGCGCGCAGCTCAGTCCCGAGGAAATCCATATCCTGCGCGGTGTCGCCAAAGCCATGCTGCAATGCACCGCGCCAAAGCGATAGACTGAACAGTTCCGACCACTTCTTCTTCTGCCTCTTGATGCTCGCCCGCCTGCGTTCCGATATCCAGTGCATTCTCGACCGTGATCCCGCGGCCCGCAGTACCTGGGAAGTGGTGACCTGTTATCCCGGCCTGCACGCGATCTGGCTGCAGCGGCCCGCGCACTGGTGCTGGAACCATGGCCTGCGGTGGCTGGGCCGCTTCATCTCGCACCTGGGGCGCTGGCTCACGGGCATCGAGATCCACCCCGGCGCAGTGATCGGCGAGCGCGTGTTCATCGACCACGGCATGGGCGTGGTGATCGGCGAGACCGCGGTGGTGGGCGACGGCTGCACCATCTACCACGGCGTGACGCTCGGCGGCACCTCGCTCTACAAGGGCGTCAAGCGCCACCCCACGCTGGGGCGCGACGTGGTCGTGAGCGCCGGCGCCAAGGTGCTGGGCGGCTTCGAGGTCGGCGACGGCGCGAAGATCGGCAGCAACGCGGTGGTCATCAAGCCCGTGCCCGCGGGCGCCACGGCGGTGGGCATTCCCGCGCGCATCCTGCCGTCGAAGGCCGGGCAGAGCGCCGATGTCACCGACCACGATGCCCCGGCCGCCGCGCCGCGCGCCTTCACGGCCTATGGCGTGACGCAGGAGGACGATCCCATCTCCCAGGCCATGCGTGGCCTGAGCGAAGGCGCGGCCGGCCACGAGCGGCAGATCGCGCTGCTCTGGGAAGCCATCGAAAAGCTCTCGGCGCAGACCAAGACCCGCGACTGCGTGCCCTGCGAGTCCGAACGGCCGCAGAAGTTCGAGAAGGACAAGATCGATCAGTTGATGGGGAAGTAGGGCTCAGAGGAACTCCACCCGCCCGCTGTCCAGGTCATACCGCGCAGCCACCACCCGCACCTTTCCTTCGGCCACGCCCCGCGCAATCGATTCGCTGCGCGTGGCAATGTCGCGCGCCGTGCGGCGCGCATTCTCGCGCACCGCGTTGTCGACGAAATCCCCGGGCTGGTCGGCCACGGCGCGTGCCGCGGGCACGATGGCTTCGACCAGCGGTCCGATGAAGCCGGGAAAGCGCGCGCCGTCCCGCACCATGGCGGCGGCCGCTGTCACCGCGCCGCAGCGCTCGTGGCCCAGCACCACGACCAAAGCCACTCCGAGCATCGAGCAGGCATATTCCAGCGTGCCCAGCGTCGCGTCATCGGGCACATGCCCGGCATTGCGCGCGACGAACAGCTGGCCCAGGCCCAGGCCGCCGAACACCAGCTCGGGCGGCACGCGGCTGTCGGCGCAGCACAGCACCGTGGCCCAGGGCGCCTGGTGCGCCGCCTGCTGCGCGCGCTGCTCCAGCAGTCGGGTCGCACACAGCGCCGGTGCCTTGACATAGGCCGCATTGCCGGCCTTGAGCCGCTCCAGCGCCTGTGCGGCGCCGACCCGGGGCGTGGGTGGCGGACCCACGGCCCGTGCCGTGGCGCTGTACAAGCCGGCTGCGGCCAACGCCAGAAAAGTACGCCGGCCGCGGGCGAACGCATTGCGGGATGCACACATGGGATACCTCCTGAAGAAGGTAGGTGGACGCCAGTTGCCATTGTGTTCCGCGGGCCGCGGCTAGACTCGTCGCTGTGTTGCTTTCCGGACCCCATGCCATGAATGTCGAAGATGCCCTGCATGCGCGCCGCTCGGTGCGCGCCTTCCTGCCCCGCGTGCCCGAGGCCGCGGTGGTGCGCTCGATGCTGCACTCGGCCGCGCGCGCCGCCTCGGGCGGCAACCTGCAGCCCTGGCGCGTGACGGCGCTCGCCGGCGCGCCGCTGCAGCAGTTGCTGGCAGCCGTGGCTGTGGCCGAGCCGCAGGACGGACCGGCGGGCAGCTCCTATCCGCCCAGCCTCTGGGAGCCCTACCGCAGCCGGCGCTTCGACAACGGCGAGGACCTGTACCGCACGCTGGGCATCGGGCGCGGCGACAAGCCCGCGCGCCTCGCGCAGCTCGGGCGCAACGGGCAGTTCTTCGGCGCGCCCGTGGGCATCTTCGTCAGCGTCGATGCGCGCATGGGGCTGGCGCAATGGGCCGATCTGGGTATCTACCTGCAGTCGCTGATGCTGCTGGCCGTCGAGCAGGGCCTGGCGACCTGTGCCCAGGGCTACTGGCGGCGCTTTGGCGATACGGTGGCGGCGCAGCTGGCGCTGCCCGGGGACTATGCGGTGGCGTTTGGCGTGGCGCTGGGCTGGGAAGACACCGAGGCGCCGATCAACCAGCTGCGCGCCACGCGCGCCGATCCGGGCGAATGGCTGGATATGCAGGGGTTTTGAGCCTTGCGGCTTGAATCAGCAGACCAGCACCCATGACGCATGTCACTGCCGTCACCCGCGCCCTGGCCGTGCTCAGGGCCTTCTCCGGCGAGGAAAGCTTCGTGTCGCTGGCCGAACTGGCGCGGCGCACCGGCATGCACAAGCCTACCGTGCTGCGCCTGGCGCGCACGCTGGCGGCCGATGGCTTCCTGGTCCAGCGCGCCGCCGATGGCGCCTGGCGGCTGGGGCCCAGCGCAGGTTTCCTGGGCGCGCGCTACCAGGCGCAGTTCGACGTCCACGCCATCATCGAGCCGCAGCTGATGGCGCTGTCGGAGGCCACGGGCGAAAGCGCCTCCTTCTACGTCTTTGAGAACAGCGTGCGCAGCTGCCTGCTGCGCGTCGAGGGGCCGCGCGGCATCCGCCGCCATGTGCGCTCGGGCGAGCTGCTGCCGCTGGACCGGGGCTCGGCGGGCCGCGTGATCCTGGCCGCACTGGGCGAGCCCGGCGCGGCATATGACGCCATCCGCCGCAGCGGCTGCTGCGTGACGGAGGGCGAGCGCAGCGCCGGCGCTGCCAGCATCTCCGCCGCGGTGTATGGCGTCGGCCGCGCGGTGCTGGGATCGGTTTGCGTGTCGGGTCCGGCCGAGCGGCTGACGCGCGCGCAGCTGGAGTCCTTCGGGCCCGTCACCACCCAGGCCGCGGCGCAGATCTCCTGGCTGCTGGGCGGTGTCTCGGTGGCGGCATTGCGTTCCACCTGGCATCCCAACTGAGTCCACATCCACCGCGTGCATCGCACAGCCGTTACGCCAGGTGAAACGGTGTTTTCCTGGCACGGCAGTCTTCCTACGATGTCCCCTGGGCCCCGCTTAGAGGGCTTCATGAAGGAGACATCCATGACCACCAGACGAGCGCTGCTTCAGGCGGCCATCTGTGCCTGCGCGGCTTTTGCCGCCCCCCAGACCTTTGCGCAGCCCGAGGCCTTTCCCGGCAAGAACATCCGCTTCATCGTGCCCTTTGCCGCCGGCGGCCCCGCGGACGTGGTGGCGCGCGAGGTGGCGCAGGCCCTGGGCAGGGAGCTGGGCCAGACGGTGGTGGTCGAGAACATGGGTGGCGGCGCCGGCGTGCCCGCGACCAATGCCGTCTCGCGCGCGCCCGCCGATGGCTACACGCTGCTGTTCGCGGCATCGGGCAATGTGGTGATCCAGCCGCTGCTGAGCAAGAAACGCGTGGACATCCTCACGCAGCTGTCGCCCGTCGGCATGGTCAGTACCAGCCCGCATGTACTGGTGGTATCGAGCCAGTTGCCGGTGCGCAGCGTCAAGGAACTCATCGCCCATGCCAAGGCCCATCCAGGCAGCCTGAACTTTGCTTCCGCCGGCGTGGGCGGGCTGGCGCATCTGGCTTCCGAGCTGTTCATGCGGCAGGCCGGCATCGAGGGCCGGCATCTCGCGTACAAGGGTTCGTCGCAGGCCATGACCGATCTGGCGTCGGGCCAGGTGCAGGCCATGTTCAGCAGCCTGCCGTCGATGAAAGGCATGGTGGACAAAGGCTTGATCCGCGTCGTGGGCGTCACGGCCCAGTCGTCTTCGCCTACCTACAAGGACTTCCCCCTGATCAAGCAGGCCGGCTTGCCCGGCTTCGAGTACGCCACCTGGTACGGGCTGTACGGCCCGCATGGCCTGACTCCGGCCGTGGTGGAAAAGCTCGGTGCCTCCCTGGGCAAGCTGGCCGCCGACAAGGCCTTCGAAGCGCGCCTGCGCGAGCAGGGCGTGGATCTGCATGTCGGCACGCCCGCGGAACTGGCCGAGCGCACGCGCAAGGAAACGGCCCAGTGGGACAAGGTGATCCGCGAGTCGGGCATCCATCTCAACTGACCCGGAACCTTTCAATGATCATCGATTGCCACGGCCACTACACCACCGCGCCCCAGGCGCTGAACGACTACCGCCAGCGCCAGAAGGCGCGCCTGCTCGAGCCCGGCGCGCCCGCGCTGCGACCCGATGCGCGCATCGGCGACGACGAGATCCGCGAAAGCCTGGAGCGCAACCAGCTGGCGACTCAGCGCCGGCGCGGGGTGGACATGACGGTGTTCTCGCCCACCGCCGGCGCGATGGCGCACCATGTGGGCGATGTGCAGACCAGCCGGCACTGGGCACAGGCCTGCAACGACCTGATCCACCGCGTGACGCAGCTCTATCCGCGCGAATTCGCCGGCGCGTGCCAGCTGCCGCAGTCGCCCGGCGCCGACCTGTCGGCCAGCGTCGCCGAACTCGAGCGCTGCGTCACGCAGCTTGGCTTCGTCGGCTGCAACGTCAACCCCGATCCCTCGGACGGGCACTGGAGCGGCCCGCCGATGACGGACCGCCACTGGTACCCGCTGTACGAGAAGATGGTGGAGCTGGACGTGCCGGGCATGGTGCATGTCAGCTGCTCGTGCAACGCCAACTTCCACCACACGGGCGCGCATTACCTCAACGGCGACACCACGGTCTTCATGCAGTTCCTGCTGTCGGACCTGTTCAAGGACTTTCCGACGCTGCGCTTCGTCATTCCACACGGCGGCGGCGCCGTGCCCTACCACTGGGGCCGTTACCGCGGCTTGGCGCAACAGCTGGAGCGTCCGGCCATGCCGCAGCTGCTGGACAACGTGTTCTTCGACACCTGCGTCTACCACCAGCGCGGCATCGATCTGCTGCTCGATGTGATCCCGGTCGAGAACGTGCTGTTTGCGTCGGAAATCCATGGCGCCGTGAAGGGTGTGGACCCAGAGACCGGCTTTCACTTCGACGACACGCGCCGGTATGTGGACTGCGCGCAAGGTCTTTCGGCGCAGGCGCGCCAGCAGGTGTTCGAGCTCAATGCCAGGCGCGTCTATCCGCGGCTGGACCAACTGCTCAGGACGCAGGGGCGCTGACGCAGTGCATGCACTTCGGCCAGCGGCCGGCACGCGGGAACGCATGGGTTCCGCTGCGGGATGCGCGCCGCTATACTCGTTTCAGCTCCGGGGTGTGCGCATGCGCTGAGATGCCAGACGGTCTGTGTGAACAGATGCGCTGGCGAACCCGATGAACTTGATCCGGATCATACCGGCGGAAGAAGAGCGAGAACCTGAGGCGGAAGAGGGAAGCGGCAGTCGAAGTCGGGGCATCACGCCCGCGGCAGGCATTGCGGGCTTCGCTTCCATCCGCGCCACCCATGGCAGCAGCCCATGGTGGTTCATCCACAGGTTCCAGCCCGGCATTCCTCGGAGCGTTGTTGAATCAACCCCTACGAGGAGACCGCAATGAATGCCCCCGAAAAGAATCTTTCGACCCCGTCCTTTGCCGACCTGCTGGCCCGGTCGCGCCAGCCTTTCCCCGCCTCGCGCAAAAGCTATCTGCCAGGCCAGCTGCATGCCGGCCTGCGCGTGCCGGTGCGCGACATCGCGCTCACCAATGGCGAGGAAGTCAGCGTCTATGACACCTCCGGCCCCTACACCGATCCCGAGGTGGAGATCGACATCCGCCGCGGCTTGCCGGCGCTGCGCGCGCCCTGGCTCGACGCGCGCGCGGACACCGAGTGGTATGTGGGGCGCGCGCGCGCGGCGCTGGACGACGGCGCACGGGACGAGGAGGCGCTGCGCCTGAAGGCCCTGCGCGCCGAGGCCGCCGGCCTGCAGCGCCAGCCGCGGCGGGCAAAGAGCGGTGCCAACGTGACGCAGATGCATTACGCGCGCCGCGGCATCGTCACGCCCGAGATGGAATACGTGGCGCTGCGCGAGAACGGCCGGCGCGAGTGGATGGCGGCCTACCAGCAGGACGCGGCGCGCGAGGGGCGCCTGGCGGGTAACGCGCTGGGCGCGAGCATCCCGGCGCTGATCACGCCCGAGTTTGTGCGCGACGAGGTGGCGCGCGGGCGCGCGATCATCCCGGCGAACATCAACCATCCCGAGATCGAGCCGATGGCGATAGGGCGCAACTTCAAGGTGAAGATCAACGCCAACATCGGCAATTCCGCCGTCACTTCCAGCATCGAGGAGGAGGTGGAGAAGCTGGTCTGGGCCACGCGCTGGGGCGCCGACAACGTCATGGACCTGTCGACGGGAAGGAATATCCACACCACGCGCGACTGGATCCTGCGCAACTCGCCGGTGCCCATCGGCACGGTGCCGATCTACCAGGCGCTGGAAAAGGTGGGCGGCGTCGCCGAGGACCTGAGCTGGGAAATCTTCCGCGACACGCTGGTCGAGCAGGCGGAGCAGGGCGTCGATTACTTCACCATCCATGCCGGCGTGCGCCTGGCCTTCATCCACCTCACGGCCGCCAGGCGCACCGGCATCGTCTCGCGCGGCGGCTCGATCATGGCCAAGTGGTGCATGGCGCACCACCGCGAAAGCTTCCTGCACACGCATTTCGAGGACATCTGCGACATCATGAAGCAGTACGACGTGAGCTTCAGCCTCGGCGACGGCCTGCGCCCGGGCTGCGCCAGCGACGCCAACGACGAAGCCCAGTTCGCCGAGCTGCACGCGCTGGGCGAGCTCACGCAGCTGGCCTGGAAGCACGATGTGCAGACCATGATCGAGGGCCCGGGCCATGTGCCCATGCATCTGATCCAGGCCAACATGGCCGAGCAGCTCAAGCACTGCCACGAGGCGCCGTTCTACACGCTCGGCCCGCTGACCATCGACATCGCCCCGGGCTACGACCACATCGCCAGCGCCATCGGCGCGGCCATGATCGGCTGGATGGGCACCGCCATGCTGTGCTACGTCACGCCCAAGGAGCACCTGGGGCTGCCCGATCGCGACGATGTGAAGCAGGGGATCATGGCGTACAGGATTGCCGCCCATGCCGCCGATGTCGCCAAGGGGCACCCGGGCGCACGCGCGCGCGACGACGCGCTGTCGCAGGCGCGCTTCGACTTCCGCTGGCAGGACCAGTTCAACCTGGGCCTCGACCCGGACACGGCGCGGGCCTTCCACGACGAGACCCTGCCCAAGGATTCGGCCAAGGTCGCGCATTTCTGCTCGATGTGCGGGCCCAAGTTCTGCTCGATGAAGATCACGCAGGAGGTGCGGGAGTTTGCGGCGCGGCAGGGGCTCGCGGAGGAGGCGGCGCTGGCCGAGGGGATGGAGGGCAAGGCGCGCGAGTTTAAGCGCGGGGGAGGGGAGATTTATGTGCCGATCGTCCTGGGGGATTGAAGGCAACTGAACCGTTGGGCTGTTCAGTTGCCCATTTGTCGGGGGGCCGTCCATCCTTCGGCAGGCTCAGGACGAACGTATTTACCGTTTGTCCTGAGCCTGTCGAAGGATGAAGGGCCTGCCCCAAAGAAGCACCACAGGGCTTGCTCAGCCCGGCAAAGCAAACCTCCCCGCAATCCGCGACAGCGCCCCCGCCTGGTCCTGCAGGCTCAGCGCCGCCGCCGCCGATTCCTGCACCAGCGCCGCATTGTGCTGCGCGTGGTCGCTGAGCGCGTGCACCGCTTCATGCAGCGCCGCGATGTCCTGCTGCTGCCCATGCGCCTGGCGGGTGATGTCGGCCATGCTCAGCGTGGCCTGCTCGATGGCCTGCAGCATCTGCGCGGTGCGGGCGCGCGCCTCGGTGGCCAGGCGGCTGCTTTCATCGACCTGGGCGCCCGAGGCCTGCACCAGCTGCTTGATCTCCTTGGCGGCTTCCGCGCTGCGGTTGGCCAGTGCGCGCACCTCGGCCGCGACCACGCTGAAGCCGCGGCCGTGCTCGCCCGCGCGCGCGGCCTCGACGGCGGCGTTCAGCGCCAGCAGGTTGGTCTGGAAGGCCAGCGTGTCGATCACGCCGGTGATGTCGGCAATGCGCTGCGCGCTGCCGGCCATGTGGTGGATGGTGCCGGTCAGCGCCTCGATCGACGCGCCGCTGGCCTTGGCGCTCAGGCTGGCCTGCTGGGCGACCTGCTGGCCGCGGTCGGCGGCCTTCGAGGCCAGCGTCGTGGTTTCGGAAAGCATCGCCAGATGCTCGCTGGCCGCCTGCAGCTGCAGCGCGCCATGCTCGGTGCGCTGCGACAGGTCATGGTTGCCGCGCGCGATTTCCTGCGAGGCGTCGGCCACATGGCGCGTCGCGCCCTGCAGCTGGCCGACGAGATCGCGCAGGCTGGCCTGCATGCGCACCATCGCGCCCAGCATCTGCCCGGCTTCGTCCTGGCCGCGGCTGTGCAGGTCGGTGCGCAGATCGAGCGCCGCCACGCGCTGGGCCGCGCTGTGCGCCTGGGCCAGCGGCTGCACGATCCAGCGGCGCAGCGCCCAGCCCAGCCACAGGCCCAGCAGCACCGAGGCGGCGCACAGCGCCAGCAGCACGCCGCGCGCGGTGGCGGCGCTCGCGCCGGCCTGGTGCGCGGCAGCGTCCATCGCCTGGCGCTGGAAGGTGGACAGCGTCTCCAGCTGCTGCGTCAGCGCCTGCGCCGCGGGCAGGAACTGCTGGTCCACGGTCTCGCGGATGCGCTGCGTCAGGCCGCTGTCGCGCGCCGTGACCAGCGCGGCGCTGGCGGCCAGGAACGCGGCATGGCGCTCGTCCAGCGCCTGCCACAGCGGCTGCTCGGCCGCGCCATGGCCGGATGGGTCGACAGCCGCACGCAGCTTGGCATAGGCGGCTTCATCGGTTTTCACCTCGGCGCCCAGCACGTCGCCGACCTCGGGCTCGGAACTCAGCGCCATGGCCTTGAGGCGTTCGATATTGCGCGACTGCAGCCAGAAGGCATCGGCCACCTGGCGCTCGGCGGCGCTGCGCTCGGCCATCACGCGCTGCAGCGCATCCTGGCTGTGGTTCAGCGCCCAGAGGCCGATACCGGCCGAGCCCCAGCCCAGCGCCAGCGCCAGCGCGAAGATCAGTTGCAGGCGCGCGCCCAGCGAGCGGCGCCAGGCAATGCGTGAGCGCGTCGTGGGTGCGGTCGGGGATTGGGCAGGAGCCAGGGGCTGGGCCTGTATCGGCAGCCGAAGAACAAGGGAGTCAGACATGGGCACGCAGGGCTGTGAAGAGGGCATGCCCGGCGCCTGGCATCGGCCCCGGCGTTCGGGCATGTCACATGCTAGTTACAAACTATGTAACCCATGTGACACTGCCCGTGCAGCTGTCACCGTTCCCGCACGCACCAGGCCCAGACCAGCATCCCGCCCAGCACCAGCGTCGCATGCCCCAGCGCCAGCCATAGCGCGCTATGGAACAGCAGCGGCACCAGCGCCGAGGTGATCAGCGCGAACAGCAGCATCTGCACGAAGCCCTGCAGCGAAGATGCCAGCCCGCGCATCTGGGGAAAGAAGCCCACCGCCTGCAGCACGACCAGCGGGCTGATCAGCGACCAGGACAAGGTGTACAGCGCGATCGGCAGCACCGCCCAGGGCAGGCTGGCCGTGAACAGCGCGTTGTAGCCCACGTTGGCGCTGCAAGCCAGCGCCATCAATGCAAAGCCGATCTGCTTCTGGCGCCGCGGCGCTACGCGCGAAGCCAGGAAAGTGCTGATGACCGAGCCCAGCATGCCGCCGCCCACCAGCGGAATGAACAGCCAGCCGAAGCCGGTCTCGCTCTGGCCCAGCAGCGTGACGACGAATTCCGCGGCCGAGGCAATGTAGACCGCCATGCCCGAGCCCATCAGGCCGATCGCCAGCAGCATGCGGCGAAAGCTGCGGTGGCGGATGGCAGTCAGGTAGTTGCGCGCAATCGGCCGCCAGGCCAGCGGCGTGCGCTGCGCTGGCTCCAGCGTTTCGGGCAGCGCGCGCCAGGCGGTGGCCAGCAGCAGCAGCGAAAACAGCGCCAGAAAGCCAAAGGAAGCGCGCCAGCCGCCATGCAGCTGCAGCCAGCCGCCCAGGATCGGCGCGAGGGCCGGCGCCAGGCCGAACACCACCATGATCATCGCCATCATGCGCTGCGCCTGCGCGCCCTGGTAGCGGTCCTGCACCATCGCGCGCGACACCACCATGCCCGCGCCGGCCATCAGGCCCTGCGCGGCGCGCAGCGCGATCAGCAT
Organism: Comamonas endophytica; assembly: GCF_023634805.2. NCBI lineage: Bacteria > Pseudomonadati > Pseudomonadota > Betaproteobacteria > Burkholderiales > Comamonadaceae > Comamonas > Comamonas endophytica. Next base: position 2,903,918 of record NZ_CP106881.1, read on the forward strand.
TTCAATGCTGGGTGCCAGCGAGGCCAGCAGCGACACCAGGCCGAAGCCGGTGACGGTGAACAGCATGACGCGGCGCCGGCCGATGGCATCCGACAGCGTGCCGTAGACCAGCATCATCAGCGCCAGGCCCAGCACATAGACGCTCAGCGTCTGCTGCACCACCGTGGCGTCCACCGCGAATTCCTGCGCGATGGCATGGAAGGAGGGTAAATAGGTATCGATTCCCAGTGGCCCCAGCATCGTAAACAGGGCCAGCAGGAGGGTGAGTTTCAATTGGGACATCGGAGAACGTTGCAGCCAGGGCGCACCTGGCCGGCAAAAGAAAAAGCGCCCACAGGGGGCGCGGAATGCGTGCGCGGCGTGGCGTTCAGCCGGCTGCGGCAGGGCGCTGCGCGCTCTTGGGCCGGAAGGCTTCGCAGACCTCGGCGCGGGTCTCGAGGTAGGGGCCGCCGATCAGGTCGATGCAGTAGGGCACCGCCGCGAAGATGCCGGGCACGAGGCTCTTGCCACCTTCGTCCCTGAGGCCCTCGAGCGTCTGCGCGATGGCCTTGGGCTGGCCCGGCAGGTTGATGATCAGGCTCTGGCCGCGGATCACCGCGACCTGGCGCGACAAAATGGCCGTGGGCACGAAGCGCAGGCTGATCTGGCGCATCTGCTCGCCAAAGCCCGGCATTTCCTTGTCGGCGATGGCCAGCGTGGCTTCTGGCGTCACGTCGCGCGGCGCAGGGCCGGTGCCGCCGGTGGTCAGCACCAGGCAACAGCCGGCATCGACCAGCCCGACCAGTGCCTGGCTGATCAGCTCCTGCTCGTCGGGAATCAGCCGCGATTCGAACGTGACCGGGTTGCGCAGCGCGCGGCTCAGCCAGTCCTGCAGCGCCGGCAGGCCCTGGTCGGCATAGACGCCGCTGCTGGCGCGGTCGCTGATCGACACGATGCCGATGCGCACCGCCTCATGCATCGCTGTCGTCCTCGTCATCGTCGGTGGCCGCAGCGCCGGGCAGCGCGCTGCTGCCCGAGATCTGCGCGCGCAGCAGTGCGAACAGCTCGCGGTAGGCGCGGCTGGCCTTGCGCGGTGCGGGCGCCGCACCCGGCTCGGCGGGCGCAGCCGCTGCGGCGGCCTGGTTGTCCTTGCGCGCCTGGCGGATCAGCGCGCGGATTTGCTGCGAATCGGTGCCGGGGAAGCTGTCGAGCCATTCGGCCAGCGCGCCGTCCTCGGCCAGCAGGCGCTCGCGCCACTGCTCTGCCTGCAGCACCGAGAGCTTTTCCGCGGGAGAGCCATTGCGCTGCTCTTCCATGGCGGCATGGATGGCGGCGATCTGCGATTCCTCGAGCTTGCGCATGATCTTGCCGATGTACTGCATCTGGCGGCGCTTGCCTTCGAAGTTGGTGATGCGGCGCGCTTCGGCCAGGGCTTCGAGCAGCTTGTCGGACAGCTGCAGGCGCGCCAGCAGGTCGCTGCGCAGGTCCAGCAGGTCTTCGCCGAGCTTTTGCAGCGCATCGCTCTCGCGCTTCATATCGGTACGGCTGGAGTCCCAGGTGCCTTTGAGTTCGGCCTTGAGTTCCAGGTCCAGATCGCTGCCTTCGGCAACGAAATGGCCTTTCACGAAGTAGCCTTTTTTGGGTTTGCGTGACATGTAGGGGGCAATAGAGAGGGCAACGCAGAGCGCGTCGCAGTGGCAAGTATCATAGCTGTCGCTATGAAAAAACCCCGCCCCCGCTCCGTAAGCACCGCCGCCGCGCAGGCCGATTCCGGCTTCAGCTACAGCCGCCCCTTCTTCGAAGACCTCGTGGACCGCGCCCTGGCGCACGCCAAGAAGCTTGGCGCCACCGACGCCGGTGCCGAGGCCTCCGAGGGCTGCGGCCTGTCCGTGAACGTGCGCAAGGGCGCGCTCGAGACCGTGGAGCGCAACCGCGACAAGTCGCTGGGCGTCACGGTCTACCTGGGCAACCAGCGCGGCAACGCCAGCACCTCCGACTTCTCCGACGCCGCCATTGCACAGACCGTGCAGGCGGCCTATGACATCGCGCGCTTCACGGCCGAGGACCCCACGGGCGGCCTGCCCGATGCCGCCGACATCGCCGAGCCCGGCACGCACCGCGACCTGGACCTTTTCCACCCCTGGGACATCAGCAGCGAAGAGGCCGCAGCGCTGGCCATGGAATGCGAAGCCGCGGCGATGAAGACGCACAAGCGCATCACCAACAGCGAAGGCGCGGGCGTTTCGGTCCAGCAAAGCCATTTCTTCAGCGCCCACTCGAATGGTTTTCGCGGCGGCTACGCCAGCTCGCGCCACAGCCTTTCGGTCGCGCCCATCGCCTCGCTGCCCGGGCGCAACGCCGAGATGCAGCGCGACGCCTGGTACAGCTCGATGCGCTCGGCCTCCGAACTGGCCTCGCCCGCCGAAGTCGGCCGCTATGCGGCGCAGCGCGCCCTGAGCCGCCTGGGCAGCCGCAAGATCCCCACGACCGAATGCCCGGTGCTGTTCGAATCGACGCTGGCCGCGGGCCTGCTCGGCGGCTTCGTGCATGCCGTGAGCGGCGGCGCGCTCTACCGCAAGACCAGCTTCCTGCTGGACTCGCTGGGCAAGCCGGTGTTCCCCAAGCACATCGACGTGCTGGAAGACCCCTTCATCCTGCGCGGCAAGGGCAGCTCGCCCTTCGACGAGGAGGGCGTGCGCGTGCAGCCGCGCAAGGTGGTCGACGCCGGCCGCGTGCAGGGCTATTTCCTGTCGAGCTACTCGGCGCGCAAGCTGGGCATGAAGACCACCGGCAACTCCGGCGGCTCGCACAACCTGGTCATGAGCTCCCGCCTCACACGCGAGGGCGACGATCTCGACGCGATGCTCAGGAAGCTGGGCACCGGCCTGTTCGTCATCGAGCTCATGGGCCAGGGCGTGAACTACGTGACCGGCGACTATTCGCGCGGCGCCAGCGGCTTCTGGGTGGAAAACGGCGAGATCGCGTATCCCGTGCACGAGATCACCATTGCCGGCAACCTCAAGACCATGTTCAAGGGGATCGAAGCGATCGGTGCCGATGCCTACAACTACGGAGCGAAGACCGTGGGATCGGTGCTGATCAACCGGATGAAGGTGGCGGGCAGCTGAGGCTTCCTGCTGGCCCTGACGGGCTTGGGTTCGCCACAAAAAAAGGAGTGCGGCGCACTCCTTTTTTCATGGCGCAAGCGTGGGATCAGCCAGCCAGCGCAGCCTTCACGGCCGCCGACACCTGGCCCATGTCCGCCTTGCCGGCGAGCTGCGTCTTCACCACGCCCATCACCTTGCCCATGTCGCCCGGGCCCTTGGCGCCCAGCTCGGCCACGATGGCCTGCACGGCGGCCGTGACTTCCTCGGCCGACATGCGCTGGGGCAGGTAGGCCTTGAGCACTTCCAGCTCGGCGCTTTCCTTGTCCACCAGGTCCTGGCGGCCCGCGGTCTCGAACGCGGCAATGCTGTCCTTGCGCTGCTTGATCAGCTTGTCGACGATGGCAACGATGGCCGCGTCGTCCAGCACCACGCGCTCGTCGACTTCCTTTTGCTTCATGGCCGCCAGCAGCATGCGGATGGTGCCCAGGCGCTCGCTGTCCTTGGCGCGCATGGCGGTCTTCATGTCTTCGGTGATCTGGTCTTTGAGGCTCATGGCAATTCTCCTTGGGATGCAATCAGGAAGTGTAAATTCCGAATTCAGAAAACAAAAAACCCGCGCCTGGCGTCCCGAGCGCGGGTTTGCGGCCTGTGACAGCCAGCTGTGCTTAGTACAGCTTCTTGGGCAGCTGCATGCTGCGAACGCGCTTGTAGTGGCGCTTCACGGCGGCGGCCTTCTTGCGCTTGCGCTCGGAAGTGGGCTTCTCGTAGAACTCGCGGGCGCGCAAGTCGGTCAGCAGGCCGAGCTTTTCGATCGTGCGCTTGAAGCGGCGCAGAGCGACGTCATAGGGTTCGTTTTCTTTTACGCGGATGGTGGTCATTAGCTAATGTTTCCAAATATTTGTTGCCGACAGCGGGTGCGCAGGAGATCGGGCCTGGGCGCCATGTGCGGCGGTTGTTCCCCGTCTATAACTAGTATTGGCCGACGGGGCATTGCCAGCAAAGCCGAGAATTATAGACCACTTGCGGCGGGCTGCAGGGAATTCGCGCAGGCATGCGCGCTGGCCCAGGCCCACTGGAAGTTGTAGCCGCCCAGCCAACCCGTGATATCGACCACTTCGCCGATGCAGAACAGCCCCGGCTGTGCCTTGCATTCCATGCTCTGCTGCGACAACGCGCGCGTGTCCACGCCGCCCAGCGTGACCTCGGCCTTCCTGTAGCCTTCGGAGCCGTTGGGCGTGATTTCCCAGCGGCTGAGGCGCTCGGCCAGCCGGTTCAGGGCCTTGTCCGAGGCCTCGGCAATGGGGCGCTGCCATTCGCTGTCCTGCGCCACCCAGGCATCGGCCAGGCGGCTGGGCAGCCAGGCCGTGAGCTCGTTGGCAATCAGCTTGCGCGAACGCAGTTTGGCCCGGGCCAGCTCCGCCGCCAAATCCACATTCGGAGCAAGGTTGATGGACAGCGGCGTGCCCGGCTGCCAATAGCTGGAGATCTGCAGCACGGCCGGGCCCGACAGGCCGCGGTGCGTGAACAGCAGGTCTTCGTGAAAGCTCATGCGCTCCTTCTTGCTGCCGGTGCTGATCTCCACCGGCAATGCCAGCCCGGAGAGCTGGGCATAAGGCGCCCAGGCGTCGCCATCAAAGGTCAGCGGCACCAGGCCGGGCGTGCGCTCGACCAGCGGCAGGCCGAACTGCTGGGCCAGCCGGTAGCCGAAGTCGGTCGCGCCGATCTTGGGAATGGACAGGCCGCCGGTGGCAATGACCAGATTGGCCGCGCGCACCGGGCCGCGGTCCGTGGCCAGCAGGTAGCCACCCTCGCCATGGCCGACACTGCCCACCTTGCAAGGCTGCCAGCGCTCCACGCCGCCCGCCGCGCACTCGGCCAGCAGCATGGCGATGATGTCCTCGGCCGAGCGGTCGGCAAACAGCTGGCCCTTGTGCTTCTCGTGGTAGGCGATGCCATGGCGCTCCATCAGCGCGATGAAGTCCGCAGGCGTGTAGCGCGACAGCGCCGAGCGGCAGAACTGCGGGTTCTGCCCGACGAAATGCCTGTGCGGCTGGCGCACGTCCAGCTCGCGGTTGGTGAAGTTGCAGCGCCCGCCGCCGGAGATGCGGATCTTCTCGGCGACCTTGGGCGCATGGTCGATCAGCAGCACCCGGAGGCCGCGCTGGCCCGCCTGGGCAGCGCAGAAAAGGCCGGCAGCGCCGGCGCCGAGAATGATGGCGTCGTAGGAAGGGGTGGTCACGGGCAGGGCAAGGTCGAGGCGCGGGGAGGGCGGATGTAGCAGCGTGGTGTGCACGCCAGGCCGCATTGTCCCCGAGCCATGCCAGCCCGTGCTGGCGCCGGGCAATAGCCCGTGGCTCACTCCTGCCACGCCATGTTTTTACAATTGCCGTCCATGAACTTACCTTCCCACCAACTCAGCATGACCGTGCTGATGTCGCCCGACATGGCCAACTTCTCCGGCAACGTGCACGGCGGCGCGATCCTCAAGCAGCTCGACCAGGTGGCGTATGCCTGCGCAAGCCGCTATGCCGGGCGCTATGTGGTGACGCTGAGCGTGGACCAGGTGATGTTCCTGCAGCCGATCCACGTGGGCGAGCTCGTCACTTTCCTGGCCAGCGTCAACCACACCGGAACTTCGTCGATGGAGGTCGGCATCAAGGTGATCGCCGAGGACATCCGCAACCAGAGCGTGCGCCATGTCAACAGCTGCTTCTTCACCATGGTGGCCGTGGACGACGACCGCAAGGCCGTGCCCGTGCCCCCGCTCAAACCCTCCAACTACGACGAACGCCGCCGCTGGGGCGCGGCCGTGCTGCGCAAGCAGATCCGCAAGGAACAGGCGGAGCGCTTCGAGCAGGTCAGGCAGGCCGCGGCCGCGGAGACCATCTGATCCGTCTCAATGCCGCCGTTCGCACTGAGCTTGTTTTACCGTTCGTGCTGAGCTTGTCGAAGCATGGACGGCCTGTCCTAGGAATAGGACCCCAGCCCAGCCCTCAAGCCACCTGCTGCACCTGCCCCGCCTCCGCCGCCCAAGCCGCCACCCCCTGCACCACATCCCCCACCACGATGACGCTGGGACTCGCCAGCTTCTGCGCCTCGATCGTGGATTGCAGCGCCCCCAGCGTCGTCACCGCATGGCGCTGCTGGGCCAGGCTCGCGTTCTGGATCACTGCAACGGGTGTCGAGGGCGCCAGCCCCTGCAGCAGCCCGCGCTGGATATCCGCCGCGCCGCGCATGCCCATGTAGATCACCAGCGTCAGGCGCAGCGAATGCGCCGTGGCTGCCAACTGTGCCCAGTCGGTGTCATCCGCTCCGGGCTTTGCATGGCCGGTGATGAACACCACGCCACGTGCATGGGAGCGGTGCGTCAGTGGCGCCCCCAGCGAAGTCAGCCCCGCCAGGCCCGCGGTGATGCCGTTGATCACATCGACCTCGACACCCGCCGCGCGCAGATGCTCGACCTCTTCACCGCCGCGCCCGAAGATGAACGGGTCGCCGCCCTTGAGCCGCACCACGTTCTCGCCTTCCTGCACCGCCTGCAGCATCAGCTTTTCAATGAAGGCCTGGGGCGTGCTCTTGCAGCCGCCGCGCTTGCCGACGTAGACGATGCGCGCGGTGGGCGAGGCATGGGCCACGATCGCGTCGCTGACCAGGTCATCGACCAGCAGCACGCTGGCCGCCTGGATGGCTTTCAGGGCCTTGAGCGTCAGCAGTTCCGGATCGCCCGGGCCGGCGCCCACCAGCGTGCAGCGTCCTGCGGAAAGAGAAGAAGAGGAGCGGTTCATGGCAATGGATTCCATCAGGCGCCGGGCGCCGATTGGGCAGGTGCAGGCGCGGCTTCGAGCGCCTGCACGATCTGCAGAATATAGGCGACCTGCTGGGCAATCGCTTCGGGCACGGGCAATTCGCCCGCCAGCACACGGCGCGTGTAATCGGCCGTGGTGTCGACATCGATGGCTTCGGGCAGGCCAGGCACTTCAGTGGCGGTGCCGGGCTGCTGCTCCTGCAGCAACCGGTGCGCGCCCTGCACGAAGCCGTCATAGCGCGGCATGCGCCTTGGGTCGGCGACCACTTCGCCTTCGAGCCCGCGCGACAGCAGCGCCGTGGCGCCCTGGCCCTGCAGGCATTCCTGCAGCATGGTCGCGTATTCAGGGTGTGTATAGCTGGTGACCAGCACGCAGGGACCAGCGCAGGGCGTATAGAGCTTGGCAGCGCTGTGGCCCGGGTTGCGCAGGCCGATCACATCGCGCACCGCCAGCAGCCGCGCCAACCCGGGCTGCAATTCCTCCGTGGCGATATGCGCCACCGTACCCGGTGCAATCGCGGGGAGATCGGCCGACGGATCCTCGGGGGCATGCGTGGCCGCAATTCCCACGGCTTCCAGCACATCGCTCGCAAGGATCCGTCGCGCCTCGGTGCGCATGCCATGCAGCAATACCGGCAATCCTTCCCGGGCAAGCAGCAGCGCCAGCAGCGGCGTCAGCACCGGCAGGCGGCGCGCGCCGTTGTAGCTAGGCAAGACGATGGTCGGGCGGCTGCCCGCAGCAAACTTCCGGCTGCGCGCATGCAGCGCATCGAGAAACCCGCCCATCTCCTCGGCGGTCTCCCCCTTGATGCGCATGGCAATGCAGAACGCCCCGATCTCCAGGTCCGTGACCTGTCCGTCAAGCACCTGCCCCAGCAGGTCCTGTGCCTGCGCGCGCGTCACCGCCCGCGCGCCCCGCGCGCCGCGGCCGATGTCTTTGATGTAGTGGCTGATGCCCATGGATGCGCTGCCCTGGTTGGTTGAGGGCGCTATTTTCGGGCATTTTAAAGAACTTTTGGTTATATGTTGTTTCTGGTGCCAAGGGGCTTTAGGAATCAGAACAGGGGTGAATGACACTGATGAGCAAGAAGAATGCAATTGGTGACGGTGGAGCTAAGCCTCGCTTGACCATCTGACAGCGAAGTCTGTAAATTGATTTTGGAGTTCGATTTCGTTTCTAAACCAGCAGACATATCCTTGGCCATTTTGATGTTGAAGATATATGTAATAGCCTCTGGTGCTGCCATTTATATCGTCGTCCACCAAAATTTTCCAGCCGTTTAAAAGGACTGAGGTAATGGTTCCTTGTCGAATGATATTTATGTGAATATCCTAATGAAATAATTTATATATCATTTGAAATTGATTTCGATTTAATTATTCTCAGATTTGAAACCTAAGTTTTGTCCATCAGCTTGATTTTACGTGTGAATCAGATTTAATAGGATTTTGGCCAAGGGGTAGGGCGTGGGGAGATCTTGCAGAGGGATACATTTTCATTTGTCAGATCTTTAATGCCATGCGTAATCGATGGGCAGTCTTCCTCTTCCTCGATAATGCTGAATCCGCAATTTTCAAACTCTATGTATATTCCAACACATCCTTCTGAAATGCCGTTAATTTGATATTCGTAAATTGAGGTTATTTTTTTATTAAAGTAAAAGGAAATTTGGTCGAGTTGACTTATTGGGTATGCATAGTCATCTTTGATTTCCGAGAGTCTTAATAGTTTGGGATCTTCCTTTAGTGGATGAAAATTTGCTGTTCCTTCGCCGATCGATATTGCAATCCATCCTGATTTGGAGATTTTGAGGAATATGACTAAAAAATAGCATATGAGTTCTCCTTCGATATAGCATGAGCGGAATCGCGCATCAATCAAAAATTCATTAGTTATCACTATGTCTCCTCGGTTGGTAATTTTGAGTCTGAAAAAATATTTCAAGCAGGAGGTAAGCCTGAAGTTATTGAATTTGTTATTTTCTTATATGCCAATTTGTACAGTGTTGTGATTTTCATGGCATGAAATGACGGTTTTTATTTTAATGTTCATGCGTCATGGTATAGTTTTTCTCTCATTAGCTTTGTTGCTACATTGAGTCGTCGACGAGTTATTTTTGAAGTTGCTTGTTGTCTATATGATTGAAAATCAATGATTTCAATCTTGACGTCAACTAGTTCTTTGGTGTGCCGAGGAATTTCGAAAATCGCTATTTGGTATAAATTAATCATCATCCAGAATAGATCTTCCGCCTGCTTAGGGATATGTTTGATGACTACTGAAAACTCCAGTCTTGGGAAATAAATATTTATCGCTTTAAGAAACAGTGGGTTAGCTTCGCCTGAAAAAGTTCTGTCGATGTAATAGAGATGTTCGTAATTGTTTTGTTGGGTAATTTTTCGGTTTTAATTACCAATTGAATTTGGGGTGGATATTTATAGAGATATTTGCATTTTCTAAAATTGATTTTATTAATTTTATTTCGGTGGCTTTCCCTTTAAAAACTATAATTTTTTCTTTTTGAAGTAGATTTCGTGCTTGCAAAAAATTTATGCCGGCTATTTTTGATATTGCTTTTATCTGATCTTTGTCATGATGATTTGCGTTTTTTAAATTAATGCTATACAGGGTGTCATCCTGTTCTATTGACGGAATATATGTCGTAACGACTGACCAATTGCATCTGGTGCATTTCTCTCCGATGGTAAGGCCTTCATGGATTTTTTCGGCGGGTGATCCGCACTGGGGGCACCGACGGTCGAGGAAATTAGTCTTCATGGCTTGTAATTTTTCGGAAGGAAAGTATTAAATTTTCCCTGTTTAGATAAATCTGGACGAGCGAAATATGGGGATGTTGGGTCGTTTGAAATGCGGGGAGCAACGATCTTAGTTCCGTCAGGATAAGCCCAAACCAGATCGCTTGGCGCTTGAACAGGCACTCCCATTTTGTTTGCTAAATTTTGTGCAAATCCTGTATTACATGCGCCTGTTTCACAGGAAAGCAGTCGGATTGATTGTCCAGTTTTATATCCACTACTATCTTTTATAAGCTTTCCAGCTATGCGTTGGTCGATCGCGACAAGCCCTTTGCTTGTAATGATGTAAATATTTTGTTTATCTCCGTGAGCGATTACGTCAAAAAGTCCATTAGGATCGATATCTTGGCGATTAGATAAATTTTTGAAAAAACGATCCTTGTCGCCTATAAAGTTTACAGGGCCGGGTACTGCTTGCTTAAGAAATCTATTTTCCTTCAATTGTCGTGCTGCGTTCAAGCTTTCTAATGACTCATTTTTTGCAGTGACATTGGTTAATTTAATGCCGTATTTGCCAAAATCTAGGAGAGCTTTGGCGTCTAAGAGCCAAGATTCTGGATAAATAGGGTCAAGTCCTTGGGCTTTGCTTTGCGCTACTTTCCAAAAATCAAGGAGTTTTCCTCTATCAGTCGCGCATGAGTGAGGGATAGGACATCCAAGCTCGTGCATTTGCTCTTGTATATGATTACTGATTTCATTGCAATCACTTCCCTGACAGGTAGCGACAGCATTGGCAAGAAGGCGATCGCTTAACTGATCTTTTTTATTCAGAGCCGCAGCCGTTTCACAGCTTGATATGTCGCCTTCGGTATAACAGCTTTTCTGGGATTTATTAAGCAATGCCCGTTCGTCATGTGGCAGATGATTGTTTGTAACTTCATTAAAAGCGGCTGCCGCGCCGACGGCACCACCACCTGCCAATCCTCCCGCAGCAGTGCTTGCCAGTGCAGTTATGCCCTCGATCAATGGGGGTGAAAGATTGTTATTTCGTAGTGCATCGGCCACGATCGGAGCCGCAACGGTACCTACCACAGCGCCGACCGCGCCCGGAACTCCTCCAGTAAATGCGCCCACCAAACCATGCGTCCCCAAGCGCTGCGTACCCTTATCTCCCCACTTGCTCTCAATAGCTTGCGCTTGTTCCATGAGTTCAGCAGCACGTGCAGGATCTTGTTGTGCTTGCCGGCGTAAATCCGCCGCTATACCCATTTGCTCTTTTGCATATGTGCCGGTTGCTCTGCTCGCCTGCTGCCCAAGCGCCGCCGCAATCTTCGCTTTGGCCGCCTGATCGTCCATCAACTGTTGTCCGTTCCAGCGCTTGCTCAATCCTTGGCTTGGATCATCGGTACGCACATCGCGGTTGAGGTTCGCCACGGCTTCAGCGGCGGACTGTCCAGTCAGGCCGCGTTGCGCTGCGTCATCGGTAATGATGATTTCCCCGGGACTGATGCCGCTGCGGGTGATGCTGCGTTCGCTGCCCTGGTCGCTGCTGACGCCCATGCCGGCGGCGCTGACGCCCAGCTTGCCCAGGTTTTGCGCTGACCAGCCGGTGGGTTTGGTGACCGTGTCGCTGCCGGCAGACTTGGCTTGCTCCTGGCCTCCGGTGGCCAAGCCGCCAGAGAGACTGAAGCCGCTGGCTGTGTAATCGCTGCGGTTTTCAATGTCTGTGGGAATGATGGCGCGGGTGATCAGACGGTTGCGCTTGTTGTCGATTGCAGGCTGCGTGCTGGTGATCACGCCACCGCCGAGTTCGGTGATGTCCTTGACTTCCAGATCGAAGCCGCCGTCGCCCGCGAAGATGCCGCTGGGCCTTTTCACGCTGGCGTAATTGGCCTGGGCGCGGCTGGTGCTATGGCTGTCGCTGGCTGCTGCCATGCCGGGGCCGATACCGAAGGAGCCGGCCTGATCGCTTTGCGTGCCGTCGAAGCGGCTGGTGTCCTGCAGGCTCTTGATCCTCAGTCTGCCGCCTATGGATCCTTTTACGCGCGGAGCTTGGATGCTGGCGTCGCGCATGACGGTGTCGCTGCCGGAATAGATTTCCACGCGCTGGCCTGCTTTGACCTGGGTCTGCCGCTGCGTCTGGTCTTCACTCTCGGCGCGGCCCTCGCCGCGGCTGCCGCTGCCGATGACTGCAGGACCTGTTCCACCCAGTGATATCCCGAGGCCCGCACTGCGGCTGCGGTTGCTGCTGCTGTCGCTGCGGGTGTCGGGAGTAGTACCCAGATAGATCTTGTGGTCGGCAATGAGCTTCGCCACCTTACCCGCATCCACCTGGCTGTCCTGGAGCACGAGGTCGCTTCGTCCGCCGTCCCCGGTGGCTTTCATGGTGACATTGCCACGGGGCGCCAGCACGTGGCTCTGGCGCATATTGCTGCTCGAGTAGGTGCTTTGGCTCCAGCTGCGGCTGCTGCCCAGCATGAGCTCGGTGCGTAGGCCCAGGTCGCCCTCGGCGAGCTTTTGCAGATCCTTGCGCTGGTTATAGACATTGAGCGCGGCTGCCCCTCCAGCCAGTGCATGCATGCGGCCGTCGCCGGTCTGGCTGGCGGCATCGGCCAGGCTGCTGGCGGTTTGCGCCATGCCGATGACAGGCGCGTTGATGGAGAAACCCAGGCCACCTTGCCTGAAGCTGCTGTGCATGCTGCCTTGCGCGGTCTGCGGGCCGCCGGCGGTTTCAATCCTTTTGGCATCGACATCGATATCGCCTTCATCAGCGATAACATCGCTGCCGATCTGGCGATAGGTACTGCCGCTCTTGATGTCGACGTTGCCCTTCAGGCTGCGTACCACGGATGGTGCGCTGGCCGTGCTTTGCACGCTTTGCTCGGTGTTTTGGCGCTGGCTGCCTATGGTCAGGCCCAGGCCGTTGCCGCCAAACACACCGCTGCGCCGGCTGCGCTGCTGGCTTTGCCAGCTTGCGTTCTCCTGGGCGGCCAGAAGGTTGACCTTGCCTTTGGCATCCAGCCGGGTGCCCTCGATCGAGAGCACCTGGCTGCCGGTCACATCGATATCCTGGCCAGACTTGATGTGTACGGTCTTGCCGCCAAAGAAGCTGGGCTGGACCTCGCTGGACTCGACCTGGTGCACTAGCGACCGGCTGCTGGAGCCCAGGAAGCGCAAATGCCTGGAGTGGTAGGCGTCGTCTAGCCAGCGCGTGGCCTGGCCCGGGTCTATGCGCACGCTGGTGCCGGCATCGACATCCAGGTGCCCGGTGCTGACGACCTGGGTTGCGCGCGCGTAGATGTTCCGTCCGGCATGGATATCCGTGTCACCCAGGGTGTCGATTGTCGTGCCGACTTCGTGGCTGCCCCCGAGCAGCAGGCGGTTTCTGTGATCCCAGACCACACCCTGGCTGTGCGAGGTGTGGATGGCGGAGAGATCGATATCGTGCAACGCCGCAATCGAGGTTTTGCTGCCTCGTACGGCATTGGTGATCGAGGTGCCCCGGAGATCGGCATTCCTGCCGGCGTACAGTTGCATGCCCGAGGGAGCAGGAGCTTCGCCGGGCTTGACCGGCGCTGCGGGTGCGGCAGCTCCAGGGCGAAGCTCGAATGCCGTTCTCCGGTTCACCTCGGTGCCGCTGCCCGCGATGCCCTCAGTGATCGACGGAGCGTTGATATCGCGCTCGGCACGTGCCAGCAGCGCCTCCGTGGCCGCGACGGTTCCGCCGTGCACATTGATGTCGCGCTTGGCGGCCAGATCCACCGCCCGGCCGAACATGTTGCCCCCCACGTTGTTGATGTCGTGTGCGGCGACGTGCAGCAAGCGCCGGCCGCGCAGCGAGGCGCTGTTGTGCATATCCTTGTCGGTGTCGATGAGCAACTGGTCCGCGCTGATCAGCCCGCCCTGGGCATCGAGGTCTCCCGGCTGCGCCACCACATAGACTTTGGGCACCAGCACGGTCTGCCGGGACGCATCGGGCAGGGTGAGCTTTTCCTCCACCAGCCAGACCAGATCGCTGGTGAGCTGCGCCATCTGCGCGGCGCTTAGCGCCACGCCCGGGCGCAAGCCGTGTGCCTTGGCAAAAGTGGTGCCGCTTTGCAGCAGCGCCTGGTACTGAGCATCGTTGGCGCGGTAGTCGCCTAGGAAGCGCTGGCCCGTGAGGTAACCCAGTTGCTGCTGGACCAGCTGCTGTTCGTAGAAGCCATCGCCCAGGCGCTTTTGCAGCGGCGCCGGGTCGAACGCGCGAAGCATCTGCTCCGAGGAGGTCCATTGCCGGCCCCGGGTAAAGGCGGGATCGGTTTCCACCAGCGGCCGGTTGGGGTTCTCGGGCCTGACCCAATAGAGGCTGTTTTGCGGCACGGTCCCGGCGGATTCCAGCGTGCGTACCCGCTCCCGGGATTCCTTGATTTGCTCGCGCACCACCGGGGTGGGGCGCTGCGTGGAATTGCCGGTATTGGAATTGGCATCGACGGGAGCGCTCGGCGCATAGGGATGGTGCGACTTGAACACCACCGTGGGAAGTGGGAATGTGTCTATCTTGGTATAGGTATAGGTATAGGGCGCCGGACCTGTTTCGTATTTCTTTTGCTTGTTGCGGCGTTCCTTCCAGTCGTAGCGCATGGCGCTGCCTTCTATCCGTGTCTTCCGGTTGCCCTGCCTGCCCTCGTTGTAGGGTGGTTTTTTTGGGTCGATCAGTGCGCCTGCCCTGACGATGGCGTTGATATTGTTCACCGGGCCTTTGAAGTGAATGTTTCCTCCTGCTTCGATAATGGCGGGCTTGGTCTCTTTTACTGAATCGGCATGGATGGTCAGCTTTACCTGGGAGATGACCGTGTACCCGCGCGAGCTGTCGGTGTACCGGTTGTCCTCTTTGGCGACTTCCAGAATCTTCTCGTGGAGCTTTTGCGCCACCGCGATGGACTCCTGGTAGATCTTGAAGGCCGCTTCATAGGCGCGCTGCTCGGCAAGGCTTTGCCAGCCGATCCGCCCGGACTCTTCCTTGATACCTCCATGGTTCAAGGGATCCGGCGCGGTGGCAGTGTAGTTTTCAGGCACCGCAATGCCGAACTGCGCAAAACGTGGAGAACCCGCAGGCTCCAGTTGCAGCGGGGCATCGTCGGGAAAGGGAACGCCATTCCTATAGGATGTCTTGGGATCTATGAACGCGGCAGGCGGAATATGGGGAAACCTGTCGATATGCACCGGCTTGAACATCCGTCCATCGGAGTTGTAGCCCTGAATTCCCATTTCCGTGTAGAACCTGCCCCGATTCTCGAAATAAGGCAGAAATAATCCATCCTCGATTTCCTTGTAAAGCGTTGCGCTTTCAGGCGCCTTGCCGGAAAAGGCGACCATGTTTTCGCCCGGTATGTTTTCCACCTCTGCAAAGGGCTCGACAACCAGGTTCGCATTCAGATTATTGACAACCCGCTGGTCGAACTGGATGTCGCCCTGGGCATCGATGCGCGCGGCAATATTGCGCAATTCCTGGCCATTGCCGGTGGCAATGCGGTTGGCATCCAGGCTGTTTCCCATGCGGATATGGCCCATGCTCTGCAGCAGTGCGCCACCCTGGTTGATCACGACCGGCACGCCCAGGTCCATATCCTTGCGCGAGGCAATGACGGGAGGCTTGCCGCCGCCATCCTCCGGGCGGTTTTCCAGCGTCTTGGCCGCCAGGGAGACATGGTCGCCAAAGATGCGGCCCGTGCCGATGTTCTGGATGGTGTCCGCATCGATGCGCGTGTCCTGGCCGTCGATCAGGCCGCGGTTGACCACGGGCTGCCCGGTGCGCAGGGTGATCGTCTGCGCCGCGCTCATCGTCGCGCCTGCCTGGTTGTCGATCTGCGTGCTCTTGAGCTCGGTGTCGGTGCCGCCCAGCAGCTGGCCCTGATTGGTCAATTTCCCGGCGGTTTCAAGCTTGAGCTTGGCATTGCTTGCCGCGATGCCTTGATGCATGATGTCCCCGGCAAAATCCAGAGTTATCCCGCCCACCGCGTCAAGGCGGCCGGCACCGTCGAGGCCCTTGTTCTTTATCTGCAGGCTGTCCGCCGAAAACACCGTGCCGCCCTGGTTGAGCAGGGTCTGCGTGGCCTGGTCGAGTGGCGCGCCGGCCGCCACGCTGGCGTCCTGCAGCAGGAGCTGCCGGCCAGCCTGCAGATGGCCCTGGCTGTTGTCGACCAGGCCGCGGCTCTGGATCAGCAGGTCCTGCTGGGCCTGCAGGGTGCCGGCGGTGTTGTTGATGGGTTCGGTGCCAGCATGGAGCTGAAGGTCGCCGCCGGACTGGATCAGCCCCTTGGTGCTGTTGTCCACGCCGGTGCTGCTGGTGAGCTTCAGGAGACTGCGCTCGCCCGTTGTGTGGAGGATGCCGCCGCTGTTGTTCAAGCTGCCGCTGCTGATCTCCAGGCCCTGCGGCGCCACGGCCTGGCCCTGCTGGTTGTTCAGCGCGCCGTCCAGGGTCAGGCGGATATGGCCGGTCTGGCTGACGAGGAGCGCATTGCGCTGGTTGCTCAGCGTCTCGCCTTTCACGGTGAGATCGCCCGCGGCGCGCAGCGTGCCGGCGTCATTGGTGATGGACGGCACCTTGGCGGTGAGGCTGCCCGCGCTGGCGATCGTGCCGCCGGTATTGTCCAGTTGCCGCGCCACCAGGCGCAGATCGCCGGCCACGGACATCGAGCCGCCCTGGTTCATCACCGAGCCCTGCGCGCCGGTCAGGCGCTGCATCTGCAGGGTGCCCCTGCGGTTGTCGAGCAGGCCTTCGCTGTGCAGATGGCCCAGATGGGCGATGGCGCTGTTGGTAAAGGAGTGGATGGCTTTGACATCGGTCGTGCCATTGGCCGTGAGCAGGCCGGTATTGGTGAGGCGCTGCGCCACATGGATCTGGCCGTCGGCAAGGGTTGGCGGCGCGGGGTCTGGCGAAGGTGCTGCGGGCGCGGGCTGTGTCCCCATGCTGGCGGTAGGTGCGCCCAGCAGCGCCTTCTCGCCGGAATTGGAGATCGCCAGGCTGTTGACGGCCAGCGCCTGCGTGCCGGTCTGAGCGATATGGCCGGCGTTGTCCAGGCGCGTGGCCATGATGTCCAGGCGCGGCGCGCTGAGCATGGCGTTTGCCTGGTTGTTCAACTGCCCGGCCTGCGCCGCCAGCTCGCGGCCGGCCTCGATGCTGCCGGCATTGAGGGTTTCGGCGCCGCCGTCGGCCAGCACCACATCGCGCTGGCCGACCAGCCGGCCGCTGTTGTCGATGCTCCGGGCCGACAGCTGCAGCTCGGCGTCCGCGCCCTGGCTGGCGATGACCCCGGTGTTGCGCAGCTGGCCGCCGGCTGTCAGCGTCAGCGGGCCAGCGTCCGCGAGCAGCGCTCCGGCATTGCGCACGCCCAGCCCGGCCTCGGTGCCGATGAGCATGATCTTGCGCGCATACATGCCGCCCAGTTGCGCGACGTCCAGCGCGAACTGCGGTGTTTCCATGGTGCGCGCGGGCGCGCCTTGGGCAGGCAGCGGCTGCTGCGTGCTGTCCGCCGCCAGCGGGCCGGTGCCTGTGACCATGCGCAGGTCCTGCGCCCAGATGCCCGCATTCACGGCAATGGCCTGCGCCAGCACCTGGGCGTAATCGGCCTGGGCGGCATCGAGCCCCCGGCCTTCGAGCTGGATGGCGCCGCGCTGGACCCTGAAGGCTTCCAGGCTGCCGTCGCTGCGGTAAACGGGCTGGGCGCCGGCCAGCGTCAGGCCGGCGGCATTGATCAGCGACAGGCCGTTCACTACCAGGCCGGACGGGTTGGCGATGATCACGTCGGCGCGCGGCCCGGCCACTTCCAGCGCACCCGAGAGCCGCGACTGGTTTGCAGAATTCACTTCATTGACGATGACCCGGGCGCTGCCCCTGGCCAGCCACGGGTTGCCCTGCACTGCGCCGCCGATCTGGCTTTGCACGCCGGTGCGGCTGTTGTTCAGGATCGCGCCGCGTTCGCCCTGCTGGCCAATGTCGAACTGCTGGTAGCGGTTGCGGCTCACGCCGGCGGTGGATGGGGTCTGGATATTGACGGCCGGCATGCCGTTGGCCGATCTCAGCACCGTGGGCCGTTCGTGGCCCGGAGCGGAAGCATCGGGAATGATCTGCGCAAAGGCCGTGGACGCCGCCAGCAGCAGTGCCGATGTCGCGGCCGGCAGTGCCAGCGCTTCGCTGCGGGGACCGCGGCCAGCGCGTGCAGCTTCCTGCACGGCCATCCAGATGCCGCGCACCCGGCTGAAGATGAGGCGATAGCGCTGCTGGTTCATGGTGGTATCTCGAAGCCTGCAGGCAATGGTGCGCGCGCGCTGGACGCATGGGGTTCGGAGCGCAGTGGGTTTGTGGATAGGTGCGGTGAGGCAAAGGGTGTGAGTCAAACCGCGCATGACGACAGGTTTCCGGTGATCCGGCAGCTCATCCCCTTGCTGTCGTGTTCAGGCGCCAAATGCTGACAATTGCCTACGACGAGGGGCGCTTCTTTGCGCATACGATGCCGCTGACCCTCTCTTTCCCGACAGCAGCGCCGCCCGCCCGGCGCAAAGGAGCCGCATGATGAACACTTCGAATTCCCTGACCGACGAATTGCTGGGCCAGCTGCGCGGCGCGCCGATGCAGAGCATGGCGCAGCAGTTGGGCATGGGCAGCGCCGAAACCGAGCGCGCCGTGGGCACGGCGCTGCCCATGCTGCTGGGGGCTCTGGGCAACAACGCATCGCAGCCGCAGGGCGCAATGGACCTGTTTGGCGCGCTGCAGCGCGACCATATGGGAGCCGCTGGTTCGGGCAACGGCCTGGGTGGAATGCTGGGCGGCGTGCTTGGCGGACTGCTGGGCGGCCAGGGCCAGGCCAGCCAGGCGCCAGCCTCCAACGGCGCGTCGATCCTGGGTCATATCTTCGGCGGTCGGCAGCAGCAGGCCGAATCCGGACTGGGCCAGGCCACCGGGCTGGGCTCCAATGCCGGGCAGTTACTGCAGATGCTGGCGCCCATCGTCATGGCTTTCCTGGCGCAGCGCGTGCAGTCGGGAGGCATGGACGCGGGCGGCCTGGGCCAGGTGCTGGGCCGCGAAAAGGCCCAGGTGCAGCAGCAGGGCGGGGCCGCGGGCGGGCTGCTGTCGAGCCTTCTGGACCAGAACGGCGACGGCAAGCTGGATGTGGGCGACCTGTTCAAGCTGGGCGCGGGTTTTCTCGGCGGACGGCGCTGAGCCGCGGGGCCAAGCCCCCCGTACAGGCACCCCTGGCGCCATGGTTATTGCATTGCCGCGTGGCTGCGCCGACACTGGTCGGGCTTGTTCGACTTCAGGAGCCAGGTATGACGACTGTTGCAGACATCCTGCGGGCCAAGGCGACCGACGAGGTACACCATGTGGCGCCCGACGATTCGATGCTCGAGGCCCTGCAGCGCATGGCCGAGCACCGCATCGGCGCGCTGATGGTGCTCGACGGCGAGCGTTCGAGCCATATCGCCGGCATCGTCACCGAGCGCGACTACGCGCGCAAGATCGTGCTGCAGGGCCGCAATTCGGCGACCACGCCGGTGCGCGAGGTCATGACGGCGGCGGTGCACTGCGTCGACATGGCGCAGACCTGCGAGGAGTGCATGGCGTTGATGACGCGCCAGCGCATCCGCCATCTCCCGGTGCTCGACGCGCAACAGCAGCTGATCGGCATCGTCTCGATCGGCGATCTGGTCAAAGCCATCATTTCCGAGCAGCAGTTCACCATCGACCAGCTCGAGCACTACATTTCGGGCCAGCGCGGCTGAGGCCTTTTGCGCGCGCGCGCCGCGCGGCCGCGCCAGGGGTTCTACACTTGCGCCCATGAGCTTGCTGATCCTGGGTATCGAATCTTCGTGCGATGAAACCGGCGTGGCGCTGGTGCGCCTTGAGGAACCATCGGAGGGCGGCGCCGTGCCCGCGCTGCTGTCCCATGCGCTGCACAGCCAGATCGAGATGCATCAGGCCTATGGCGGCGTGGTGCCCGAGCTGGCCAGCCGCGACCACATCCGCCGCGTGCTGCCGCTGACCGAGGCGGTGCTGGCCGAGGCGGGCGAGCAGCTTTCCGATATCGACGTGGTGGCCTTCACGCGCGGCCCGGGCCTGGCCGGCGCGCTGCTGGTGGGCGCGGGCGTGGCCTGCGCGCTGGGCGCGGCGCTGGGCAAGCCGGTGCTGGGAGTGCATCACCTGGAAGGCCATCTGCTGTCGCCGTTCCTGAGCGAGGATCCGCCGGAGTTTCCCTTCGTCGCGCTGCTGGTGTCGGGCGGCCACACGCAGCTGATGCGCGTCGATGGCGTGGGCTCCTATGCCATCCTGGGCGAGACCATCGACGATGCCGCGGGCGAGGCCTTCGACAAGTCGGCCAAGCTGATGGGCCTGGGCTACCCGGGCGGGCCGGCGCTGTCGAAGCTGGCGCAGCAGGGCGACCCCGAGGCCTTCAAGCTGCCGCGGCCGCTGCTGCACAGCGGCGATCTGGATTTCTCCTTTGCCGGCTTGAAGACGGCAGTGCTGACCCAGGCGAAGAAGCTGGGCGACGAGCTGCCCGCGCGCAAGGCCGATCTCGCGGCCAGCACCGAGGCGGCGATCGTCGACGTGCTCGTCAAGAAGACGCTGGCCGCGCTCAAGCAGACCGGCATGAAGCGCGTCGTGGTGGCGGGCGGCGTGGGCGCCAACCGGCTGCTGCGCGCGCAGCTGAATGCGGCCTGCGCCAGGATGAAGGTGCGCGTGCACTATCCCGAACTGCACCTGTGCACCGACAACGGCGCGATGATCGCCATGGCCGCGGCCATGCGCATCCAGTCGGGGCGCGAGCAGCCCCGGACCGAATACGCGTTCGATGTGAAGCCGCGCTGGCCGCTCGATTCGCTGGCCTGAGCACGACGCGGGCGCCGCGCGCCTGCTGCCGATATTCCGATTCGCACCATAGGGCAATTGCCTGCGCCGCGGCATGTCCTCCAGCGTCAATTTATTTGATGTAGAGGTGAAGAATATTTCGTTTTATTGATGTGGGCCAAAGCCATAGACTGGGCTTCGCCATCGGGAAAAGTGCCCGATCGAAGGAGGCAAGTTTATGAGCGAGAACCGCAACCAACCCACGCCCTGGTATGCCGAGGATGTGCGCAATGACCTGAGCTGGGTCCAGCGCCTGAGCGCCGAGGAGATCGAAGGCTTCGACCAGGCGCTGGCGCATGCCAAGCGCCACCCCAAGCCGCTGCTGGCCATGGAGCAGCGCGACTTCCCCCTGCCTGACGCCGCGCGCGATGCGCTGCGCCGTGCCGTCGCCACCACGCAGGGGCGCTGGGGCATGTGCCTGCTCAAGGGTTTCCCGGTGGACCGCTGGAGCGAGGCCGACTGCCGCCTGGCCTATTGGGGCATGGGCCTGTACATGGGCGTGGGCCGCACGCAGAACAAGGCCAGCGAGATCATCAACGATGTGCGCGACGCCGGCGGCGACTACAAGGCCAAGGGCGGGCGCGGCTACAACACCAATGCCGAGCTGGACTTCCACCAGGATTCGTGCGACGTGGTGGCGCTGCTGTGCCGGCGCACGGCCAAGTCCGGCGGCACCAGCAAGGTCATCAGCTCGATGGCGCTGCGCGAGCAGGTGCAGGCACGCCGTCCCGACCTGATCCCGGTGCTCGAGGGAGATTTCTACCACAGCTACCAGGGCACGCAGGACCCCTCGCAGGCGCCTTTCTACCGCTGCCCGATCTTCAGCAAGCCCGGCCACGCATTCACCGCGCGCACCAACCGCAAGAACACCATCGCGGCGCAGCGCGACTTCGAGGAAGTGCCGCGCCTCACGCCCGCGCAACTCGAGGCGCTGGACCTGCTCGACCAGCTGATGCCCAGCGAGCAACTGTGCTACTCGATGGAACTGGAGCAGGGCGACCTGCAGCTGCTCAACAACTACGTGACGCTGCATTCGCGCACGCATTTCGAGGACCACGAACACCCCGACGACAAGCGCCACCTGTTCCGACTGTGGCTCGCGGTGCCGGCATCGCAGCCGCTGCCGCCCGAGTTCGAGGAGTATTTCTACGACATCCGCCCGGGCTCGGTGCGCGGCGGCGTGCGCGGCAGCGCGATCACCGAGGAGTTCCTGGCGTACGAGCGCCGCCAGGCCGAGGCGCTGGGCATGCGCTACAAGCCCTGGGTGCCGGGGCGCGAGGCAATGGCCGAGGCATAGGGGGCAGGCGGCGCGGGGCGCCGCCTGCCGGGCATTTCAACGCAAGACCATTACAAGAGAGACAACGATGAAACGTCGCACCTTGCTGCAACATGCGGGCTTTGCCGCGCTGGGCCTGGCCCTGCCGGCCTGGGCCCAGACCCCGAACGCCACGCGCATCCTGGTGGGCGCCCCTCCGGGCGGCGGCACCGACATCCTGGGGCGCGCGCTGGCGCTGGAGATGGGCAAGCAGCTCTCGCGCAGCGTGATCGTCGAGAACCGACCCGGCGCGGGCGGCAACATCGCGGCGCTGGGCGTGGCCAAGGCCCCCTCCGACGGCGGCACGCTGCTGCTGAGCTACACCAGCCATGTGATCAATCCCGCGCTCTACAAGAAGCTGCCCTTCGATCCGGTGGCCGACTTCACGCCGATCGCGCCCATTGCCACCGCGCCCAGCATCCTGGTGGTGTCGGAGAAATGCCCCGCCAGGAACCTGCAGGAGCTGGTGGCCATGGCCAAGGCCAAGCCCGGCACCATGAACGTGGCGATTGCCGGTCTCGGCGGCGCCAACCACCTGGCCGGCGAAATGCTGCGCAAGATGGCGCAGATCGACGTGCTGGGCGTGCCCTACAAGGGCACCTCGGGCGCGCTGACGGACCTGATGGCAGGGCAGGTGGACATCGTGTTCTCGGGCTATGGCGCGGCCGGCGGACTGATCAAGTCGGGCCGCGTCAAGGCGCTGGCCGTGACCAGCGCCAAGCGCATGGCGGCGCTGCCGCAGGTGCCGCCCGTGGCCGATCTGCTGCCGGGCTTCGACTACAGCGCCTGGTATGGGCTGTTCGGCCCCGCGGGCATGGGCGCCAAGGAGGTCGAGGCGATGCGCACTGCGGTGCATGCGGCGCAGAAGACGCCGGGCCTGCGCGAGCAGCTCGAGCGCGAGGGCATGGAGCTGCTGCAGATGGATACCCCGGCCTTTCGCAGCTTCCTGACGGCCGAGCTCGACCGCTGGAAGCTGGCGGTGAAGGCTTCGGGGGTGGAGTTGATGTAAAGCTTTCTCGTTAAAAGACGGGGAGTTTTGTGTGGAGGGCCCGTCATCCTTCGAGCCTTCGACAGGCTCAGGATCAGGACGAACGGTTAACCCACCGTTCGCCCCGAGCCTCCCTGCGCGGGCCGGTAGAAGGGCGTTTCAGGGCACGGCCGTCAAAATGAAAACGTTCTAGCCCGTGTCTCTTGCCACATCCGCCAGCACCTGCACCAATGCCTGCAGGTTGCGCTTGTCCCGGTCGGCCTGCCGCAGCAGCAGCGCGTACTGCATGCGCGGCGCGTCCGCGGGCAGCGCAAGAGTGCGCACCGGATCGGCCTGCAGCAGGCGCGGATCGGCGATCTGCAGCAGCGCCACGCCCATGCCCAGGCCGACCATGGAGATGATCGCGGGAATGCTGTCGAACTCCATGTCCAGCTTGCGGATGCCGTATTTGTCGGCCAGATAGCGGCTGGCCAGCTGGCCGGTCACCGTGCTGCGGTCGTAGCCGATGAGGCGGTGCGCGGCCAGCAGCGCCTTCACCGTCTTTTCCTTGGCTGAGCTCGGCGCCAGCAGCACGAAGTCGCGCTGCAGCAGCGGCTGCCACACCAGGCCGCGCGCGGCCTGCGGCTCCTGCGGCGGCAGCGCCAGCACTGCCAGGTCGAGTTCGGCCGAGCGGATGCGCTGCGTCAGCGCGCGGCTCTTGCCGCGGTCCACGTCCACATTGAGCAGCGGGTGGCGCTGCTGCAGCGCCGACAGGGTGCGCGGCAGCAGCAGCGGCAGCATGGTGTCGACGATGCCCAGTCGCACCGTGCCCTGCACGCGCACATCGGGGCGCTCGCGCAGCGCCTCCACCCGGGCGAGTGCTTCCTCCATGATGGTGGCGATCTCGTGCGCCAGCGGCACCGGCCGGATGGCCTGGCCCGAGCGGTCGAACAGCGCCGTGCCCATATAGTCCTCGAGCTGCTTCATCTGCATGCTGACGGCGCTGGGTGTCAGGTTCAGCGCCTGCGCCGCTTTCGCCAGCGAGCCGGTGGCAATGACGGTATGCAGGGTGTGGAAGGCGGCGATCTTCAAGGCGGTCCTTTAGGGCGGCGGGCATGGGCATTATCCGCACAGCGCTTTGAGGCTGCGGTTTACACAATCTTCACGCGGGCGAAGCCGACCTGACAAAGCTCGGCGGCACAATGGCTGCCATGCCTACCCTGACATTCAAGAACAACAAGCTGACGGCGCCCCGGCCGGCTATGGCCGCGGCACTGGTGGCGCTGGCGCTCGCCGGCTGCGCCGCGACGCAGCAGCCGCCCGGCGCCGGCCTGCCCGCGTTGAGCGTGCCCGCCACTTGGTCGCCCGCACACTTGGTCTATACGCCAGATGCCGATCCGCAATCGCTGGCCCGCTGGTGGCAGGGCCTGGGCGATCCGCAGCTGGCGGCACTGGTCGAACAGGCGCTGCAGGCCAATCTGTCGCTGGCCTCGGCCCAGTCCACGCTGCGCCAGGCGCGCGCGCAGCGCGATGCCACCGCCGCGGGCCTGGCGCCTTCGGTGGGCGCTTCCGGCTCGGCGCAGCGTTCGCGCTCGGGCAACGCGACGGGCAACAGCTTTTCCACGGGGCTCGACGCGAGCTGGGAAATCGATGTGTTCGGCCGGCTGGCCAGTGCAGTGGCGGCCAGCGACGCCGAGGTGCGCAGCGCGCAGGCCACGCTCGAAGGCACGCGCGTGTCGCTGGCGGCCGAGGTGGCACTGACCTATATCGAGCTGCGCAACCTGCAGCAGCGCCTGGTGATCGCGCGCAGCAATCTCGCCAGCCAGCAGGAGACCCTGCAGATCACCGACTGGCGCATGCAGGCCGGCTTGACCACGTCGCTGGCCACCGAGCAGGCCCGTGCCTCGGCCGCGCAGACCGCGGCGCAGGTGCCGGCGCTCGAATCCAGCCTGGCGCAGACGCGGCATTCGCTGGCCGTGCTCACGGGCCAGAACCCGGCTGCGCTCGATGCGCAGCTGGCGTCATTTGCACCCGTGCCCCAGGCGCCCGATGCGCTGGCGCTCCAGATTCCCGCTGAAACCCTGCGCCAGCGCCCCGATGTGATTGCCGCCGAGGCCCGCGTGGCCGCAGCGCTGGCGCGGGTGGCGCAGGCCGATGCGGCGCGCTATCCGAGCTTTCGCCTGAGTGGCTCGCTCGGCCTGCGCGCGCTGACCGTGGGTGCCTTGACGCAGGGCAGCTCGGTGTTCGGCTCGCTGCTGTCGGGCATTTCCGTGCCGCTGCTCGATGGCGGCGCGATACGCGCGCAGCTGCGCGTGCAGGAGGAAGGGCTGGAGCAGGCGCGGCTGAACTATGCATCCACCGTGCTGACGGCGCTGCAGGAAGTCGAAGACGCGCTGTCGATACTGCAGGGCGATGGCGCGCGCATCGAGCAGCTGCGCATTGCCGCGGAAGCCGCGGCCAATGCCGCGCTGCTGGCGCAGCAGCGCTACAGCAGCGGCCTGGTGGACTTCCAGACGGTGCTGGAGACCCAGCGCACACAGCTCTCGGCGCAGGACAGCCTGGCAGCGACCCAGGCGGCGCTGACTGCCGACCATGTGCGGCTGTACAAGGCGCTGGGCGGGGGCTGGACCCCCACGGCCATCGACAGCGCCGCAGCGCCGGCCACGAATTGAACGATACGGATCACGCAAATGAACGACAAACAAGCATCCCAACCCGCCCAAGCCGCCACGAGCAAACAGGCGCTGCTGGGCGCCACGGCGACCCGCCCCTGGTGGCGCCGGACCTCGGTCTGGGCCGGCGTGGCCGTGCTGGTGGCCGCGGGCGCGGGCTTTGCCTACTGGCAGTCCGTCAAGGCGGCGCGCGCGCTGCCCCAGTATGTGAGCCAGGAAGTCAAGCGCGGCAATCTGCGCCTGACGGTGGCCGCCAACGGCACGCTGGTGCCCACGCGCCAGGTGAACATCGGCAGCGAGCTCTCGGGCACGGTGCGCAATGTGCGCGTCGATGTCAATGACCAGGTGAAGAAGGGCCAGGTGCTGGTCGAGCTCGACACCGCCAAGCTCAGCGCGCAGGTCTCGCGCTCGAGCGCCTCGCTGGCCTCGGCCCAGGCGCGGCTGGCGCAGGCGCAGGCCACCACGCGGGAGGCGCGCGCCAATCTGGGCCGCCTCGAGGAGGTGGCGCGGCTGTCGGGCGGCAAGGTGCCCTCGGCTTCCGAGCTGGACGCCGGCCGCGCCGCGCTCGAGCGCGCCACCGCCGACGAGAAGGCCGCGTCGGCGAGCGTGCAGGATGCGCGCGCGGCGCTGTCCACGGACCAGACCAATCTGTCCAAGGCCTCGATCGTCTCGCCCATCGACGGCGTGGTGCTGACGCGCGCGGTCGACCCCGGCAACGCGGTGGCGGCCTCGCTGCAGGCCGTGACCCTGTTCACGCTGGCCGAGGACCTCAAGCGCCTCAAGCTCGAAGTCAGCGTCGACGAAGCCGACGTGGGCACGGTGCAGCCCGAGCAGAAGGCCACCTTCACCGTCAGCGCCTACCCCTCGCGCAGCTATCCGGCGCGGGTGACGCGCGTGGCCTATGGCTCGACCAAGACCGACAACGTCGTGACCTATATC
Source organism: Comamonas endophytica (assembly GCF_023634805.2). Lineage (NCBI taxonomy): Bacteria > Pseudomonadati > Pseudomonadota > Betaproteobacteria > Burkholderiales > Comamonadaceae > Comamonas > Comamonas endophytica. Next base: position 2,930,341 of record NZ_CP106881.1, read on the forward strand.
GCCACGCTGGAAGTGGCCAACGAGGACCTGAGCCTGCGCCCGGGCATGACGGCCGCGGCCACCATCACCTCGACCGAGCGCCAGGACGTGCTGCTGGTGCCGAACGCCGCGCTGCGCTTCACGCCCACGGTGCCGGGCGCGGCGCCGGCGGCGCGCGAGGGCAGCGGCGGCGGCATCATGGGGCAGCTGATGCCGCGCGGCCCGCGCCCGGGCGGCAGCGGCCAGCGCCGCGGCGGCGCAGGCTCCAGCCGCGGCGACGGCGGCGAGACGGCGCGCGAGGTCTGGGTGCTGGAAAACGGCAAGGCCGTGGCGGTGAAGGTGATGACCGGCATCAGCGACGGCCGCATGACCGAGGTGCGCAGCGAGACGCTGCAGCCCGGCATGGCGGTGATCACCGACCAGCGCTCGGGAGAGACCAAATGACGCCCGCATCCGATCAGCCGCTGATCCGACTGCGCAACATCACCAAGGTGTATGGCGAGGGCCGCCTGGCCTTCCAGGCCCTCAAGGGCGTGGACCTCGATATCGCGCAGGGTGATTTCGTCGCCATCATGGGCCCGAGCGGCTCGGGCAAGTCCACCGCCATGAACATGCTCGGCTGCCTCGACCGCCCCACCACGGGCGAATACCTGTTCAAGGGCGCGCACGTGGAGACGCTCACGCGCGACGAGCGCGCGCTCTTGCGGCGCAAGTATTTCGGCTTCGTGTTCCAGGGCTTCCACCTGCTGGCGCGCACCACGGCGCTGGAGAACGTCGAGCTGCCGCTGCTGTACCGCGGCGAGCCGACGGCCAAGCGCCATGCGGCGGCGAAGAAGGCGCTGGCGGCCGTGGGCCTGTCGGGCTGGGAGCACCACACGCCGGCCGAGCTTTCGGGCGGGCAGCAGCAGCGCGTGGCGATCGCGCGCGCCATCGTCACCGAGCCCGTCGTGCTGCTTGCCGACGAGCCCACCGGCAACCTCGACAGCCAGCGCAGCAACGAGATCATGGAGCTGCTGTGGCGGCTGAACGCCGACCAGGGCATCACCGTGCTGATGGTCACGCACGAGCCCGACATGGCGCAGTACGCGCGGCGCATGGTGCGCTTTGTCGACGGCCTGCTCGACAGTGACAACCCCAACCCGCTGCCGGTGGTGCTGGCGCGCGAACAGGGCCTGAGCCTGCCGGCGGAGGCGCACTGATGCTGCTGAGTTCGATCCTGCTGGCGCTGCGCTCGATCCGGCGCAATCTGCTGCGCTCCTTCCTCACCATCCTGGGCATCGTGATTGGCGTGAGCGCGGTCATCACCATGGTGACGCTGGGCAACGGCGCCACGCTCGCGGTGCAGAACCAGATCTCCGGCCTGGGCACGAACCTGCTGCAGGTGCGCCCCGGCCAGCGCATGGGCCCGGGCACCGGCGGCGCGCCGACCTTCAAGGACACCTATGTCGATGCCATCGCGCAGCAGATCGGCGGCATCTACGCGGTGGCGCCCGAGGGGCGCGCCACCGCCACGGTGGTCGCCGGCGGGCGCAACTGGTCGAGCAGCGTCATCGGCAGCACCAACGAATGGCTCAAGACCGGCAACTGGCAACTGGCCACCGGGCGCGAGTTCACGCCCGAAGAGATACGCGCCGGCTCTGCCGTGTGCATCATCGGCTCCACCGTGCGCCGCGAGCTTTTTGCCAACACGGATCCGATGGGCCAGCTGATGCGCGTACGCGAGTTCTCCTGCGAGATCGTCGGCGTGCTGGCCTCCAAGGGGCAGGGCGCGTTCGGCAACGACCAGGACGACATGGTGCTGGTGCCGCTGAACACCTTGCAGCGGCGCATCACCGGCTCCAAGCGCATCAACACGCTGCTGGTGTCGATGGCCGAGGGCAGCGAGCCCGAGCGCGTCAAGGCCAGCCTGCGCCAGCTGCTGCGCGAGCTGCGCAAGCTGGCGCCGGCGGATGAGGACAATTTCAACATCCTCGACACCAAGCAGCTGGCCGACACGCTCTCGGGCACGACCCAGGTGCTGACCATGCTGCTGGGCGCGGTGGCGGGCGTCAGCCTGCTGGTCGGCGGCATCGGCATCATGAACATCATGCTGGTCAGCGTGACCGAGCGCACGCGCGAGATCGGGCTGCGCCTGGCCATCGGCGCGCTCGAGCGCGAGGTGCTGCTGCAGTTCCTGATCGAGGCGGTGGTGCTGGCGGCGCTCGGCGGGCTGATCGGCATCGCGCTGGCCACCATGGCCTCGGTGGTGCTGGCCGGCGTGATGGACGTGCCCTATGTGTTCAACGTCAGCGTGAACCTGCTGTCGTTCGTGTTCTCCGCGGGCATCGGCGTGGTGTTCGGCTACTTCCCGGCGCGGCGCGCCGCGCGGCTGGACCCCATCGAGGCACTGCGCCACGAGTGAAGCCGCAGGCTTCGGACATGAAAAAAGCCCGGCCATGGCCGGGCTTTTTGCTGCCGCCGCGAATGCAGCGGGCGATCACTCGATGTTGAGCGTCACGGCCTTGTCGACCGGGGCCAGCTTGGCCAGGCGCAGCGTCAGCACGCCGTGCTCGAGCTTGGCGCTGCTGGCGGCCACGTCGATCTCGTGGCCCAGTTCCCAGGAGCGCTGCACCTTGCGCGGCGCGCCTTCGACGCTGGTCAGATGCACCTGCGCGCCTTCCAGGCGCAGCTGCAGCTGCTCGCGTGCCAGGCCGGGCACGTCGAGCTGCAGGGTGGTGGCCTGCTCATCCTGCGTGGCGGTGAAGGCCGCGCTGGCCGAGGCCGAGGCTTCGGAGATGCGGTTGAGCGGGGTGGTCAGAGTGGACTGCAGGAAACGCTGCAGCGCCTGGTCGGCCGAACGGGGGAAGGCATGGCCCGAACGGCGGATCATGGGGGCGGTGAAAATCATCACTAAAGCTCCTGGTCAGTTATGCGCGGCGCTCGATGCGGCGGCCGCTTGGAACTGACATGCTGCCGAGATAAATGCTTTTCAAGAGAAAAAATTGAAGATTTTTGTGGTAGAGGAGGGGGTTGAAAAATGCCGGGTTGCCGCCATGCGCACTGCTTTCCTGGAGTACGGGCTACCACCCTTCGACAAGCTCAGGGCGAACGGGGAGGGGGAAGCGTTCGCCCCGAGCTTGTCGAAGGGTAAACGGCATGTCCTATAAAAAAGCATGCCTCCAATCTAGACCTCAGCGCCCCATCTCCCTTGCCATCCTCACCTCTTCCCCCAGCTCGATCACCGATAACGCGTAATAGCTCGACCAGTTGTACCGCGTGACGGCATAGAAATTCTCCGTCCCCGCGATATACAGCGGCGCCTCCACGCCATTGCGCAGCTCCACCAGCGCCAGCGGCCCGGGATGTGCCATGCCCCCGCCGTGCACGCGCGCGCCCAGCGCCAGCATGCGCTCCGGGGTGAAGGTGGGCAGGATATCGGGGGCCAGCAGCTCGGCCATCTGCGCGGGCGTGGCATTGAGCGAAACCGGGTAATGCGTGGCCATGCCGGGCTTCCAGCCATGGCCGATGAAGTAGTTGGCCACCGAGCCAATGGCATCGACCGGGCTCCTGAACAGGTCGATGCGGCCGTCGCCATCGAAATCCACTGCCCACCTGGCCCAGCTCGAGGGCATGAACTGGCCCAGGCCCATTGCGCCCGCGTAGCTGCCGCGCAGCGCGAACAGGTCCATGCCGCCGCGGTAGGTGAAATCCAGGAACTGCTCGAGCTCGCCGCGGAAGTATTCGGTGCGCGCGGCGGCGCGCGGGTGCGCGTCGGGAAAATCAAAAGACAGCGTGGCCAGCGCATCGACCACGCGGAAGTTGCCCATCTGCTGGCCGTAGACGGTCTCGACGCCGATGATGCCGACGATGATCTCGGCCGGCACGCCGTATTCGCGCTCGGCGCGCTCCAGCGCCGCCACGTGGGTCTGCCAGAAGCGCACGCCGGCACGGATGCGCACCGGGTCGATGAAGCGGCCGCGGTAGCGGTTCCAATCCTTGGCGGAGACCTGCGTCGAGGGCGTCATCAGCCGCGGCACCTGGGGCAGGAAACGCGCCTGGCCCAGCGTCGCCTGCACCCAGTCCAGTGGCAGGCCGCGGCGCTGCGCGATATCGGCCGCCATCTGCATGGCTTCGCTGCGCCCGGCATAGGGCGCCGTGCCCTGCACGGCGCTGCGCGCCTTGGTGGCCTGGGCGTGGACGGACGGGACGAGGGCGGTGCAGGCCGCGAGGCAGACAAGGGCAGTGGAGAGCAGTCGTTTCATGGATCTTGGGAGCGACCGGAGCGCGGCCAGGTCAGGGTCTTGAAGTCGCGCCGCAGCGCGGACAGGTGCTGGGCCGGCGTGCCGCCGGCGCCGGGAGGAGCATAGCGCTGCTGCTCCAGGCGCAGCAGCCAGGCCGCGATGGCGTGCGCCTCGCCGCCCCATTGGGCGCTGGCCAGCGCCGCCATCGTGCGCGGCGGGGCATGGTCCGGCACCGCCAGGCCGGCACGCTGCAGCTGCGCGTGCGCCTGGCGCCGCAGGCGCTGCCAGCCATCGACCGGGCTGCGGCGCTCGCGCCACAGCCACACGCCGATGGCCAGCGCCGCCGCGCCTGCGAGTCCGGCGAGCCACTTGGCCAGCGTCTGCCAGTGCGGCGTGTCCAGTTCCGAAAGACCCAGCTGGCGCAGCAGATCGGCCTGGCGGCTTTGCGTGTAGTTCAGTACCCACTGGTTCCAGCGGCTGTTCATTGCTTCCCAGGCGGCACGCAGCTGCTGCACCAGGCCCGGCGCGATCACGCTGTCCATGGCCTGGCCGAAGGCGCCGCGCGGCGCGGCGAGACGCTGGAATTCACTGGTGCGCGCGGGCGCGACGGCCGTGGTCGGATCCATGCGCACCCAGCCGCGCCCTTCGAGCCAGACCTCGGCCCAGGCATGGGCATCGCTGTTGCGCACCGTCCAGTAGCCGTCGACGGGATTGCGCTCGCCGCCCTGGAAGCCGGTGACGATGCGCGCGGGAATGTCGAGCGCGCGCATCAGCACCACGAAGGCGGAGGCGATGTGCTCGCAAAAGCCCTGCTTGCTGTCGAACCAGAAGTCGTCGGCGGTGTTCACGGCAATGACGCCGGGCTCGAGCGTGTAGCGGTAGCCACCGGTGCGCAGGCGCGCGAGCGCGGCTTCTATCAGGGCCTCGGGGTTGGCGCCGAGCTCGGCGCGCATCTGCGCCGCCAGCGCCAGGGTGCGCGGGTCGGAGCCCTCGGGCAGCGCGGTGTGCACGGCCAGCTGCGCGGTGCGTTGCAGCGGGCCGTGCTGGAAATCCACATGGCTTCGCGCGCGGTAGCGCAGCACGTCGGTCACGGGCTGCTGGCTGAGCCACTGCAGCTGCGGCGTCATGCGCACGCGCTGGCCGGGCAGCTCGGGCGGCTCGGCCGGGGCATCGAGCGCCAGCAGCCAGCGGCGGCGGTGCGGCTCGAGCGTGACTTCATAGGAGATGGCCGGCCCGCGCACCTGCAGCTGCGCCGGCTGCCCGCCGTCCCAGGGCTCGCGCCACTGGCGGCCGTCGAAGACCGACAGCACCGGACCGCGGAAATACAGCGTCTGGCGCGGCGGCGGCTCGCCCTGCGGCGTGTCGAAGCGCACGCGCATGGCGACGCTGTCGTCCAGCGCCAGGCGCGCGACTTCGCCGATCGTCATCTCCGGCGACAACCCGCTGCGTCCGGCGAGATCGTCGCCCGGCACGCCCCACAGCGGCGCCATGCGCGGGAACAGGAGGAACAGCACCAGCATCACCGGCGCGCCCCACAGCGCCAGCTTGGCGGCAATGCCCAGCGATTCGCGCAGCGGCGGCCGGCCCACGGGCAGGTGCGCGTTCACCACTGCCGTGAGCAGGCCCACCAGCGCCACCAGCTGCGCCGCGGCGATGGGCAGCGATTGCGAATAGAAGAAGTGGCTCAGCAACGTGAAGAAGGCCAGGAAGAACACGACCAGCGCGTCGCGGCGCGCGCGCATCTCCAGCGTCTTGAGCGCCAGCAGCAGCACGATCAGCGTCACGCCCGGGTCGCGCCCGACCAGGCTGCGGTGCGTGATCCAGCTCGCGCCCACGGCCAGCAGCAGCAGCGCGCCCATCACCCAGCGCCCGGGCAACGGCTGCGCGCGCCACGCCAGCAGCGCGCGCCAGCCCAGCATGCCCAGCGCCAGGCCCAGGGTCCACCACGGCAGATGGCTGGCGTGCGGCGCGATGACCCAGGCCACGACGGCCAGCAGGAACAAGGTGTCGCGCGTGTCGCGCGGCAGGGCTTCGAGGCGTGCGCGCAGCGTCATGGCGCCTCTCCCCCGGGCAGCGCATGCAGGGCCAGCGCCTCCAGGCTGCGCTGGCGGTGGGCCGCGCCACTGTCGGGCGCCAGCCGCACGCCGCCGGGCAGCTCCAGTCCCCACTGCAGCCCCTGCTGGTCGGCGGCCAGCACCCAGGCGGTGAGCCGCGACAGGGCGGCTTCGGTATCGGCCAGGCCGGTGGCGCTGCGGTCCAGCCACAGGCGCCCGGGTAGGGCCTGGGGCCGGTCGCGGCTGACCAGGCTGCCGCCCGTGGCCCAGGCCTGCGCGGCCTTCTTCCAGACCACCTGCTTGAGCGGATCGCCCGGGCGGTAGGCGCGCACGCCATCGAACTCGTCGGCACCATCGGCGCGCGTGCCGGCGCGGCCCGTGCCCTGGGGGCGCGCGGGCGGCAGCGGCGGGGGCGCGGCCTCGGCCTCGGGATAGACCAGCAGCTGCGCCGCCGGCCGCCACAGGCCCCAGGCGCGGAAGCTGCCCAGCGGGAAACGCGTCTCGGCGGTGATGCGCGGCAGCGCCTGCCAGCCCCTTTGCGCCGGTACGAAGGCCAGCTCGACGACGGCGCTGCCCTGCGCCGGCACGTCGGTCCAGGCCCATTGCGGCGGGCCTTCGATGTCTTCGGTCACGGCCAGCGCGACGCCGTGGCGCACGCGCTTGCCCGGGTTGTCGGCGGTGATGCGCAGCACGCAGCGCTGGCCTGCGAACACCGGCGCGGGCGGCTGCAGGTGCAGCACCAGGCCGCGCAGGTTCGCGTGGCCGGCAAACATGCCGGCGGCGGCGCTGCCCGCGAGCAGGAAGGTCAGCAGATAGCCGAGGTTGAGCTGGTAGTTGATGCTGGCCAGCAGCAGCACGCCCAGCGTCAGCGCCAGCATCCAGCCGGCGCTGGTCGGCAGGATGTAGACATTGCGCTGGGTCAGTTGCAGGGAATCCCTGCGTGGCAGCCGCGCGAGCCAGCGGCGCTGCAGCCATCGGCGCGGCGCACTCAGCAGGGCCGGGCGCGCGCCTTTCATGCGAGCGGTGTGGCGTCCAGCATGGCACGCACCTGCTCGAGCGCGCCGCGCCCGGCGTGGATCGAGGGCACCAGGCGGTGGGCCACGGTCTGCGCCAGGATCGCCTGCACGTCGTCGGGCGCGACGTAGTCGCGCCCGCTGATCAGCGCCTGCGCCTTGGCCGCGCGCAGCAGGCCGATGCCGGCGCGCGGCGACAGCCCCTGCACGAACCAGCGGCCCGAGCGCGTGGCGTCGATCAGATCCTGCACATAGTTCAGCAGCGCATCCGAGGCATGCACGGCCAGCACCTGCGCCTGCAACTGCGCCAGCTGCGCGGTGTCGATCAGCGGCTGCAGCGCGTCGAGGTGCTCGCGCCGGCCGTTGCCGCGCAGCAGCTCGCGCTCGGCCGCGCGGTCGGGGTAGCCCAGCGAGATGCGCATCAGGAAGCGGTCGAGCTGGCTTTCGGGCAGCGCGTAGGTGCCCAGCTGTTCCAGCGGGTTCTGCGTGGCAATGACGAAGAAGGGCTGCGGCAGGCGGTGGCTGCGGCCTTCGGTCGAGACCTGCTTTTCCTCCATCGCCTCGAGCAGCGCGCTTTGCGTCTTCGGGCTGGCGCGGTTGATCTCGTCGGCCAGCAGCAGCTGGGTGAACACCGGGCCCGGGTGGAACACGAAGCTTTCCTGCACGCGGTCGTAGACCGACACGCCCGTGAGATCGCTGGGCATCAGGTCGGCGGTGAACTGCACCCGCGCGAACTGCAGCCCGAAGGTCTGCGCCAGCGCATGCGCCAGGGTGGTCTTGCCGACCCCGGGAACGTCCTCGATCAGCAGGTGGCCGCCGGCAAGCAGGCAGGCCACGCAGTCCTGGACCTGGGGCTTTTTACCTACGATCACCGTGTTAAGCTGGTTCAGAATCGACTGGATGTGGTGCTGTGCTTGCATGGTCCAACGTTATCCGAAAAAACGTCAGTGGAGGCATGACAGTGGGCAAGACGGGTTATTTTTCCCATCGCGAGTGCTGGAAGCACGAGATGGGCCCGGGGCACCCGGAGTGCCCGCAGCGGCTCGATGCCATCGAGGACCGGCTGCTGATCTGCGGCGTGGCCGATGCCCTGGAACGCCGCGATGCGCCGGTGGCGGCGCTGGGCGACATCGCCCGCGCCCATGACGGCGCCTACCTGCAGGCGCTGCAGGCGCGCTGCGAACAGCTCGAGCAGGCCCGGCTGATCGGCGGCGCGCCCTATGCGCAGATCGACCCCGACACCGCCATCAACGCCTGCACCTGGAAAGCTGCACTGCACGCCGCTGGCGCCGGCATCGCCGCCACCGACGCGGTGCTTTCGGGCGAGCTGGAAAACGCGTTCTGCGCGGTGCGCCCGCCGGGCCACCATGCCACGCGCAGCCAGGCCATGGGTTTTTGCTTCTTCAACAACGTCGCCATCGCCGCGCTGCATGCGCTCGAGCACCACGGCCTCGAGCGCGTGGCGATTGTCGACTTCGACGTACACCACGGCAACGGCACCGAGGATATCCTCGCGGGCGACCCGCGCGTGCTGATGGTCGGTGTGTTCCAGCACCCGTTCTTTCCCTTTTCCGGCGACCAGCAGCCCGCGCAGAACATGGTCAACGTGCCCCTGCCGGCCTACACCAAGGGCATGGACATCCGCGAGATCGTCGAGATGATGTGGATTCCGCGCCTGGAGGCCTTCAAGCCGCAGATGATTTTCGTCAGCGCCGGCTTCGACGGCCACCGCGAGGACGACATGGGCCAGTGGTCCATGAACGAGCAGGACTACGCCTGGATCACCGGCCGGGTCAAGGACATCGCGCGGCGTTTCGCCAAGGGGCGCATCGTCTCCTGCCTCGAAGGCGGCTATGCAATGAGCGCGCTGGGGCGCAGCGTCGAGGCGCACCTGCGCGAACTGGCCGATCTGTGAGCGCAGGCGGCCTTTCTTTTGGGGGATTTTTTCCAGATGCATGATGTTTCTTCCACTGCCGGCAGCCAAGGCCTGGTGCAGGTGCAGCGCGACGCGCGCGGCGTCGTCACCTTGACGCTCGACGACCCCGCGCGCCTGAACGCGCTGGGCAGCGCCATGCTGGCCGCGCTGCAGTCGGCCATCGACGCCGTCGCCGCCGACACCTCGGCGCGGGTGCTGGTGCTGGCCGCGAACGGCCGGGCCTTCTGCGCCGGCCATGACCTGCACGAGATGGCCGCGCGGGATGATCTGGCCAGCCACCAGGCGCTGTTCGCGCGCTGCAGCCGCATGATGCTGAGCCTGCAGAAGCTGCCGGTGCCGGTCATCGCGCAGGTCCAGGGCGTGGCGACGGCCGCGGGCTGCCAACTGGTCGCGCAGTGCGATCTGGCCGTGGCCAGCAGCGAGGCCGGCTTCGCCACCAGCGGCATCCGCTACGGCCTGTTCTGCGCCACGCCCAGCGTGCCGCTGGTGCGCAACCTGCCGATCAAGAAGGCGATGGAGATGCTGCTCACGGGCGACTTCATCGACGCCGCCACGGCGTTGGAGCAGGGCCTGGTCAACCGCGTGGCCGCGCCCGAGGCGCTGCCCGAGGCCGTCGAAACCCTGGTGCAGTCCATTCTCGCCAAGCCGCGCGCGGCCGTCGCCATGGGCAAGGCGCTGGTCTACCAGCAGCGCGAACTCGGCATCGAAGCCGCCTATCAATTGGCAGGCCAGACCATGGCCGTGAACATGCAGGACGCGGATGCCCGTGAAGGGGTGAACGCGTTCGCGCAGAAACGCGAGCCGAACTGGAGGGCCGCCGCATGAACGGAGCCGATGCCCTGGAACGCCTGTTCGACGACTTCCAGCGCTCGAGCAGCTGGACCGAATTCGGCCTGATCGCGCTGTGCCTGGTACTGGCCTTTCTCATCACGCGCGGGCTGCGCAACAAGCACGGCAGCACCACCTCGGTCTGGCTCGGGCCCACGACGCTCAGCGGCGCGCTGTTTCCGCTGCTGTGGCTCATCCTGGTCGCTTGCGCGCAGGCGCTGCTGTCGCGTTTCGAGCCGGTGTTCTGGCTGCGCGTGGCCACCTCGATCCTGCTGTCGCTGGCGCTGATCCGCTTCGTCGTGCGCGTGCTGGCCAAGACCTTCCCGGAGTCGACTCCGGCGCGGCTGTTCGAGCGCATCTTCTCGTGGCTGGCGTGGGGCGTGGCGGTGCTCGCCAGCCTGGGGCTGCTGCCCAGCGTCATGGCGGACCTCGACAGCGTGCACATTCCGCTGGGCAAGACCTCGCTCAGCCTGCTGACCCTGATCGAGGGCGTGGTCTCGGCCGGCCTGATGATGGTGGCGGTGCTGTGGGCGGCGGCGCTGTTCGAGCAGCGCGTGCTCAACCAGGTGGTGCACGACCTGTCGATGCGCAAGGTGGCGATGAACCTGATGCGCACCGTGCTGATCACCGTCGGGCTGCTGATCTCGCTGTCGATCGTCGGCGTGGACCTGACGGCGCTGTCCGTGATGGGCGGCGCCGTGGGCGTGGGCCTGGGCTTCGGCATGCAGAAGATCGCCTCGAACTACGTCAGCGGCTTCCTGGTGCTGATCGAGCGCGCGCTGCGCATCGGCGACAACGTGCGCGTCGACGGCTTCGAGGGCAAGATCACCGACATCCGCACGCGCTACACCGTGATCCGCGCCGGCAACGGCCGCGAATCCATCGTGCCCAACGAGTCGCTGATCACCCAGCGCGTCGAGAACCTCACCGATTTCGACCAGCGCTTCGCGCTCACCACGACCATCGTCGTCGAGCTCGACAGCAACGTGGAGCAGGTGACGCAGCTGATGCTGGCCGCGGCGCGCGCCCAGCCACGGGTCATCGACAAGCCCGCGCCCTCGGTGCTGCTCGACGACATCCTGGCGCATGGCCTGCAGTTCACGCTGACCTACTTCATCAACGATCCCGGCAACGGGCAAGGCAACGTGCGCTCGGCGGTGAACATCGCCATGCTGGCCGGGCTGCGCGAAGCCGATCTGCGGCTCGCCGTGCCCAAGCAGCGGCTGGCCTGGCCGATCGAAGCCGGGGCGCAGGAGGCGGCGCGCAGCGAGCCGGCCCCGCCCGCCGCGAAGAATGGTGCCGCGCCCACGGGGCATGCCTAGGGTGGAACGCACGTTCTTTTTGTCTTTGCCCCCTGGCGCGGGCGCGGATCCCTGCGTGGCATGCTGCTTTGCGGCATAGAATGTTCGGGATTTACGTATACGTCAATTCAAGTCATATATCGAGGAGCTGCAGCAATGAAGGTACTGGTCCCAGTCAAGCGCGTGGTGGACTACAACGTCAAGGTCCGCGTCAAATCCGACGGCACGGGCGTCGACATCGCCAACGTCAAGATGAGCATGAACCCGTTTGACGAGATCGCCGTGGAAGAAGCCGTGCGTTTGAAGGAGAAGGGCGTTGTGACCGAGGTCATCGCCGTCTCCTGCGGCGTGGCCCAGTGCCAGGAAACGCTGCGCACCGCCATGGCCATCGGCGCCGACCGCGCGATCCTGGTGCAGACCGATGCCGAGCTGCAGCCCCTGGCGGTGGCCAAGCTGCTCAAGGCCCTGGTCGACAAGGAGCAGCCCGGCCTGGTGATCCTGGGCAAGCAGGCCATCGACGACGACGCCAACCAGACCGGCCAGATGCTGGCGGCGCTGGCGGATCTGCCGCAGGCGACCTTTGCGTCCAAGGTGGAAGTCAACGGTGACCAGGTATCCGTGACGCGCGAAGTCGACGGCGGCCTGGAAACCCTGTCTTTGAGCCTGCCGGCCGTCGTCACCACCGACCTGCGCCTGAACGAGCCGCGCTATGTGACGCTGCCCAACATCATGAAGGCCAAGAAGAAGCAGCTCGATACGGTCACTCCAGATGAACTGGGCGTGGACGTGGCGCCGCGGCTGAAGACGCTGAAGGTGTCGGAGCCCGCCAAGCGCGGTGCCGGTGTCAAGGTGGCCGATGTCGCGGCCCTGGTCGAGAAACTCAAGAACGAAGCGAAGGTGATCTAAATGTCGGTACTTGTCATTGCTGAACACGACAATGCGTCCATCAAGAGCGCAACCCTGAACACCGTGACGGCCGCAGCCGCCTGCGGCGGCGACGTGCATGTGCTGGTGGCCGGCGAAGGCGCGGCCGCTGCCGCCCAGGCAGCCGCCCAGATCGCCGGCGTCTCCAAGGTGATCCACGCCGACGGCGCGGCGCTGAAGAACGGCCTGGCCGAGAACCTCGCCGCCCAGGTGCTGGCGATTGCCTCCGGCTACAGCCATATCCTGTTCCCGGCCACGGCCTCGGGCAAGAACGTCGCGCCGCGCGTGGCGGCCAAGCTCGATGTGGCGCAGATCAGCGACATCACCAAGGTCGTGAGCGCCGACACCTTCGAGCGCCCGATCTATGCCGGCAATGCGATTGCCACGGTGCAAAGCGGCGACGCCACCAAGGTCGTCACCGTGCGCACGACCGGCTTCGATGCCGCGGCCGCCACCGGTGGCAGCGCCGCGGTTGAAACCACTGGCGCCGCGGCAGACGCCGGCAAGAGCCGTTTCGTGGGCAGCGAGATCGCCGCCAGCGACCGCCCCGAACTCACGGCCGCCAAGATCATCGTATCGGGCGGGCGCGCGCTGGGCTCGGCCGAGAAGTTCAACGAAGTCATCACGCCGCTGGCGGACAAGCTGGGCGCGGCCATCGGCGCCAGCCGCGCTGCCGTCGATGCGGGCTACGCCCCCAACGACCTGCAGGTCGGCCAGACCGGCAAGATCGTCGCGCCGCAGCTGTACGTGGCCGTCGGCATCTCGGGCGCGATCCAGCATCTGGCCGGCATGAAGGACTCGAAGGTGATCGTTGCGATCAACAAGGACGCCGAGGCGCCGATCTTCTCCGTGGCCGACTATGGCCTGGAAGGCGATCTGTTCACGGCCGTGCCCGAACTGGTCAAGGCGCTCTAAGCGCCGCGCCACCCCGCAGGGCCCGGCCCTGCGGACCTGCCTACAAGCCACCAAGGCCACCCAGGGCCCGCCTGCATGACGGGCCCTCCCTACAAGAACATGGCAACGCGCAAAGCGCGTGACCGAGGGAGACAAGTGCATGGCTTCATTGATTGCAGCGTGGTCACGGGCCGCCCTGGCGCTGGCCTGTGCGCTGGCCGGCGCGGCAGCGCAGGCCCAGGCACAGCCATGGGTCGTGGGGCAGGTGGCTCCCTTGACGGGCATGGGCGGCACGCAGGGCCGAGCCTATGCGCAGGGCATGCGGCTGCATTTCGATCAGCTCAACAAGGCTGGCGGCATCCAGGGCCAGCCGGTCCAGCTGGTGGTGGTGGACGACGGCGGCCATCCCGACAACACCGTGGCCCGCACGCGCGAGCTGCTGGCCAGATCCAGGCCGGTGCTGCTGGCCGGTTTCATGGGCAACGCCAACCTTGCGGCGCTGCTGGGAAGCGGCCTGCTCGAACAGGAACGCATCAGCCTGGTGGGCTACCAGGGCAACGACACCCAGGTCGCGCATGCACCGCGGGTCTTCAGCACTCGCGCCGGCCTGCAGGATGAAATGGCCAAGATCGCCAGCCATCTGGCGATCGTCGGCATCACGCGCGTGGCGGTGGTGACAGAGCAGCGCGCGGACAGCGATGCCGTGCTGCAGCTGGCCCAGACCGCGGCGATGCCGGCCGGCGCGAAGCCCGTGGCGCAGCTGATGCTCAGGAGCGGGCGCAGCCAGATGGCGGCAGCGGTAGACCAGCTGAACAAAAGCCATCCCGCGCCCCAGGCCATTTTGCTGATCGCTTCCAGCCCGGCAACCGCGGCCTTCGTCGAGGCCTACCGCATGGAATCCGGCACGGCGCAGATCTATGCCACCTCGGACTCGGACATCGAGCAGTTGGCCACCCGCCTGCCGCCCGAGCTGATGAGCGGCCTGTCGATCGCGCAGGTCGTGCCCAGCCCGTACCGGGTCTCCATGCGCCTGAACCGCGAGTTCCGCGATGCGCTGGCGGCCCAGCCCAGATCCGGCGAAACGCCCGCGAGCTACGCGATGATGGAAGGCTACGTCAACGCCAAGGTGGTGGCCGAAGCCCTGCGCCGCGCCCAGCCCGTGACCCGCGAAAGGCTGGGCGCCAGCCTGCGCAACTTCGGCCCGCACGATCTGGGCGGCTACTGGGTGGCGTTCAAGCCCGGTTCGCAGTTCGGTTCGCGCTTCGTGGACCTTTCCATCGTCAGCGCCTCGGGGCGCATCAGTTACTAGAGTGCGTGGCCCGCAATCCGGCCCCAGCGCACCATTCCAAGGAGATTCGATGAGCTACGCAGCACCGCTTCAAGACATGTTGTTCAACATGGAGCATCTGGCCGGGTTGGACCAGGTCGCGCAATTGCCGGGTTTCGAGGAAGCCGGCCTGGACACCGCACAGGCGGTGCTCGAGGAATGCGCCAAGTTCGCCCAGGGCGTGGTCGCGCCGCTGAACCGCGCCGGCGATCTTGCGCCGTCGAGCTGGAAGGACGGCATGGTCACCACCACCGAAGGCTTCAAGCAGGCCTTTCGGCAGTATGCCGAGGGCGGCTGGCAGGGCCTGCAGCATCCGGCGGACTTCGGCGGCCAGGGCCTGCCCAAGACCATCGGCGCGGCCTGCGTCGAGATGCTCAATGCCGCCAACCTGAGCTTTGCGCTGTGCCCGCTGCTGACCGATGGCGCGATCGAGGCGCTGCTGACGGCGGGCAGCGAGGAACTCAAGGCCACCTATCTGGAAAAGCTCGTGACCGGCCAGTGGACCGGCACCATGAACCTGACCGAGCCCCAGGCCGGCTCCGACCTGGCGCTGGTGCGCACGCGCGCCGAGCCCCAGGGCGGCGGCCCCCGGGGCAACGGCAGCTACAAGCTCTTCGGCACGAAGATCTTCATCACCTATGGCGAGCACGACATGGCCGAGAACATCGTCCATCTGGTGCTGGCGCGCGTGCAGGGCGCGCCCGAGGGCGTCAAGGGCATCAGCCTGTTCGTCGTGCCCAAGTTCCTGGTGGAAGAAGGCGGCGCCCTGGGCGCGCGCAACGACGTGCAGTGCGTGTCCATCGAACACAAGCTGGGCATCAAGGCCTCGCCCACGGCGGTGCTGCAGTTCGGCGACGGCCTGGCGGGCAGCGTGGCCGATAGTGCAGGCGCGGGCGCACAGGGCTATCTGGTCGGCGAGGAAAACCGCGGCCTCGAGTACATGTTCATCATGATGAACGCCGCGCGCTACGCGGTGGGCGTGCAGGGCGTTGCCATTGCCGACCGCGCCTACCAACAGGCCGCGGCTTTTGCCAAGGAGCGCGTGCAAAGCCGCCCGGTCGATGGCAGCGCGTGGGCCAGCGTGCCGATCATCCATCATCCCGACGTGCGCCGCATGCTGATGACGATGCGCGCCACCACCGAGGGCTGCCGCGCCATGGCTGCCACTGCCGCTGCCGCCTATGACCTGGCGCACCATCATCCCGACGCCGCACAGCGTGCGCAGCATGCGGCGCGCTACGAATTCCTGGTGCCGCTGGTCAAGGGCTACAGCACCGAGATGGCGCAGGAAGTCACGGGCCTGGGCGTGCAGGTGCACGGCGGCATGGGCTTCATCGAGGAGACCGGCGCCGCCCAGCACTACCGCGATGCCAAGATCCTGCCGATTTACGAGGGCACGACGGCGATCCAGGCCAACGACCTGGTGGGCCGCAAGACCGTGCGCGATGGCGGCCAGGTGGCGCGCGGCTTTGCCGCGCAGATCGAGGAAACCGAGCAGCAATTGCAGGCCTGCGGCACGCCGGCCGCGCAGTCGGTGGCGCGCCAGCTGCGCGCCGCGCGCCTGGCCTTTCTGGAGGTCGTCGACTACCTGCTGGCCCACGCCAAGGCGCAGCCCAATGCGGCCTATGCGGGCAGCGTTCCCTACCTGATGCTGGCGGGCAATCTGATGGCCGGCTGGCAGCTGGCACGCGCGCTGTGGGTGGCCGAGCAGCTGTTGCCGGCGGGACAGGATGCGCGCTTTCTGCAGGCGAAGATCGCCACGGCGCGCTTCTATGCCGAACACGTCCTGGTCAGGACCGGCGCGCTGCGCGACAGCGTGGTGCAGGGCGCCGACAGCGTCATGGCGCTGCCCATCGAAGATTTCTGATTTCCGCCGCCAAGGCCGTTGCAGGCGCCCTCCAGAGCGCGCCGCAACCCGCCCTTGTTTCAACCAGAGAGGAGACACGCATGTCGCAACTTCCCAAGGCGCTGCAGGGCCTGTCCCTGCCGGTCATCGCCTCGCCGCTGTTCATCATCAGCAATCCGAAGATGGTGATTGCGCAGTGCCAGGCCGGCGTCGTCGGCTCGATGCCCGCGCTCAATGCGCGCCCCGCGGCGCAGCTCGAGGACTGGCTGGCAGAGATCACCGAAACGCTCGCGGCCTACGACCGCGCGAACCCGGACCGTCCGGCCGCGCCCTTCGCCATCAACCAGATAGTGCACAAGAGCAATGACCGGCTCGAGCACGACATGGAGGTCTGCGCGCGGTATCAGGTGCCGATCGTCATCACCTCGCTCGGCGCGCGCGAGGACGTCAACCAGGCGGTGCACGGCTGGGGCGGCGTGGTGCTGCACGACATCATCAACAACCGCTTCGCGCATAAGGCGGTGGAGAAGGGCGCGGATGGCCTGGTGGCCGTGGCCGCAGGTGCCGGCGGGCATGCGGGCGGCAAGAGCCCGTTCGCGCTGATCCAGGAAATCCGCCAGTGGTTCGACGGGCCACTGGCGCTGTCGGGCGCGATCGCCTCGGGCGGCGCGGTGCTGGCCGCGCAGGCCATGGGCGCCGACTTCGCCTATATCGGCTCTGCCTTCATTGCCACGCACGAGGCGCGCGCCAGCGACGCCTACAAGCAGGCGATCGTCGACGGCAATTCGGACGATATCGTCTACAGCAATCTGTTCACCGGGGTGCACGGCAACTACCTGGCGCCTTCGATACGCGCGGCCGGCCTCGATCCCGAGAACCTGCCTGAATCCGACCCGAGCCAGATGAACTTCGCCGGCGGCGCCACCAAGGCCTGGAAGGACATCTGGGGCTGCGGTCAGGGCATTGGCGCGATCGACGCCATCACCAGCGTGGCCGAGCGCGTGGCGCAGCTGCGCAGCGAATACGAAGCGGCGCGTGCCCGTCTGGCGCTGGGCTGATCAGGGCGTGGCAGGCGGCAGCCCGCGTGCCGGATTGCTTTTGCCTGTGAGGCGGTCCTTGAATTCCAGCACACGGGTCACAGCCGCGCCCATGCCCATCAGCTGCTTGGCGGTGTCCGGCGACAGGCGCTGGATCTCGTCGAACCAGGTCATCAGCCGGTCGATGAGCTCGTGCATGTCGCGCATGCGTTCCTGTGCGTAGCGCTCCTCCTCGCTGGCCGGGTCTTCCAGCAGCGCGGCGCGCAGCATCGACTGCGTCGGCTCGATCTCGCGGCGCCGGCGCTCCTCGGCGAGCAGCCTGAAGATCTCCCAGACATCCTGCGGCGCGTCGAAGTATTCGCGCCGGTCGCCGGGGTGGTGGCGCAGATGCACCAGGCGCCATGACTGCAGCTCCTTGAGGCCCATGCTCACGTTCGAGCGCGAGAAGGCCAGCGCTTCCGCGATCTGATCCGCATTGAGCGCCACCGGCGACAGGAACAGCAGCGCATAGATCTGGCCCACCGTGCGGTTGATGCCCCAGCGGCTGCCCATCTCGCCGAAATGCGAGATGAACTGGCGGTTGAGTTCGGGAAGGGGTGTGCTGCTTTGCGTCATCCCGGCATTGTCCCTTTGTTGCCTGGATTTTCAGAAGCTACTGAAACAGTCGAAGATCCGAGTAGGGTCATTGGAGTCGCGTGCGAGCGACAGCGGCCGTCGCGGGAAAAGCGCACAATGGCGGTCGCAGGTCCTGGGGCCTGTGCGCCCGGTATCGCCGCTGCGCACAGGCCCCAGGCCTTTGTCCATGGCGCCGCCCGTTGGCGCCGTCTCGCGATCAATTTCCATGTCTTCCCTGTCTCCCGTTTCGCGCAACGCGGTCATCGACTGCACCAAAGGCCTGGCTTGCGCCCTCATCATCTGGCACCACCTGGCGTTCTACGGCCCCATGGCGGACGTGGTGCAGCCGCTGCTGCCGGGCCTGATCGAATGGCTCTATGAGGATGCACGCATGGCCGTGCAGCTGTTCCTGGTGCTGGCTGGCTATCTCGCTGCGGCCAGCCTTGCGCCCGATGGCCTGGCGCGCCACAGCCAGCCTTGGGTGCAGATCGTGCGGCGCTTCGTGCGCCTGGTCGTGCCGCTGGCCGTGGCGCTGGTGCTGGCGGTGCTGGTCACGGCGCTGGTGCGCCCCTGGTTCGACCATGCCTCGCTCTCGGCCGCGCCGACCCTGTTCCAGCTGCTGGCCCATGCGCTGCTGCTGCAGGGCATCGTCGGCGAGGAGTCGCTGTCGGCAGGCGTCTGGTACGTCTCCATCGACTTCCAGCTGTTTGCGCTCACGGCGCTGCTGTTCGCCGTGGTGCGCTGGTTCGATGCCGCACCTGGCACTGCGCCGCGCGCCCGGCCCACCCCCGGCCAGATCGCCGTCGTGCTGCTGGCCGCCGCTTCGCTCTGGGGCTTCAACCGCGATGCCGATTTCGACAACTGGGCGGTCTATTTCTTTGGCGCCTATGGCCTGGGAATGATGGCTTTCTGGGCGGTGCGATCGCCCCGGCCCTGGGCCTGGAGCGCGCTGATGGCGGCGCTGCTGGGCGTCGCGCTGTGGCTGGAGTGGCGCACCCGCATCGCGCTGGCCGGCGCCGCGGCGCTGGCGCTGATCGCCGCCATGCGCAGCCCGCAACTGCAGCGGCTGCAGGGCCCGGTGCGGCTGCAGCAACTGGGCCGGATGTCGTACTCGGTGTTCCTGGTGCACTTTCCAGTGTGCCTGCTGGTCAATGCCGTGGTGACCTGGTTCTGGCCGGAGTCGCTGGCCATCAATCTGTTCGGGCTGTGCGCGGCGTTTGCGCTGTCGCTGGCGGTGGGGCGTTTTCTGTACCTGCGTGTCGAGCGGCACATGCCCGGCTGGCAGGATGTGGTGCGCTGGCAGGCAAGCCTGGTGGGCACGGGGATGCTGATGACTTGGGTGACGGCTTGGGTCTAGCCACGGCTTGGCGCGTCTTGCGGCGCCATCACCGATGCAGCTCCCCGGCGCTTTCCGGCTGATAAAGGATTCCCGTCACGCGCACCGTCATGGTCTTGCCCCCCGGTCCGGGCCAGGCCAGTTCATCGCCCACCGACAACCCCAGCAAAGCACTGCCCACGGGTGCCAGGATCGACACGCGGTCGGCGCGGCCGTCGATGTCGCGTGGATAAACCAGCGTCAGCTGGAATTCCTGGCGGGTTTCCAGCAGTTCGAACTGTACCGTGGAGTTCATCGTCACCACATCGGGTGGCACCTGCGCCGGCTCGACCACATCCGCGCGGTCCAGCTCGGCCTCGAGATCGGCCTTGCCCGCAAATGCGGGAGTGGCCGCCAGCAGGGCTTCGATGCGATCGAGATCGAGGGAGGAGAGAATGATCTGCGGCTTGCGCGACATGGGGGACCTTGTGGAGATGAACGCTCCACTGTAGGGGAACGCAGGTATCGCACTGTTTTGGTGCGATACCCCCGGCGTACTCAGGCGTTCAATTGCTGCGCATGGTGGCGCAGATGGTCATCGATGAAGGTCTGGATGAAGTAGTAGCCATGGTCATACCCCGAGTGGCGGCGCAGCGTCAATGGCTGGCCGACCTGGCCACAGGCGGCTTCGAAGGCTTCGGGCAGCAGCTGCTTTTCCATCAGGAACTTGTCGGCCAGGCCCTGGTCGACGAGGATGCCGCCGGGGTAGGGCGCGGCGGTCTGCGCGGCCATCAGCAAAGTTGCGTCGTGTGCCGCCCAGGTGGACTGGTCCTCGCCCAGATAGCCGGTGAATGCCTTGCGTCCCCAGGCGCATTCGGTGGGATTGGCGATGGGCGCAAAGGCCGACAGGCTCTTGAAGCGCCCCGGGTGGCGCAGCGCCAGCGTCAGCGCGCCATGCCCGCCCATGGAGTGGCCGAAGATGCCGATACGCTCGCTGTCGATGGGCAGCTTGCGGCCCACGAGTGGCAGCAGCTCCTCCATCAGATAGCTCTCCATGCGCCAGTGCAGGCCCCAGGGCCGCGTGGTGGCATCCAGGTAGAAACCGGCGCCCACGCCGAAGTCCCAGCTGTCCGATTCCCCGGGCAGATTGGCGCCGCGCGGGCTGGTGTCGGGAGCGATCAGCGCCATGCCCAGCTCGGCCGCCAGGCGCTGGGCGCCGGCCTTGGTCATGAAGGTCTCTTCGGTACAGGTCAGCCCCGCCAGATAGACCAGCGCCGGTACCTTCTCCCCGGCCACCGCCTTGGGCGGCAGATAGACCGAGAATTTCATCGGCAGGCCGATCTCGTTCGAGGCGTGGCGGTAAAAACGCTGGGCGCCGCCAAAGGCGGCATGGGCGCTGAGCAATTCCAGGGCGTCGGACATGCGGGAGTTTCTCCGGAAAAAAGATGTCCGTGCAGTGTGCCAGCACGGGTGGCGGGATGACGCAAAAAAGCCCGCAGGGCCGAAGCATCTGCGGGCTTTTCCGGCAGCGGCCGAAGCCGCGTGCGCTCAACGCTGGCCGATGGGCTTGACGCTGCGCTCGACCGAGCCGGTGAACAGCTGGCGGGGACGGCCGATCTTGTACTCGGGGTCACCCATCTGCTCGTTCAGCTGGGCGATCCAGCCGACGGTGCGGGCCAGGGCGAAGATGCCGGTGAAGATGTTCACGGGAATGCCCATCGCGCGCTGCACGATGCCGGAGTAGAAGTCGACGTTCGGGTAGAGCTTGCGCTGCACGAAGTAGTCGTCTTCCAGGGCGATCTTCTCGACGGCCTTGGCCAGGGCGAACAGCGGGTCGTTTTCCAGGCCCAGCTCGGCCAGCACTTCATTGCAGGTTTCCTGCATCAGCGTGGCGCGCGGGTCGTAGTTCTTGTAGACGCGGTGGCCGAAGCCCATGAGCTTCACGCCCGAGGACTTGTCCTTGACCTGTTCCATGAACTCGCCGACCTTGGCGACGCCGCCGTTGGCCTGGATCTGTTCCAGCATGTTCAGGCAGGCTTCGTTGGCGCCGCCGTGGGCGGGGCCCCAGAGGCAGGCCACGCCGGCCGAGATCGCGGCAAACGGGTTCGTGCCCGACGAGCCGCACAGGCGCACGGTGGAGGTCGAGGCGTTCTGCTCGTGGTCTGCGTGCAGGATGAAGATGCGGTCCAGTGCGCGCTCGAGCACGGGGTTGACCTTGTACTCCTCGCAGGGGTTGCCGAACATCATGCGCAGGAAGTTGCCGGCGTACGACAGGTCGTTCTTCGGGTACATGTAGGGCTGGCCCACGCCGTACTTGTATGCCATGGACACCAGGGTCGGCATCTTGGCGATCAGACGGATGGCGGCAATCTCGCGGTGCTCGGGATTGTTGATGTCCGTGCTGTCATGGTAGAAGGCCGACATGCCGCCGACCAGGCCCGTCAGGACGGCCATCGGGTGGGCATCGCGGCGGAAGCCGCGCAGGAAGAACTGCATCTGCTCGTTGACCATGGTGTGCTTGGTCACGCGCTCGACGAAGTCCGCCTTCTCGCTCTCGTTGGGCAGCTCTCCGTACAGCAGCAGGTAGCAGGTTTCCAGGTAGTCGCAGTTCTTGGCGAGTTGCTCGATGGGGTAGCCGCGGTACAGCAGCTGGCCCTTGTCGCCATCGATGTAGGTGATGGCCGACTGGCAGGCCGCTGTCGAGAGGAAGCCGGGGTCATACGTGAACATGCCGGTCTGGCCGTACAACTTGCGGATATCGATCACGTCAGGGCCAATACTGCCCTGGTACACGGGCAATTCAACGCTGGGGCTGCCATTGGTGAACGACAGCGTTGCTTTGTTATCGGCGAGTTTCATTTCCAACTTCCTTCTCTAGTTTGCCTAGCCTACATGTGAAAGTGATCCGGGCTGGCGCTTGCGCACCAGCTCCAGCACTTCTTTGATTTCTTCTTTGTCGAGTGCGCCTTCCGGTTCCTTGCGTGCAAGGAACAGGTCCAGAAGGTCGTTGTCTGCCAAATCCATCAGGGCAGACAGGCCAGCCGCGTGTCTCCGCGTCAGCTGGTCTCCGTAGGTGGCGAAGAACTGCCCGATGAAGATGTCGTTTTCAACCAGACCGCGGCGGCTGCGCCACTGAAGCAGGTTGCGTTCGCGTTCGTCGAGCAGGGTGTTCTCCATATGCATCAGATGGCGCGGCGGACCATCAATTCCTTGATCTTGCCAATCGCCTTCGTCGGGTTCAGGTTCTTCGGGCAGACGTCGATGCAGTTCATGATGGTGTGGCAGCGGAACAGGCGGTACGGGTCCTCGAGGTTGTCGAGGCGCGCGCCCGTGGCTTCGTCGCGGCTGTCGGCGATGAAGCGGTAGGCCTGCAGCAGGCCGGCGGGGCCGACGAACTTGTCCGGGTTCCACCAGAACGAGGGGCAGCTGGTCGAGCAGCTGGCGCACAGGATGCACTCGTACAGGCCGTTGAGCTCTTCGCGCTCCTCGGGCGACTGCAGGCGCTCCTTCTCGGGCGTGATGGTCTCGGTGATCAGGTACGGCTTGATCGAGTGGTACTGCTTGAAGAACAGCGTCATGTCCACGATCAGGTCGCGAACCACCGGCAGGCCGGGCAGCGGCTTGAGCACGATGGTGCCCGGCAGCGTGTTCATGTTGGTCAGGCAGGCCAGGCCGTTCTTGCCGTTGATGTTCATCGCGTCCGAGCCGCACACGCCTTCGCGGCACGAGCGGCGGAACGAGATCGAGGGATCCTGCTCCTTGAGCTTGACCAGGGCATCCAGCAGCATGCGCTCATGGCCGTCGAGTTCGACTTCCACGGTCTGCATGTAGGGCTTGGTGTCCTTGTCCGGGTCGTAGCGGTAGATTTGGAATTTGCGCTTCATGGGTATTTCTCGTCAGTCTGCGGGGCGATCAGAACGTGCGGACCTTGGGAGGCACGCTGTCCACCGTCAGGGGCTTGAGGTTCACGGGCTTGTAGCTGAGCTGGTTGCCGGCGCTGTGCCACAGCGTGTGCTTGAGCCATTCCTTGTCGTTGCGGCCGAGCGGGAACTCGGGGTGGTCGGCAGGGTGCTCGTAGTCGTACACGGTGTGGGCACCGCGGCACTCGGTGCGAGCGGCGGCCGAGGTCATCGTGGCCTGGGCGACTTCGATCAGGTTGTCGACTTCCAGCGCTTCCATGCGCGCCGTGTTCCAGACCATGGACTTGTCCTTGAGGGTCACGCCGGCGACGGTGTCGCGGATGGCATTGATCTTCACGACGCCTTCGTCCATGCTCTTCTGCGTGCGGAACACGCCGGCATGCTGCTGCATGGTCGAGCGGATGTTGTTGGCCACGTCCTGGGCGTAGGTGCCCTCGGTGGAGTCCTGCAGCTGGTTCAGGCGTGCCAGGGTGCGGTCGCAGCCGTCGGCGGGCACGGGCTGGTGTTCGCCGCTGGTGCGCACGAAGTCGACGATGTGGCGGCCGGCGGACTTGCCGAAGACCAGCAGGTCCAGCAGCGAGTTCGTGCCCAGGCGGTTGGCGCCGTGCACCGACACGCACGAGCATTCGCCCACGGCGTACAAGCCGTTGACGATCTGGTTCGAGACGCCGTCATGCACTACGACCTGGCCGTTGATGTTGGTGGGAATGCCGCCCATCTGGTAGTGGATGGTCGGCACCACGGGAATGTCTTCCTTGGTGATGTCGACGTTGGCGAAGTTCACGCCGATCTCGTACACCGAGGGCAGGCGCTTGTGGATGGTGTCGGCGCCGAGGTGGCTCAGCTTGAGCATGACGTAGTCCTTGTTCGGACCACAGCCACGGCCTTCCTTGATTTCCTGGTCCATCGAGCGCGACACGAAGTCGCGCGGCGCCAGGTCCTTGAGCGTGGGCGCGTAGCGCTCCATGAAGCGCTCGCCTTCGCTGTTGAGCAGGATGGCGCCTTCGCCGCGGCAGCCTTCGGTCAGCAGCACGCCCGCGCCGGCCACGCCGGTGGGGTGGAACTGCCAGAATTCCATGTCCTGCAGCGGGATGCCGGCGCGCGCCGCCATGCCCAGGCCGTCGCCGGTGTTGATGAAGGCGTTGGTCGAAGCCGCGAAGATGCGGCCCGCGCCGCCGGTCGCCAGCAGCACGGCCTTGGCCTGCAGCTCGTACAGCTCACCGGTTTCCAGCTCCAGCGCCGTGACGCCGACCACATCGCCGGCTTCGTTGCGGATCAGGTCCAGCGCCATCCACTCGACGAAGAAATTGGTCTTGGCCTTGACGTTCTGCTGGTACAGCGTGTGCAGCATGGCGTGGCCGGTGCGGTCGGCCGCGGCGCAGGCGCGCTGCACGGGCTTTTCGCCGTAGTTCGCGGTGTGGCCGCCGAACGGGCGCTGGTAGATCGTGCCGTCGGGGTTGCGGTCGAACGGCATGCCGAAGTGCTCGAGCTCGTACACGACCTTCGGCGCTTCACGGCACATGAATTCGATCGCATCCTGGTCGCCGAGCCAGTCGGAGCCCTTGATGGTGTCGTAGAAGTGATAGTGCCAGTTGTCTTCGGACATGTTGCCCAGCGAGGCCGACACGCCGCCCTGCGCGGCCACGGTGTGCGAGCGCGTGGGGAAGACCTTGGATAGCGAGGCCACATTCAGGCCGGCGCGCGACAGTTCCAGCGCGGCGCGCATGCCCGAGCCGCCAGCGCCGACGATGACGACGTCAAACTTGCGCTTGGTGATTTTTGCTTTGGTATAGCTCATTCTTAACCTTCAATCGTGGAGACCGTTTGCCCGCTCAGATGCGCCACAGCACCTGGAAACCCCAGGCGGTGCAGGCGAACAGCCAGGCCAGCGTCAGGACCTGCAGCGTCAGGCGCAGGGACACCGGGCGGGCATAGTCCATCCAGACATTGCGCATGCCGACCCAGACGTGCCAGGCCAGCGAGATCAGCGTGGCAAAAGTGAGGGCCTTCATCCACTGGGCGGCGAAGATGCCGGCCCACAGGTCGTAGCCGATCTCGCCGCGCGAGAAGATCACCTGCGCCAGCAGCGCGATGGTGAAGATGGTCATGACGACTGCGGTGGCGCGCTGGGCGAGCCAGTCGCGCAGGCCGTAGTGGGCACCGACGACGGTGCGCTTGGAGCCGTAGTTCACGGACATGGGAATTCCTTCTTGTTCAGGGGGCGGGGGCGGCTCAGTACACGCCGAACAGCTTGGCGCCCAGCACCACCGTGAGGGCGATGCTCAGGACCAGCACGGTGACGGCGGACTTGCGGCCGAAGCCCTTGTTCACTGCCGTGTGGCTCACATCCATCCACAGGTGGCGCAGGCCGGCGATGAAGTGATGCAGATAGGACCAGATCAGTGCCAGCGCCATCAGCTTGAAGAACCAGCCATAGTCTCCGCGGAACACCGCCGTAAAGGCGTCGAAGGAGATTTCCGAGCTGATCGAACGGTCGAGCATCCACACGATGAACGGCAGCAGCACGAACATGATGATGCCGCTGATGCGGTGCAGGATGGACACTATCGCAGCCGGCGGCATGCGGTAGGTTCGAACGTCCCTGACCAGGTGGATGTTGCGGAACTCAGGCCGCTTTTTGGCTAACTCTGTCATGTGATGCGCTTTCGTGGGTGGTAACTGCTTCGTAATCGGGCAATGCGATCGCCGCAAAATTCTATTGCAATGCAGCAGCGAAGGCCTGCTGCTGCTGCGTATTTCTCCAATTGCGTTGGTTTGCTGCCGCTTCGCTCATGAATCTGCAATCAATTCAGTGCGTTGCGGTAATGGTGGGTGTCGGTGCGGTAGAGGCCGCGCCGTAACTCCATCGGAACATCGTTGTAAGTGTAGGCGACCCGCTCCACGCTGAGCAATGGTGTGGAAGTACTTACCTGAAGCAATTCGGCCTGTTCGGCATCGGGTAGCACGGCGCGGATCTTCTCCTCGGCGCGCACCATGCGCACGCCGTATTCCAGCTCGAACATCGCGTAGGTCGGGCCCTGGTAGGCGCCGATCTGCTCGGCGGTGAGGCCCTTGAAGGCCTGGCCAGGCAGCCAGATGTCCTCGAGGATGGTCGGGGTGCCGACGAAGGCCAGCACGCGGCGCACCTGCATCGCGGCGTCGCCGCTGCGCAGCTGCAGCAGCCGCGCGATCTCGGCGGGCGCGCGCACGCGCTTGCAGTCGATGATGTGGCGCTGGGCGCGGCCTTCCTCCTGCACGTCGCCGGCGTCGGGGTGCAGCTTGAGGAAACGGTACTGCACCTGCTGGGCCGCATGCGTGGCCACGAAGGTGCCCTTGCCCTGGCGGCGCATCACCAGGTTCTCGGCGGCCAGCTCGTCGATGGCCTTGCGCACCGTGCCCTGGCTCACGCGAAAGCGCGCCGCCAGCTCCATCTCGCTGGGTATCAGCTCGCCAGGGCGCCATTCGCCGGCTTCGAGGCTTTGCAGGATCAGCCCCTTGATCTGCTGGTAGAGGGGGCTGAATGCCGGGCCCGGCGCAGGAGCGGCCGCAGGCGTTTCAGGGGTGGAGGGCAGGGAAGAGGACATCGTATTGTGGAATGGTGAGCGCCCGGCGCGGCGTCGAAGGCGCACATTGCACAGCAGCTCTATCATATCTTATATAAGACATAAGACAAATTGACCAGGGGGCAAAATCACGAGTACACTTGCAGGCTGTTTGCGGGGGCACAGGCTTGGCTGGACAACAGATGCTGGTGCAAGAATGCGCCCACCATTTTTTGCTGTTTCTGGAGTCATCACTATGAGCAAAGCACCTGTTCGCGTCGCCGTCACTGGCGCTGCTGGTCAAATCGGTTATGCGCTGCTGTTCCGCATCGCTTCGGGCGAAATGCT
Source organism: Comamonas endophytica (assembly GCF_023634805.2). Lineage (NCBI taxonomy): Bacteria > Pseudomonadati > Pseudomonadota > Betaproteobacteria > Burkholderiales > Comamonadaceae > Comamonas > Comamonas endophytica. The sequence continues at coordinate 2,957,440 of NZ_CP106881.1, forward strand.
GGGCAAGGATCAACCCGTCATTCTGCAACTCCTGGAAATCCCTGACGAGAAGGCCCAGAACGCGCTCAAGGGCGTGATCATGGAACTGGAAGACTGCGCCTTCCCGCTGCTGGCCGGCATCGAAGCCCATTCCGACCCCATGCAGGCCTTCAAGGACACCGACTACGCCCTGCTGGTCGGCGCCCGTCCCCGCGGCCCCGGCATGGAGCGTGCCGACCTGCTGGCCGCCAATGCCCAGATCTTCACCGCCCAGGGCAAGGCCCTGAACGCCGTGGCCTCGCGCGACGTCAAGGTGCTGGTCGTCGGCAACCCCGCGAACACCAATGCCTACATCGCCATGAAGTCGGCCCCCGATCTGCCGGCCAAGAACTTCACCGCCATGCTGCGCCTGGACCACAACCGCGCGGCCTCGCAGCTCGCGGCCAAGGCCGGCTTCAAGGTCGGCGACATCCGCAAGCTCACCGTGTGGGGCAACCACTCGCCGACGATGTACGCCGACTACCGCTTCGCCACCGTCGATGGCAAGTCGGTCAAGGACATGATCAACGACCAGGAATGGAACGCCAACACCTTCCTGCCCACCGTCGGCAAGCGCGGCGCGGCGATCATCAACGCCCGCGGCCTGTCGTCGGCCGCCTCGGCCGCCAACGCCGCCATCGACCACATGCGCGACTGGGCCCTGGGCTCCAATGGCGAATGGGTCACGATGGGCGTGCCCTCGAACGGTGAATACGGCATTCCCGCCGGCGTGGTCTTCGGTTTCCCCGTGACCACCCAGAACGGCGAGTACAAGATCGTCGAAGGCCTGGAGATCGACGCCTTCTCGCAGGAAGCCATCAACAAGACGCTGGCCGAGCTCCAGGGCGAGCAAGACGGCGTCAAGCACCTGCTGTAAAGAAAGCCGCGCAGCCCATGGCCGACTGGAACCCCGCGCTGTACCTGCGTTTCGCGCAGGAACGCACACGTCCGGCCAGCGAGCTGCTGGCGCGCGTCGCGCATCCCGGTCCCGCCCAGGTGGTGGACCTGGGCTGCGGCCCGGGCAATTCCACCGAGCTGCTGCGCGATCGCTTTCCCCAGGCGCAGATCCTGGGAGTGGACAATTCGGCCGCCATGCTCGAGGAGGCGCGCGAGCGCCTTGGCCAGCAGCTGGACTTCGTCCAGGCCGACATCGCCGACTGGGCGCCCGCGCAGGCGCCCGACTTGATTTACGCGAATGCCGCGCTCCAGTGGGTGGGCGCGCATGAGCAGCTGATTCCGCGCCTGTTCGCGGCGCTGGCTCCGGGCGGCGTGCTGGCCGTCCAGATGCCGGACAATCAGCACGAGCCCTCGCACCGCCTGATGCGGGAGGTAGCAGCTCTCCCTCAGTTTGCGCCGCATATCGACGCCAAGGTGGCGGCGGGCCGCGACATTCTGGGCATCCATGATTATTTCGACCTGCTGGCGAAGGATGCCTTGCAAGTCGATGTCTGGCACACCATCTATCAGCATCCGATGGCCGATGCACAAGCCATCGTGCAGTGGTTGCGCAGCACGGGCCTGAAGCCCTTCGTCGATCCGCTGCCCGAGGCGCTGCAGGCGGCCTTTCTCGAGGAATACACGCGCCGCGTGGGCGAGGCCTATGGCGCGCGTGCCGACGGCCGGCGCCTGCTGGCCTTTCCGCGCCTGTTCATCGTTGCCCAACGCGCCCCATGAGCTCCTTGCCCGCTTCCGCCCATCCCGCCACCGTGCTGCTCGATGCACAGGCAAGCAGCCTGCGCCTGCCGGTCTGCGACCATTACAGCGGCGTCGAGCTGCGCATGCGCAAGAGCCTGCAGCTGCAGGCCGAGATGACCGAGGAGTTCGGCACCTGCGTGTTCGACGTCACGCTGGACTGCGAGGACGGCGCGCCCGTGGGCGATGAAGCCGCGCATGCACGCCTGGTCGCCAGCCTGGCGCGCGAAGCCGCGCCCGCAGCCCGCGTCGCGGCGCGCGTGCATGCGGTGGACCATCCCGCATTTGCCCAGGACATGGCGACCATCGTCGGCGAGGCCGGCGACCGCCTGGCCTATGTCATGGTGCCCAAGGTCGAGACCATCGATGACGTGCTGCGGGCCGAGAAGGCCGTCGAGCGCGCATCGGGCGGCCAGTTGCCGCTGCATGTGCTGATCGAGTCGCCGGCCGCGGTCCATCGCGCCTTCGAGATCGCCGCCCATCCGCGCGTGCAGAGCATCTCCTTCGGCCTGATGGACTTCGTCTCGGCCCATGGCGGCGCGATTCCCGCCTCGGCCATGGGCGCGCAGGGCCAGTTCGAGCACCCGCTGGTGGTGCGCGCCAAGCTGGAGATCGCCGCCGCCTGCCATGCGCATGGCAAGGTGCCCTCGCACTGCGTGGTCACGGAATTCAAAGACCCCGAGCGCATGCAGGCAGCTGCTTCGCGCGCCGCGCGCGAATTCGGCTATACACGCATGTGGAGCATCCACCCGGGCCAAATCCGATCCATTTTGGCGGCCTTTGCGCCCGCGCAGCCGGAAATCGACGAGGCTGCGCAGATACTGCTGTCTGCCGCTGCCGTGCACTGGGCTCCGATCAGTGCCGGCGGCGTGCTCCATGACCGCGCGAGCTACCGCTATTACTGGCAATTGCTGGAGCGCGCGCACCAGACGGGGCGCAGCCTGCCTGCCGGCGTGCAGCCGTGGTTTGCCGCGTCCTCTTCCTCTTGATCCTTTTATGCTCGCTGGAGCTCACATGAAATCCTTCATCGCCTCCTTCCTGCTGCTGGCTCCCGTGCTGGCCCTGGCCGCAGGCACGGCCCCGACCTCCAAGGCCGCGGCCAAGCCCGCCGCAACCGCCAAGAAGGCTGCCGCGAAGCCCGCTGCCAAGGCCGCGACCAAGAAGCCGGCCCAGGCCAAGGGCAAGTCCAAGGCCCCCGTCGCGGCCGCCGCCGCCGCAGGTGCCGCAGGTGCCGCGGGCGCCGCCACGGTGGCGCTGGCGCTCACCCCCGACGAGCTGGCCATCGCCGAGCGCGTGCACACCGGGCGCATCGCCTGCGAGCTGGGCGCCCATGTCAACGTGACGCCCAACCAGCAGCACCCCGGCCACTTCCTGGTCGATGGCAAGGGTTTCAGATATGAGATGGTGCCGGTGGCCACCACCACCGGCACGGTGCGTCTGGAAGACAAGGCCGCGGGTGCGGTCTGGCTGCAGATCGCCAACAAGTCCATGCTCATGAACCAGAAGCTGGGCCAGCGCCTGGCCGATGAATGCATGAGCCCCGAACAGTTCCAGGTGGCGGAAGCCATCAAGAAGAACCCACCCCCCAGCGTGCTCGACGCGGCACCCGTCAGCAAGTAAGCCGGCCCGGGCCGAGGCGCACGCCGCCCCCACGTTAGAAAACCAATGGAGAGATAACCATGTTGAAAGCCTATCGCGATCATGTGGCCGAGCGCGCCGCGCTTGGCATTCCACCCCTGCCGCTGGATGCGGCGCAGGTCGCGGAGCTGATCGAGCTGATCAAGAACCCGCCGGCCGGCGAAGACGCCTTCCTGCTGGACCTGCTGACGCACCGCGTGCCGCCGGGCGTGGACGACGCCGCCAAGGTCAAGGCCTCGTTCCTCGCCGCCGTGGCGCATGGCGACATCGAAGTGGGCATGATCTCCAAGTCCCTGGCCACCGAACTGCTGGGCACGATGGTCGGCGGCTACAACGTCCATCCGCTGATCGAGCTGCTGGACGACGCCGAAGTGGCGGGCGTCGCGGCCGAGGCGCTGAAGAAGACGCTGCTGATGTTCGATTACTTCAACGACGTCGAAGCCAAGGCCAAGGCCGGCAATGCCAAGGCGCAGGAAGTGATGCGCAGCTGGGCCGACGCCGAGTGGTTCACCAGCCGCCCCGAAGTGGCGCAGAAGATCACCGTCACGGTGTTCAAGGTGCCCGGCGAGACCAATACCGACGACCTGTCGCCCGCGCCCGACGCCTGGAGCCGCCCCGACATTCCGCTGCACTACCTCGCCATGCTGAAGAACACGCGTCCCGACGCGGCGTTCAAGCCCGAGGAAGACGGCAAGCGCGGCCCGATGCAGTTCATCGAGGACCTCAAGGCCAAGGGCCATACCGTGGCCTACGTCGGCGACGTGGTCGGCACCGGCTCCTCGCGCAAGTCGGCCACCAACTCGGTGATCTGGGCCACGGGCCAGGACATCCCGTTCGTGCCGAACAAGCGCTTCGGCGGCGTGACGCTGGGCGGCAAGATCGCCCCCATCTTCTTCAACACCCAGGAAGACTCGGGCTCGCTGCCCATCGAGGTCGACGTTTCCGCACTGGAAATGGGCGACGTGATCGACATCTTCCCCTACGCCGGCAAGATCGAGCGCGACGGCCAGACCCTGGTCAACTTCGAACTCAAGAGCGACGTGCTGCTGGACGAAGTGCGCGCCGGCGGCCGCATCAACCTGATCATCGGCCGCTCGCTCACCGCCAAGGCGCGTGAATCGCTGGGCCTGCCGGCCTCCACCGCCTTCCGCCTGCCGCAGGCACCCGCGTCGACGCAAGCCGGCTTCACGCTGGCGCAGAAGATGGTCGGCCGCGCCGTCGGCCTGCCCGAAGGCCAGGGCGTGCGCCCCGGTACCTACTGCGAGCCGCGCATGACCACCGTGGGTTCGCAAGACACCACCGGCCCGATGACGCGCGACGAGCTCAAGGACCTGGCCTGCCTGGGCTTCTCGGCCGACATGGTCATGCAGTCGTTCTGCCACACCGCGGCCTATCCCAAGCCCGTGGACGTGAAGACGCACCGCGAACTGCCGGCCTTCATCAGCAACCGCGGCGGCGTGGCCCTGCGTCCCGGCGACGGCGTGATCCACAGCTGGCTCAACCGCCTGCTGCTGCCCGACACCGTCGGCACCGGCGGCGATTCGCACACGCGCTTCCCCATCGGCATTTCCTTCCCCGCGGGTTCCGGCCTGGTGGCCTTCGGCGCCGCCACGGGCGTCATGCCCCTGGACATGCCCGAATCGGTGCTGGTGCGCTTCAAGGGCGAGATGCAGCCCGGCGTGACGCTGCGCGACCTGGTGCATGCGATTCCGCTGTACGCCATCAAGGCGGGCCTGCTGACGGTGGCCAAGGCCGGCAAGAAGAACATCTTCTCGGGCCGCATCCTGGAAATCGAAGGCCTGCCCAACCTCAAGGTCGAACAGGCTTTCGAACTCTCCGACGCGTCCGCCGAACGCTCGGCCGCGGGTTGCACCATCAAGCTCAACCCCGAGCCGGTCAAGGAATACCTGTGCAGCAACGTGGTTCTGATGAAGAACATGATTGCCGGCGGCTACGAGGACAAGCGCACGCTGCAGCGCCGCATCGAGAAGGTGGAAGCCTGGCTTGCCAACCCCAGCCTGCTCGAAGCCGACAAGGACGCCGAATACGCGGCCGTGATCGAGATCGACCTGGCCGAGATCCAGGAGCCCATCGTCTGCTGCCCCAACGACCCCGATGACGCCAAGTTCCTGTCCGAAGTGGCCGGCACCAAGATCGATGAATCCTTCATCGGTTCGTGCATGACCAATATCGGCCACTTCCGCGCAGCCGCCAAGCTGCTGGGTGGCCAGCGCGACATTCCGGTCAAGATGTGGGTCGCGCCCCCGACCAAGATGGACGAGAGTGAGCTGATCAAGGAAGGCCACTACGCCGCGTTCGGCGCCTCCGGCGCGCGTACCGAGATGCCCGGCTGCTCGCTGTGCATGGGCAACCAGGCCCAGGTGCGCGAAGGCGCCACCGTGATCTCGACCTCGACGCGCAACTTCCCCAACCGCCTGGGCAAGAACACCAACGTGTACCTGGGCTCGGCGGAACTGGCGGCGATCGCTTCCAAGATCGGCTATCTGCCGTCGAAGCAGGAATACCTGCTGGCCATGGGCATCATCGATGCCGACAAGGAAAGCGTCTACCGCTACATGAACTTCGACCAGATCGAGGAATATGCGGAAGTCGCCAAGGCCGTTCCGGCTGCGGCTGCTCCGGCCTGCTGATCTTCAGGCATGGAACGAAAAACCCGCTTCGGCGGGTTTTTTTCATGGGAGTTTCCGTTTGCCAGGGGACCGGCCGCCATTGCATATGCGTCCCAGACCCACACCATCTGTCACATGCCGGGCGCAGAATGTCCTGAAAGAAACCAGGAGAGCCCCGATGAAACACGCGTTCGCCAGCACGCTCAAGAACTTCAAGACCGCTTCCGGCGTGGCCGGAAAGTTCTATTCCCTGCCCGCGCTGGCAAAGCAATACCCGGGCGTGCAGCGCCTGCCGGTGTCGCTGCGCATCGTGCTGGAGGCCGTGCTGCGCCACTGCGACGGCAAGAAGGTCACGCCCGAGCATGTGCGCCAGCTTGCCCAGTGGCAGCCGCAGGGCGCGCGCACCGAGGAGATTCCCTTTGTCGTGGCGCGCGTGGTGCTGCAGGACTTCACCGGGGTGCCGCTGCTCGCCGACCTGGCGGCCATGCGCAGCGCGGCCCAGCGGCTGGGCAGGAACCCCGAGGCCATCGAGCCGCTGGTGCCGGTCGATCTGGTAGTCGACCATTCGATCATGGTCGACTACTTCGGCACGAAGAACGCGCTCGACCTGAACATGCAGCTGGAGTTCAAGCGCAACCAGGAGCGCTACCAGTTCCTCAAGTGGGGCATGCAGGCCTTCGACACCTTCGGCGTGGTGCCGCCGGGCTTCGGCATCGTGCACCAGGTCAATCTCGAATACCTGGCGCGCGGCGTGCACCGCGGCGAGGATGGGGTCTGCTACCCCGATACGCTGGTCGGCACCGACAGCCACACGACCATGATCAACGGCATCGGCGTCGTGGGCTGGGGCGTGGGCGGCATCGAGGCCGAAGCGGCGATGCTGGGCCAGCCGGTCTATATCCTGATGCCCGACGTCGTCGGCTTCGAGCTCACGGGCCGGCTGCGCGAGGGCGTCACCGCCACCGACCTGGTGCTGCACATCACCGAGCGCCTGCGCCGCGAGAAGGTGGTGGGCCAGTTCGTCGAGTTCTTCGGCGAGGGCACGCGCAGCCTGGCCGTGCCCGACCGCGCGACCATCGGCAACATGGCGCCCGAATACGGCGCGACCATGGGCTTCTTTCCCGTGGACGACAAGACGCTCGATTACTTCCGCGGCACGGGCCGCAGCGTGCAGGAGATCGAGGCGCTGGAGGCCTATTTCCGCGCGCAGCAGCTGTTCGGCGTGCCGGGCTATGGCGAGATCGATTATTCGCGCGTCGTCAGCCTGGACCTGGACGAGGTCACGCCCAGCCTGGCCGGCCCCAAGCGCCCGCAGGACCGCATCGAGCTGGGCCAGGTGGCCGCGCAGTTCACGCGCCTGTTCAGCGCCCCGGCGGCGGAGAACGGCTTCAGCCAGCCGCCCGAGCTGCTGCAGACGCGCCATCTGGTGCAGGGCTGCCCCACGGACACCGGCTTTCGCCAGTCGCGGCCCACGCCCGAGGGGGCGGAGCGCCAGCTGGAGGAAATGCAGGCCAACAAGCCCGAACCTGCGACCACCCACGCCACGGCGCAGGTGCCCACGCCCGAGACCCACTCGGCCAAGGACGGCGGGGAATTCACCATCGGCCACGGCGACGTGCTGATCGCGGCCATCACCAGCTGCACCAACACCTCGAACCCCAGCGTGATGCTGGCCGCGGGGCTGCTGGCAAAGAAGGCCGTGGAGGCAGGATTGAGCGTGAAGCCGCATATCAAGACCTCGCTGGCGCCGGGCTCGCGGCTGGTCACGCGCTATCTGACGGAGGCCGGATTGCTGCCTTACCTGGAGCAGCTGGGCTTCGCGCTGGCTGGCTATGGCTGCACCACCTGCATCGGCAATGCCGGTGACCTGACGACCGAGATCAACGCCGCCATCCGCCAGAGCGACCTGGTCTGCGCCGCGGTGCTGTCGGGCAACCGCAATTTCGAGGCCCGCATCCACCCGAACCTCAAGGCGAATTTCCTGGCCAGCCCGCCGCTGGTCGTGGCCTATGCGATTGCCGGCACGGTGCTCACGGACCTGACGGCCCAGCCGCTGGGCAAGGGCCGGGACGGCAAGGAGATCTTCCTGCGCGACATCTGGCCCAGTTCCGAGGAGATCCACGCGCAGCTGAACCACGCGATGAACGGCGCGGCCTTCCAGGAAAACTACGGCAAGGTGGCAAGCGAGCCCGGCAAGCTCTGGGAGCGAATCCGCGGCGTGGACGGCGCCACCTATACCTGGCCCGAAAGCACCTATATCGCCGAGCCGCCCTTCTTCGAGGGTTTCAAGCTGGCCATCGAGCAGCCGGTCACCACGGGCCTGCAGCCGCGCAACCCCTACGCGGTGCATGGCGCGCGCATCATCGCGCTGTTCGGCGACTCGATCACCACCGACCACATCTCGCCCGCCGGCTCGATCCACCCCGATTCGCCCGCGGGCCAGTGGCTTTGCGCGCATGGCGTGCAGCAGGCCGACTTCAACAGTTACGGCTCGCGCCGCGGCAACCACGAGGTGATGATGCGCGGCACCTTCGCCAATGTGCGCATCAAGAACCTGATGCTGCCGCCGCTGTCCAACGGCGCGCGCGAGGAGGGCGGGCTCACGCTCTACCGCGACGCGGCCTGCAACGCGCGCAAGATGCCGATCTACGACGCGGCCATGCAGTACCAGGCCGAAGGCCGGGCCAGCGTCATCTTCGCCGGCGAGGAATACGGCACGGGCTCGAGCCGCGACTGGGCCGCCAAGGGCACGCAGCTGCTGGGCATCCGGGCGGTGATCGCGCGCAGCTTCGAGCGCATCCACCGCAACAACCTCGTCGGCATGGGAGTGCTGCCGCTGCAGCTGCGCGGCGACGACAGCTGGATGAGCCTGGGCCTCAAGGGCGATGAATTCATCGAGGTGATCCCCGACCCGCGCCTGACGCCGCAAAGCGATGCCGAGCTGTGCATCACGCGCGCCGATGGCAGCCAGCTGCGCCGCACGCTGACGCTGCGCATCGACACGCCCATCGAGGCCGATTACTACCGGCATGGAGGCATACTGCCCTTCGTGCTGCGGCAGCTGCTTCAGGACTAGGGCCGCCGCACCGGGGGCCGGGCGGCCGCGCTGCTTACTGCAGCGTGATACCCGACTGGCGCACCAGCTTCTCGGTGCGCGGGATCTCGGTCTTGATGAAGGCCTCGAAGTCCGCGACGCTTCCGCCGCGCGCTTCGGCGCCCGTGGCCACCAGGCGCTCGCGGAACTCGGGGGTCGTGAGCAGCTTGTTGATTTCCGTATTCAGCTTGGTCACGACGGGTGCCGGCGTGCCCGGGCTGGCAACGATGCCGTACCACGGAGCGATGTCGAAGCCCGGGTAGCCCTGCTCGGCAATGGTCGGGATGTCGGGTGCCATCGCGGCGCGCGTGGCCGTGGACACGCCCAACGCGCGCAGCTTGCCGGCCTTAACCTGCGGCAGCGCGGTCATGATGGTGTCGAAGTACATCGACACCTGGCCCGCGAGCAGCGCGGGAATGGCCTCGGCCGCACCCTTGTAGGGCACGTGCACCAGATCGATGCCCGCCGCCTGGCGCAGGAATTCACCCGCCATGTGCGAGGTGGTGCCGGCGCCGAAGGAAGCATAGGTCAGCTTGCCCGGGTTGGCCTTGGCGTAGGCCACCATTTCGGGCAGCGTCTTGAAGGGCAGATCCGGGTTGGCCAGCAGCACGTTCGGGGTGATGGCGACCATCGCCACCTTCTCGAAAGCCTCCGGCTCATAGCTCAGATTCTTGTAGAGGAAGCGGTTGGTGACCATCGAGGCCGGACCGCTCATCAGCAGCGTGTAGCCGTCGCCAGGCGCGCGCGCGGCGGCGGTGCTGCCGATCATGGCGGCAGCGCCGGGCTTGTTCTCCACCAGCACGGGCTGGCCCAGCGACTTGCTCAGGCCGGTACCGATCTGGCGGCTGAGCAGGTCGGTGGCAGAGCCTGCCTGGAAGGGCACCACGATGCGGATGGGTTTGGTGGGCCAGGCCGTAGGCGCCTGGGCGGATGCCGAAAACGCAAGCGTGGAGACAAAGGCAGCGACAAGTGGCGTACGAAGCAGTTGGAAGTTCATGGTCGTCATCAAGTTGGTTTGCAGGCATCGGGGCGCCAAAGCCCGCCACGATGAAACGCATGGATATTTAGATATTTGTATCCAATCCAGCAGAGGCTACCAAGCAATAAACGAACCAGGTCTAGGGAAAGCCCGGGTTGCGCAGATCATTGCAGGCGTCGATGGTGCGGCGCACGCTGGTCTGCCGGGCGTCGATGGCTGCGGGCCCCCCAGTGCCCGTAAAATCGACAGGCTCTTCCAGGGCGTACGACAACCCATAATTCCATGCTCACCGACCGCCGATCACCGTTCGATACCGTCCACGCCACTGCGCAGGAGGAGGCTTACCAGCACATCAAGCGTGGCATCCGCATGGGCGAGCTGCGTCCGGGCACGCGGCTGACTCCGGACGGCATCGCGGCGGAAATAGGCACCAGCCGCATGCCGGTGCGCGAGGCGCTGAACCGGCTGGCCACGGAGGGGCTGATCGTCAACCGCCCGAACCGCGGCGCGGTGGTGCGTGTGCTGACGGCCAAGGAGGTGCGCGAAGTGTTTGCCATGCGCTCGGTGCTCGAAGGCCTGGCCGCGTCGCTGGCGGCGGAGAACGTCACGGCCAACGACATCGAGGATCTGGAGCGCCTGCTGCAGCGCATGGACCGCAGCGGGCTGGACGCCTCGGAATGGATCACGGCACACAGCCAGTTCCACGAGCGCCTGTCCATCATTGCCGATGCCCCGCAGCTCATGCGCCAGATCGCCGCGCTGCACTCGGTATGCGAGCCCTTGATGCGGGTGTGGCTGGAGGGACGCCCGTCGCCCGACTATGTGCATGACCGGCATGACGAGCTGATCTCGGCGCTCAAGGCCAGGGACGGGCAGACGGTGGAGAGCCTGATGCGCGCGCATATCCTGCGCACGCTGCCGGGGATTCTTCAGGCCAACCAGAACGGTTGATTCGCGCGCTGCCGGCTCCCGGGAGCCGGCAGCGGGTTTTGCTCAGGAGCGGTTCACACCCATGGCGCAACCATCCTTGCGATGGTCCGACGCGCCCTGCAGCACGCCGTTTTCCCAGTCGACCCGGATGGCCTGGCAGCCGCCGATGGCCGGGGAGGCCGGGGCGATGAGCTGGTAGCCCTGCTGCTCCAGCGCCTGGCGCACCGCCTGCGGCATCGTGCCTTCGAACTCGACCTTGTCGGTGCCGGGCACGGGGAACAGGCGCGGCAGGTCGCTGGCGGCCTGCACGTCGTAGCCGTAGTCGATGACCTTGGACAGGAAGTGCGCGTGGCCCATCGCCTGGTAGTGGCCGCCCATGACGCCGAACACCAGCTGTACCTTGCCGTCCTTGGTCGCCATGCCGGGAATGATGGTGTGCAGCGGGCGCTTGCCCGGGCCGATGCAGTTGGGGTGGCCCTTGGTGAGCTCGAAGCTCTGGCCGCGGTTGTGCAGCAGCACGCCGGACCTGGGCGCCATCAGGCCCGAGCCGAAGGGGTGGAACACCGAGTTGATGAAGCTCGCGCAGTTGCGGTCCTTGTCGACCACCGAGATGTACACCGTGTCCTTGTGCTCGGCCGCGGCATTGGTCGCCGAGGTATCGAACTGCTGCGGGAAGTCGCCCGCGCGCAGCTGCGTGGCCAGCTCCTGCGACAGCAGGTAGTCGACATCGACATCGGCAAAGCGCGGATCGGCCAGCAGCGCGTCGCGCATCCGGTAGGCCATGCGCGTGGCGTCGATCTCGGCCTTCAGGCGCTCGGGCGACAGCGGGTCCGTGCCCGGCTCCATGCCCTGCAGGATGTTCAGGAGCAGCAGCGCGATGATGCCTTGGCCCGGAGGCGGGCACTCGTGCACCGTGTAGTCGCGGAATTGGCTCTTGACCGGCTGCACGAACTCGCCGCGGTAGCTGGCGAAGTCCTCCATGGTGTGCACGCCGCCCAGGCTGCGCAGGTACGAGACGATGTCCTCCGCCACCTCGCCCTCGTAGAAACCGGCACGGCCCTTCTCTGCGATCTTGCGGAAGGTGGCGCCCAGCTGCGGCTGGCGGTGCACCGAGCCGATGGCCGGCGCCTTGCCGTCGACCAGCATGATGTCGCGCGCGGCGGTGGCCGCCAGCAGCTGCGTGTTCGCCGCCCAGTCGGTGCCGGAACGCGGCGCCACGGCATAGCCTTCCTCGGCGAAGCGGATCGCGTCTTCCAGGATGCGGTCCATGGGCAGGCGGCCGAATTTCTCCGTCAGCGCAAACCAGGCATCCACCGCGCCGGGCACGGTGACCACATGCGGCGACTGGCGCGGCAGCACCTTCTTCTCGCCGGCGGCCAGCAGCGCGTCGATGGAGATGGCCTGGGGCGCGCAGCCCGCACCGTTATAGGCCGTGATCTGGTCGGTGCCCTTTTCGCTGTAGAGCGCAAAGCAGTCGCCGCCAATGCCGGTCGAGCCCGGCTCGACCACGCACTGCACCGCGCAGGCGGCGATGGCGGCATCCATGGCGGTGCCGCCGGCTTCGAGGATGCGGACCGCGGCCTGGGTGGCGGCGGGATGGGAAGTGGCTGCCATGCCGTGGGTGGACATGACGACGGAGCGTCCGTTTTTCTGGAAATCGCGCATAGCTTTCAGTTTCTTTCTTGCGTTGTTCAGGCTCTTTGGGCCAGTGAATGGGTGTCGTCCAGGGCGCCTTCGATGCCGTCGAACAGCATGTCGATCTCCTGGCGGGTGATGATGAGGGGCGGGCACATGTTCACGGTGTCTCCCAGCGCCCGGGTGATGATGCCGTGCGACAGCGCGGCCGTGCCGGCGCGCGCCGCCATGCCCAGCTCCGGCGCGAAGGGCGCCTTGGTCTCGCGGTCGGCGACCAGTTCCACCGCGCCGAGCAGGCCGTGGCCGCGCGCCTCGCCGACCAGCGGGTGGCTGCCCAGCGCCTGCAGGCGTTGCTGGAAATGCGGGATGACGCTGCGCACATGCTCGAGGATGTTTTCTTCCTCGTAGATCTTCAGTGTCTCGAGCGCCACCGCGGCCGCCACGGGGTGGCCCGAATAGGTGAACCCATGGCCGAAGGTGCCGATCTTGCGGCTCTCGGCGAGCATCGCCTGGTAGATGGCTTCGTTCACCATCAGCGCCGAGATCGGCAGATAGCCGGCCGACAGCTGCTTGGCGCAGGTGATCATGTCGGGGTGCATCCCGAAGGTCTCGGTGCCGAACATGTTGCCGGTGCGCGCGAAGCCGCAGATCACCTCGTCGGCCACCAGCAGGATGTCGTACTTGCGCAGCACGGCCTGGACCTTGGCGAAATAGGTCCTGGGCGGAACGATGACGCCGCCCGAGACCATGATCGGCTCGGCAAAGAAGGCGGCAATGGTGTCGGGGCCTTCCCTGAGGATCAGCTGCTCCAGCGAGTCGGCGCAGCGCGTGGCGAAATCCTCCTCGGACTCGCCGGGCAGGCCGTGGCGCCAGTAGTGCGGGCAGTCGGTGTGCAGGATGCGATCGATCGGTAGGTCGAAGTCGCGGTGGTTGTTGGGCAGGCCGGTGAGGCTGGCCGAGGCGATGGTCACGCCGTGGTAGCCGCGGGAGCGCGCAATGATCTTCTTCTTGGCGGGGCGGCCCAGCGCGTTGTTGTAGTACCAGACCAGCTTGATGGCGGTGTCGTTGGCTTCCGAGCCCGAATTGGCGAAGAACACCTTCGACATGGGCACTGGCGCCATGGCCAGCAGCTTCTCGGCCAGCAGGATCGCCGGCTCGTTGGCCTTGTGGCCGAACGAGTGGTAGAAGGGCAGCTGGCGCATCTGCCGGTCCGCGGCATCCGCCAGGCGGCTGTTGCTGAAGCCCAGCGAGGCGCAGAACAGGCCGGCCAGGCCTTCGAGGTATTTGTTGCCCTTGTCGTCATAGACGAAGACGCCTTCGCCCTTGCTGATGACCATGGGGCCCGCGGTTTCGTGCAGCGCGAGGTTGGTATAGGGATGGACCTGCGAGGTCACATCGGTGGAGTGGAGTGGCTGGTGCATGGGACTTGGAGTGGTATCAAACATCAGACGGGCTCGATGCCGGCCGCGCGAAACAGCCCGCGGATCTTCGGCAGGTCGGTCTTGATCTGCTCGGCAAAGGCGCCGGCGCCGATGCGGTTGCCGGGCAGCTCCTGGCCGAAGGCCAGCAGCTTGTCCTTGAATTCCTTGGACGCCAGCACGGAGGCCAGCGCGTCCTGCAGCTTGGCCGCCGCCTCCTTGGGCGCATTCCTTGGCATGACGATACCGGCCCAGGAGGCCATGTCGAAGCCCGCGAACCCCTGCTCGGCCACGGTGGGAACCTCCGGCAGGCTCTGCGTGCGCGCCGCGCCGGTGGTGGCCAGCGCCTTGAGCCTGCCATTGCGGATGTAGCCCACGCTGGAGGTGATGGTGTCCGCATAGACCTGCACCTGGTTGCCGATCAGCGCCGGCAGCGCCTCCGCCGCGCCCTTGAACGGGATGTGCGTCATTTCGGTGCCGGTCTTGAGCTTGAGCATCTCCAGGGACAGCTGCGACAGCGAGCCGTTGCCGAAGGACGCGAAGCTCAACGCGCCGGGGTGCTTCTTCGCATGCCCGATCAGGCCCTTGAGGTCCGTGGCGGGCAGGGACTGATTCGCCAGGATGACCAGCGGCTGGTAGCCGATGAGCGACACCGGAACGAAGGCGTCCGGGTCATAGCGCAGCTTCTTGAACTGGAAGCGGTTCGAGACCAGCGTGGAGGTGGTGGCCACCAGCAGCGTGTAGCCGTCCGGAGCAGCGTTGGCCACCGCTTCGGCCGCAATCACCGTGGCCGCACCGGTGCGGTTCTCGACCACGACGGACTGGCCCAGCTTCGGACCCAGGGCATCGGCCACATAGCGGCTGAGCACGTCGACACCGCCGCCCGCGGGAAAGGGCACGACCATGCGGATGGGGCGCGAGGGCCAGGTGTCCTGCGGCTGCGCATGAGCGCCTGCGCTGCAGGCAATGGCAAGACCAACGGCAATTCGGCGGAAAGCAGAGTTCATGGCTCCTCGGAGGTTGATGGTTGCGTCTGCCGTGGATGTCCGCCGATGAGCGGGTCGATGAAGCTTAAACCTTTATCGAGCAATTGGGATTAGAGTATCCCCGTATCTTTGTATCCAATTTGTGGCTTTTTCATCCAAGCAAGGCTTGTGCCAAGGCTGCCCGCAGGAGCGTATGCCTTTGTGCATGCAGTGGGAGAAGCCGCCGGCGCGCCGTGGATGCCTTGCGTTCTCGACCACCCCTAAAATCAAAGCGGAAGCATGGCTTCCGAGGAACCACCATGAATTTCTTTGCTTCGCCGCCTCCGCAGGCGCTGGCCACGAGTGCCCACGAACAGGCATACCACTACCTCTCGCACGCCATTCGCATGGGGCAGCTCAAGCCTGGCGAACGGCTGGTCGCGGATGACATCGCCAACGCCATCGGCATGAGCCGCATGCCGGTGCGCGAGGCCTTTCGCCGCTTGGCTGCGGAAGGCCTGCTGGTGATGCCGCCCAACCGCGGCGCCATCGTGCGCGCGCTTTCGGAATTCGAGGTGGTCGAGGTCTTCGAGATGCGCGCCGTGCTGGAGGGCCTGGCGGCCTCGATGGCGGTGCGCCGCCACACGCCGCGCGACATTGCCGACCTGGAGGACCTGCTGGCCGGCATGCGGCGCTGCGGCAGCGACCTCTCGCAGTGGATCACGGTGCACCGGCAATTCCATGAGCGCCTGTGCGGCATCAGCGCTGCGCCGCGCCTCCTGCAGCAGATCTCCGCCCTGCATTCGGTGGTCGAGCCGCTGATGCGCATCTGGCTGGAGAACCAGTCCGGCTGCTGCGGGGTGCAGCAGGTCCATGAACGGCTGCTGGCCGTGCTGCAAGCGGGCGATCCCGAGCGCATGGAGCAGGAGATGCGCGCCCATGTGCGGCGCACGGTGGACGGGATCACCAGCGCGATGCGCGCCGCGCGCCCGGCCAAGGCCGCGCGGCGCAGCGCCTGAAGCCGGCGCGTGCAGTGCGGCAACCGCCGCCCTGCGCCGGCCGCACTACTTGTCGATATCCCCGAGGCAGAGGTATTTCAGCTCGAGGTAATCATCCATGCCGTGATGCGAGCCTTCGCGCCCCAGGCCCGATTGCTTCACGCCGCCAAAGGGCACGTGCTCGGAGGCAATCACGCCCGCGTTGATGCCGACCATGCCGTATTCCAGCGCCTCGGCCACGCGGAAGATGCGGCCCACGTCGCGGCTGTAGAAGTAGCTGGCCAGGCCGAACTCGGTGTCGTTGGCGGCATCGATGGCCTGCTGCTCGGTCTGGAAGCGGAACACCGGCGCAAAGGGCCCGAAGGTCTCCTCGCGCGCGCACAGCATATCGGCGTTGGCATCTGCCACCACTGTGGGCTGGAAGAACTGTCCCTCCAACCTTGCGCCACCGGCCACGACGCGCCCGCCCTTGGCCAGCGCATCGTCCAGGTGGCGCTGCACCTTGTCCAGCGCCGCGGGCTCGATCAGCGGACCCTGCACCACGCCGTCCTCGAAGCCGTTGCCCACCGTGAGCGCCTGCACGCGCGCCGCGAACTTCTGCACGAACTGCTCGTACACGCCGTCCTGCACGTAGATCCGGTTGGCGCAGACGCAGGTCTGGCCGGCATTGCGGTACTTGCTGGCGATGGCGCCTTCGACGGCCGAGTCGATGTCCGCATCGTCGAAGACGATGAACGGCGCATTGCCGCCCAGCTCCAGGCTGATCTTCTTCACCGTGGGCGCGCTTTGCGCCATCAGGATGCGGCCGACCTCGGTGGAACCGGTGAAGCTCAGGTGGCGCACTACGTCGCTGGCGCACAGCAGCTTGCCCACGGCGATGCTGTTGGCACTGTCGGCGGTGATCACATTGAGCACGCCGGCGGGAATGCCGGCACGCACTGCAAGCTCCGCCGCGGCGAGGGCCGTCAGCGGGGTCAGCTCCGCGGGCTTGATGACCACCGGGCAGCCGGCGGCCAGCGCCGGCGCCACCTTGCGCGTGATCATGGCCAGCGGGAAGTTCCACGGCGTGATGGCGGCGCAGACCCCGACGGGCTGCTTGAGCACCATCAGGCGGCGCGTGCTGTCGAACTGCGGCAGCGTTTCGCCATTGGCGCGCTTGGCTTCCTCGGCAAACCACTCGACGAAGCTGGCGGCATAGCCCACCTCGCCCTTGGCTTCGGCAAAGGGCTTGCCCTGCTCGGCGGTCATGATGCGCGCCAGGTCCTCGCTGTGTGCCATCAGCAGCTCATACCACTTCAGCAGGATCGCGTGGCGCTGCTTGGCGGTCTTGGCGCGCCAGGCGGGCCAGGCGGCATTCGCGGCTCGGACGGCGCGCTCGGCATCGGCGGCGCCCAGGTTGGGCACGTCGGCCAGCTTGAGGCCCGTTGCCGGATCGTCGACATCGAAACGCGAGTCTCCCTGGACCCATTGCCCATCGATCAGCGCATCGGTCTTGAGCAGGCTGGGGTCGTTCAGGAATGCCAGGGGCGAGGTCTTCATGTCCATCGGATCTCCTCAGGCGGCCACCGCCACGCCTGCTGCGGCGCCGACGGCTTCTTCCAGCGTCTGCAGCGCGGCATCGAATTGCGCATCGGGAATGGTGAGCGGATACAGGAAGCGGATCACATTGCCGTACTGGCCACAGCTCAGCAGCAGCAGGCCGCGCTCCAGCGCTTCCTTCTGGATGCGCCCCACCAGCGCGCTGTCCGGCGCCCGGGTCTCGGGATCGACGCATTCCATGGCCACCATCGAGCCCAGTCCGCGCACTTCGGCGATGGCGGGAACGCGCTCGCTCAGGCCGCTGAGGAATTCCTGCAGCCGCGCGCCCAGCGCCACCGAGCGCGCCAGCAGCTGTTCCTGCTCGATGACATCGATCACCGCATGCGCGGCGGCGACGGCCAGCGGGTTGCCGGCATAGGTGCCGCCCAGGCCGCCGGGGTTGGCGGCGTCCATCACCTCGGCGCGGCCGCACACGGCCGACAGCGGCATGCCGCCAGCCAGGCTCTTGGCCATGGTCATGATGTCGGGACGGGTGGGGTAGTGCTCCATGGCAAACAGCTTGCCGGTGCGCCCGAAGCCGGTCTGCACCTCGTCGGCGATCAGCAGGATGCCATGCTTGTCGCAGACCTGGCGCAGGCTGGCGAACAGCGCGGCGTCGGCCACGTTGAAGCCGCCTTCGCCCTGCACCGGCTCGACGATGATCGCGGCCACGCGCGCGGGGTCGACATCGCACTTGAACAGATGCTCCAGCGCGTCCAGGCTGTCTTGCACCGTGACGCCGCGCAGGGGCGCGGGGAAGGGCAGGTGGTAGACCTCGCCGGGGAAGGGACCGAAGCCCGCCTTGTACGGCTGCACCTTGCCGGTGAGCGCCAGGCCCATCATCGTGCGGCCGTGGAAGCCGCCGCCAAAGGCAATGACGCCGGGGCGGCCGGTGCTGACGCGGGCGATCTTGATGGCGTTCTCGACGGCTTCGGCGCCGGTGGTGAAAAAGGCCGTCTTCTTCGGGCCGTCGATGGGCGCCAGCGCATTGATGCGCTCGGCCAGCGCCACCGCGCTTTCGTAGGGAACGATCTGGAAGGCGGTGTGCGTGAAGCGCTCGAGCTGCGCCTGCACGGCCGCGACGATCTTCGGGTGGCGGTGGCCGGTGTTGACCACGGCGATGCCCGCAGCGAAGTCGGTGTACTGCCGGCCTTCCACGTCCCAGATGGTCGCGTTCTCGGCGCGGTCCGCGTAGAAATTGCACATGACGCCGACACCGCGCGGGGTGGCATCGAGGCGGCGCTGATTGATCTGCTGGTTGTTCATGGAAGGTCCCGGTGGCGTTGAATGATGGACGGATTAGAGCCAGGAACGGACCTATAATCCAGCGCCACTTCGACACAAATGGATGGTGCCAATTGAAGTCCATCAGCGGAGACCTGATCGCCCCCCGGCTGGCGCGCCTGCGCCAGGAGAAAACCGCTGTCGCGGTCAACCGGCTGCTCTACGAATGCCTGCGCGATGCCATCCACGACGGCAGCCTGCCGGCCGGAACGCGCCTGCCGCCGACGCGTGACCTGGCGGCCGAGGCGGGCATTTCACGCAATACCGTCATGCATGCCTACGAGCAGTTGATTGCCGAGGGCTACACCAGGGGGCTGACGGGAAGCGGCACCTATGTCGCCGAGCGCATTCCCGACCTGCCTCCGCTCAAGCCCGGCAACCCGGCCGTCGCGCCCGCGGGAAAGTCGGTCGCCGGGCGCCTGTCGCGGCGCGGGCGCAAGGTGGTCATGGGGGCGCAGGCCCAGGCCACGCAGTGGGGCGCCTTCTTGCCGGGCGTGCCCGACGTCACCCAGGTGCCGCATGCCAAGCTGGCGCAGATCACGGCGCGCCTGAGCCGCGAGCTGCCACCGTCGACGCTCAGCTATGCCACCAACGGCGGTTATGCCAGGCTGCACCAGAGCCTGGCGGTCTATCTGCGGCAGGCGCGCTCGGTGGTCTGCGAGCCCGGCCAGATCGTCGTGACCGAAGGCGTGCACCAGGCCATCGATCTGATCACGCGCGTGCTGGGCGATGCCGGCGACCACGCCTGGGTCGAGGAGCCGGGCTACTGGGGCACGCGCAGCATCCTGGAGATCAACGGCATCCGGCTCAAGCCCATGCCGGTGGATGCCGAGGGCATGCGCTTTCCCATCCAGGCGACGGCCAGGCCGCCGCGCTTCGCCTTCGTCACGCCCTCGCACCAGTATCCGCTGGGGCCGGTCATGAGCCTGTCGCGCCGCCTCGACCTGCTGAACTTCGCCGCGCAGCACGGCACCTGGGTGGTCGAGGACGATTACGACAGCGAGTTCCGTTTCTCGGGCCACCCCGTGGCCTCGCTGCAGGGGCTGCTGCCCGGCGCGCCGGTGATCTATGTGGGCACCTTCAGCAAGACCCTGTATCCCGGGCTGCGCATGGCGTACATGGTGGTGCCCGCGCCCTTTGCCGCGGCCTTTCGCACCGCGCAATCCAAGCTCTACCGCGGCGGCCACATGCTGCAGCAGGCGGCGCTGGCCGAATTCATGGACAGCGGCCAGTACGCGGCCCACATCCGGCGCATGCGCCTGATCTATGCGGCGCGGCGCGCCTACCTCATCCAGCTGGTGGAGCAGTCGCTGGGCCCAGGCTGGGTGCATGAATACGACAGCAATGCCGGACTGCATCTGGTGCTGGCGCTGCCGCCCGGCACCGACGACGTGGCCATTGCCGCCGAGGCCGCGGCCCGGGGGGTGATCGCGCGTCCGCTGTCCATCTACTATTTCGGCCGCAACCCGAGCCCGGGCCTGATCCTGGCGTTCGCCAGCGTGCCCCAGGAGGAGATGCTCGCGCCCTGGCAGGTGGTGGCGCGCTGCATTCTCGAGGCGGTCGCAAAAAAGCGCTGACCCCGTTGCCGGGAGCCAGCGCCGGGTGCGTGCATCCGCTCAGTTCAGCGTCACGCCGGCGGCCTTGACCACCTTCTCGGTCTTGCCGGTATCCACGCGCACGAATTCATGGAACTCGGCGGCGGTCATGGGCGTCACTTCCGCGCCCGTGGGGCCGAGCCGCTCGATCAGCTTGGGATCGGCCAGCGCGCGCGCCAGGCTGGCGCGCAGCTTCTCCATCACGTCCTTGGGCGTGCCCTTGGGCGCGACCAGGCCGTACCAGGGGAACATCTCGTAGCCCGGATAGCCCTGCTCGGCCACCGAGGGCACGTTGGGCAGGGTCTGCGAGCGCTTGGCGGAGGTCACGCCTAGCGCCAGCAGCTTGCCGCTCTTCACATGGGGAATGGAGCTGACGATGGTGTCGAAATACACCGAGACCTGGCCGCCGATGATCGCCGGCAGGGCTTCCGCCGCGCCCTTGTAGGGCACGTGCAGCATGTCGATGCCGGCGCGCTGCTTGAACAGCTCGGCCGCGAGATGCGAGGTCGTGCCGGCGCCGAAGGAGGCGTAGCTGAGCTTGCCCGGGTTGGCCTTGGCGTAGGCCACCAGTTCGGGAATGTTCCTGGCCGGAACGGAAGGGTTGATGACCACGACCAGGGGCGTGATGCCCACCAGCCCGATCAGCTCGAAGCCGTCCGGGTCGTAGGGCAGCTTGGAGTAGAGGAACTTGTTGGTCACCAGCGAGCTGTTGGTGCCGACGAACAGGGTGTAGCCGTCCGCCGGGCTGCGCGCGGTGGCGTCGGCCCCCAGGATGCCGCCGGCACCGGGCTTGTTCTCGATGACGAAGGACTGCTTCAGGTCCACGGCCATCCGGTCGGCCAGCGCGCGTGCGATGGCATCGGTGCCGCCGCCGGGAGGGAATGGAACGATGAGGCGCACCGACTTGCTGGGGTAGGCGGTGCCTTCCTGGGCCGAGGCGGCAAAGGGAAGGGCAAGGGCGAAGCAGCTGAGAGCTGCCCTGAGGAACGTTCGGCGCATGGGATCTTCCTGGGTCTATCGAGTTTTGGGCAAAAATGCTGTTGCAAATTGCATGCCAGTGAAAATTCTGCATTAAATTTTCACAAATACGCCACAGGGTTAACCTTATTCACTCATTTGGTGAACGCGGTGCTTTTTTGGGGCAGTGACTTACCCGCGCTGCGCAGCGCCGGTGCATCGGCATGGGGCCAGGCCCGCATGGACAAAAAAAGGCCCGCGCAAGCGGGCCCGGGAAAGCTGCCATGCGCCGCCGTCACTGGCGGTAGCTGCTGTCGATGCGGTCCAGCAGCCGCAGCAGGGCGGGCCAGTCCTGCTCGTCGCTGCCATCGGAGACGCTGAACTGGCTGGCCACCTTGGCCGCGACCGCGTCGCTGCAGATGTGCAGCGCGGCGCCGCCCGACTGGGCCGCGATCTGCGCCTGGCAGGCGCGCTCGAGGTAATAGATCAGGTCGAAGGCCTCGCGGATGGTGGCGCCGGCCGTGAGCAGCCCGTGGTTGCGCAGGATCATCGCCTTGTTGCTGCCCATGTCCTGCACCAGCCGCGGCTGCTCGTCCGCGTCCAGCGCCACGCCCTCGTAGTCGTGGTAGGAGAGCTGGCCGTGAAAGCGCATGGCGTGCTGCGAGATGTTCAGCAGGCCCTGCTGCTGCGCGGCCACGCCCATGCCGGCGGCGGTGTGCGTGTGCAGCACGCAGTTGATCTCCGGCCGGGCATGGTGGATGCAGCTGTGGATGACGAAGCCGGCCGGGTTGCAGCCGATGCCGGTGGGGTCGTGGATGATGCGGCCGTCATGGTCGACCTTGAGCAGGCTCGACGCGGTGATCTCGTCGAACATCAGGCCATAGGGATTGATCAGGAACTCGTTGGGTGCGTCGGGCACCCGCGCCGAGACATGGGTGTAGATCAGATCGGTCATGCGGTAGTGCGCCATCAGGCGATAGCATGCCGCCAGGTTGACCCGCTGCTCCCATTCGGCAGCACTGACCGCGGCCTTGGTTTCGGGATAGATGTATGTCTTGCTCATGGTGTGCGCGCGCTGGAAGAAAGCGTGGAATCGCCGGATGGCTGTAATTCCATGCTCGTGAAAATATCATTGAATATTTTCATTATTCACCAATTCCAGCCCGCGGTAAACGCTCTTTTCGGCGCCTCGCCATGCCCGATGCGGGCGCTGGAACTAGTAGGAGGGCGGGGTCACGGCCCAGATCAGCTCGGTCTGGGTGTCGCTGGGGTTGCGGTAGCGGTGTGGCGTGGTGCTGGCAAAGCTGAAGCTGTCGCCTTCCTCCAGCGTGAAGCGCTGCTCGCCGATCCACAGCTCGAGCGTTCCCTTCAACACGACACCGGCTTCGTGGCCCACATGCTCGTAGGTGTCGGGCCCGCTGTCCGAGCCCGGCTCCATGGTGGAGAACAGCAGCTCCAGCGGCCCTTCCAGGTTGGGCGAGAGCAGGAAGTCCGAGATGCCCGAGGCAAAAGCCAGGCGGCGGCGCCGCGCCTTGCGCACCACGACACCGCCGTCCGATGGCTCCACGCTGGCGCCCTGCGGAAAGAACCAGCTGATCTGCACGCCCAGCGCCTCGGCGATCTGGTGCAGGTCGCTGATGGACGGCGTGCTCATGCCGCGCTCCACCTGGCTGAGAAAGCCGATGGACTTGCCGCAGCGCAGCGCCATCTGCTGCAGCGACAGGCTCTTGGCCTTGCGCAGGCCCTTGATCTCGCGCCCCACCCATTCCATGGGATCGGCGGAGCGCGCCGCCTCGGCCGTCCCGGACCCGGCATCGGCCCGGGCCGCGGCCCTGGGCTTCGACGCCGTTTTTCGGGGGGCCTTGGGAGTGCTTGGACTGTTGGTGTGCATTTCTTCGTGGGGATATCCGAGTCGCCTCGTGGGGAGCGCAGGGGCCAGATCGAGCACAGGGCCCGGCTGACGCCGCCGGCAGCTGTATTTTGCGCCAACTCGGGCGGCAAAACGACGCCATGAAGGAGGGTAAAAACCCGTTCAGAACCGTGAAAATTGAATCCAATAATTTCATATTGGCGCTAGAATCCGGGGCTTCAACCTTGCCCTCCATCCCGCCACCCCAGGAATTCCCATGCTTCAAGTCGCCAACCCGAACACCGTCCTCGAACAACGCCGGCTGGCCGCCTGCCCGCGCGGCGTCGGGGTCCAGACACAGGCTTTCACTGCCTCGGCGCGCAATGCCGAGATCTGGGATGTCACCGGCAAGCGGCTGATCGACTTCGGCAGCGGCATCGCGGTGCTGGCCACCGGGCACCGCCATCCGCGCATCGTCGCCGCGGTGCAGCAGCAGCTCGAGAGCTTCCACCACACCTGCTTCCAGGTGACGCCCTACGAGAGCTACATCGCGCTGTGCGAGAAGCTCAACGCACTGACGCCCGGCGGCTTCGCCAAGAAGACCGCGCTGTTCACCACCGGCGCCGAAGCTGTGGAGAACGCCATGAAGGTGGCCAAGGCCGCCACGGGCCGCAACGCGGTCATCGCCTTCTCCGGGGCTTTCCACGGCCGCACGCTGATGGGCATGGCCCTGACCGGCAAGGTGTACCCCTACAAGGCCGGCTTCGGCGCCATGCCGCCGGACGTCTGGCATGTGCCTTACCCTGCCGAAGCGCTGGGCGTGAGCGTGGAGGACAGCATCGCGGCCATCGAGAAGCTGTTCAAGGCCGATGTCGATCCCAAGCGCGTGGCCGCCATCATCCTGGAGCCGGTGCAGGGCGAAGGCGGCTTCTATATCGCGCCGCCCGAACTCTTCCGGAAGCTGCGCGCGCTGTGCGACGCGCACGGCATCCTGCTGGTGGTGGACGAAGTCCAGACCGGTTTCGGCCGCACCGGCAAGATGTTTGCCCTCGAGCACATGGGCGTCGAAGCCGACCTGATCACCCTGGCCAAGAGCCTGGCAGGCGGTTTCCCCCTGTCCGCACTGACCGGCCGCGCCGAGCTGATGGACGCCGCCGCGCCTGGCGGCCTGGGCGGAACCTATGCCGGCAATCCTTTGGCGGTGGCCGCCTCCCTGGCGGTCATCGACGTGATGCAGGACGAACAGCTCCCCGCGCGCGCGCAGACGCTGGGCGAAAAGCTGACGCAAAGCCTGCGCTCCCTGCAGGCCAAGGTGCCGGAACTGGCGGAGGTACGCGGCCTCGGCGCCATGGTGGCGGCGGAGTTCAAGGACCCGGCCACGGGCGCGCCGCTGCCCGCCAAGGTCAAGGCCATCCAGGATCTGGCGCTGCAGAAGGGCCTGCTGCTGCTGAGCTGCGGCGTCAATGCCAACGTGATCCGCTTCCTGTTCCCGCTCACCATCGAGGACAACGTGTTCGAGGAAGGCCTGGCGCTGCTGGCCGAAGCCATCGCGGAGGCCTGAGCGATGCCCACCCTGGCGGTTGCAGGTGCCTATCTGCACAACAAGACCGTGGTGGAGGAGCTGCTGCGCCGGCGCCTTCCCGACTGGTCCATCGTCCGGCCTGGCGATGCGGGGGCCCGCGAGGCCTGCGTCGCCGTGTGCTGGGGCCAGCCCCACGACACCTGGCAGCAGCTGCCCGACGTGCGCATGGTGCATTCCATTGGCGCGGGCGTCGACGGCCTGGTGCGCGACCCCGGGCTGCCCGATGTGCCGATCTGCCGCGTCATCGACCAGGCGCAGGCGCAGCGCCTGACCGAGTACGTGCTCTGGGGCACGCTGACCTACCACCGCGGATTCGACATCGCCGCGCGCAACCAGCGCGCGCTGCTGTGGCAGCGGCCCGCCAACCGCGCGGCCTCGGAGGTCGTCGTCGGGGTGATGGGACTGGGCGAGATCGGCGCCCATATGGCCAAGACCCTGGCCGCCCACGGCTACAGCGTAAGGGGCTGGTCGCGCAGCGCGCGCAGCCTGGAAGGCATCGAGACCTTTGCGGGAGCGGAGGGGCTCGGCGCATTTCTCGATGGCGTGGAAGTGCTCATCTGCGTGCTGCCGCTGACGGATGAAACCGAAGGCATCCTGTCGCGCGATCTCTTCAACCGGCTGACGCCGGGCGCCAAGCTGATCCACGTGGGTCGCGGCCCGCACTTCGTCGAGGCGGACGTGCTCGAGGCGCTGGAATCGGGGCAACTGGGCGGAGTGCTGGTCGATGTCTTCCCAGTGGAGCCCCTGCCGGCGGACAACGCGCTGTGGCGCCATCCGCTGGTGATGGTGACGCCGCATATGGCTGCCGTGATGCCCATGCCGGATGTGGTCAGCCAGATCGCGGAGAACTGCGAGCGGCTGCTGGCGGGGGAGCCACTGCTGCGGACGGTGGAGCGGGCCAGCGGGTATTGAAGGCAGTCATATCAACGGAAGTGCGCCATCATCTAACTTTGGCCGGGCCCGCTTTTCGTTGGAGGGTGGCCGTCCATCCTTCGACAGGTAGCCCTGCGCCAGGCTCAGGACGAACGTTGGAGAAGGCCGCGCTTACTATAAAAAGTTCGTGCCTTCCAGCGGTTTTGGACGCGGCACAGCGCCACCCACCTTTCGTGGTGAGCCTGCCTGGGCGGCCCCGTCGAACCATGGACGTCCTGCCCTCAAGAATTGCCATGACGTTTCCATCCGGGAACCAGCTTTGTCACCTCAGTGACCGGCCTACATCCAAAGCTATTGCCTCCGCCCAGTGTTTGGTTATGGTGTCCGGACCCCGATCCGTCCACCCACCGCCATGACAACTTCCCCAGATAACGACCAAGACAAACCCCCCGCGGCCCCCGGTTTCCGCTCCGCCATCATCCGCGAAGGCACCGTGCGCGCTACCGCGCGCAGCTTCCTGCATGCGCTGGGCCAGGACGACGAGGACATCGAGCGCCCGCACATCGGCGTGTTCCATACCGGCGGCGAGATGAGCCCCTGCAACCTGAACCTGCGCGAGCAGGCGCAGCATGCCAAGACCGGCATCTATGCGGGCGGCGGCACGCCGCACGAATGCCCGGTGGTGTCCGTGAGCGACGGGCTGACGATGGCGCATTCGGGCATGCGCTTCTCGCTGGTATCGCGCGAGCTGATTGCCGACAGCGTCGAGGCCTCGGTGCGCGGCCACCAGTGGGACGGCATCTTCGCCATCGGTGCCTGCGACAAAAACCTGCCGGGCCTGATGATGGGCATGCTGCGCTGCAATGTGCCCAGCGTGTTCGTGCATGGCGGCTCGGCGCTGCCGGGGCAGATGCCTGGTCCCGAAGGCCGCGATCTGAATGTGGTCGACACCTATGAAAGCATAGGTCAGGTGCTGGCCGGCACGGCCACCTCCGAGGAACTGGCGCAGATCAGCCGCAGCTGCCTGCCCACGGCCGGCGCCTGCGCCGGGCAGTTCACGGCCAACACCATGGGCATGGTCAGCGAGGCGCTGGGGCTGGCGCCCATCGGCTCGAGCATGCTGCCCGCGGTGTTCAGCGAGCGAGCGCCGCTGATGCGCCGCACCGCCAAGACGCTGATGCGCGCCGTGTGGGCCAGCGCCGAGGGCGGCGGGCCACTGCCGCGCGACATCGTCACGCGCCAGGCGCTGGAGAATGCCTGCGCGGTGGTCAGCGCCACGGGCGGCTCCACCAATGCCGCGCTGCATCTGCCGGCCATTGCGCATGAAGCCGGCATCCGCTTCCACCTCGACGACGTGGCCGAAGTCTTCGCGCGAACGCCGCTGATCGCCGATCTGCGTCCCGGCGGGCGCTATCTGGCGCGCGACGTGCATTACATCGGTGGCGCGGGGGTGATCCTGCGCAGCCTGCTGGACCAGGGCCTGCTGCATGGCAGAGCGCTGACTTTCACCGGCCGCACGCTGGCCGAGGAGCTGGCCTCGGCGCTGGCGCCCGACGGGCAGGTGGTGCGTGCGGCCGGCAATCCGATCTCGCGCGACGGCGGCCTGGCGGTGCTCAAGGGCAATCTGTGTCCCGAAGGTGCGCTGCTGAAGACCGCCGGCCTCGCCACGCTGGCGCATCGCGGCCCGGCGCGCGTGTTCGAGTCGGAGGAGGAGGCCCAGGCCGCCGTGCAGGCCATGCGCTACAGCGCCGGCGACGTGATCGTGATCCGCAACGAGGGTCCGAAGGGCAGCCCCGGCATGCGCGAGATGCTGGGCATCACCGCCTTGCTCTACGGGCAGGGCATGGGCGACAAGGTGGCTCTGCTGACCGACGGGCGCTTTTCGGGCGCGACGCGCGGGCTGTGCATCGGCTATGCGGGGCCCGAGGCCGCCGACAACGGCCCGATCGCGGCGCTGCGCGACGGCGACATGGTGTGCATCGACGCACGTCCGCTGGCGCGCTCGATCACGGTGGAGCTGTCGGACACCGACCTCGCCCTGCGCCTGCAGGGAAGCGCGCGCCATCCTCGCGTAAACACGGGAGCGCGCGGCGGCGGCTTGCTGGAAAAATACGCGCTGACGGTGAGGCCGGCGCATCAGGGCGCCGTGACGCACTCGGGCGCGGTCACCTGGCTGCGCGACTCCGGCTGAACGCGAGGGCAGCCGCTTCTCTCGAGATCCATATCAAGAAAGCAATCAATGACCATGAACCGCCGTGAATGGCTGGGTGCGGCAGGCGCGGGCGGCGCCGGCGCGCTGCTGGCCAGCCTGGGAATGCAGGCCCATGCGCAGGCAGCGCTCGAGAGCCTGAACATCGTCACCGGCTTTGCCCCCGGGGGCACCTCGGATGCGATCTGCAGGCGCGTGGGAACGCATTTGGCACCCGGCTACGCGAAGACGGCCGTGGTGGAAAACCGCACCGGCG
Source organism: Comamonas endophytica (assembly GCF_023634805.2). Taxonomy (NCBI): domain Bacteria; kingdom Pseudomonadati; phylum Pseudomonadota; class Betaproteobacteria; order Burkholderiales; family Comamonadaceae; genus Comamonas; species Comamonas endophytica. The sequence continues at coordinate 2,985,620 of NZ_CP106881.1, forward strand.
CGGGCGGCCAGATCGCGATCAATTACATCAAGGGCCGGCCAGGCGATGGCACGACGCTGCTGCAGACGCCGACCTCGATGCTGTCGATCTATCCGCATATCTACAGCAAGCTGTCCTATGACCCGGTCACGGACCTGGCGCCGGTGTCGCTGGGCTGCGTGTTCGATTTCGGCTTCGCCGTCGGCCCTGCCGTGCCGGCGCAGGTCGCCAATGTGCGCGAGTTTCTGGCCTGGGCCAAGGCCAACCCGCAGGGCGCGAACTTCGGCTCCCCGGCGCCGGGCTCCACCCCGCATTTCATCGGCGCGCTGCTGGGTCAGCATGGCGGCGTCGATCTCAAGCATGCGGGCTACCGCGGCACCCAGCCGGCGCTGCTGGACATGATGGGCGGCAACGTCTCGGCCGTGTCGGGCCCGCTGGGCGACATGCTGCAGCATCTGTCCAGCGGCAAGCTGCGCATCCTGGGCGTGAGCGGCCAGCGCCGCAGCCGCTTCGCGCCCCAGGTGCCGACGCTGGTCGAGCAGGGCTATGCCGACATGGCGCACAGCGAGTGGTTTGCCTTTCTCATGCCAGCCAAAACCCCGCCCGAGCTGGTGCAGCGCCTCAACGGCCACCTGCGCAGCGCGCTGGCGTCCAAGGACGTGGTCGACAGCCTGGCCACCTTCGGCCTCGAGGCGATGTCTTCCACGCCGGGCGAACTGGCGACGCTGGTGAAGTCGGAGCTCGCCAAATGGGGGCCGATCGTGCGGCGCGTGGGCTTCACCGCCGAGGGTTGAGCGCAACACGGGGACGCAACACCCAGAAAACGCATCGGGAGCAATAGCTCCCGTTTTTTATGGCTGTGTGACAAATCCCATGTGCATACCATGTTGTTTTGTGGCACAGGATGCGTAATTTTGCGTATAGGGTTTATACTAGCGGCTAAGGGTTACTACTTAAGTCAACCTGCTCTGACGGCATTGAGAGATGCGTGCCGTCAGGGATTCAAGTGCATCTCGTAGAAAGCACACCATGCGTCAAGCCATCGCTACCCTGATCTCGTTCATTTCCGACTACCGCGAAGCCCACGTCGGCCTGGCAAACCAGTAATCGAGAAGCACCTGCGCAGCGCCCGGCAGCGGGCGTTCGATGCGCACGGACACTCCCGCGAGGGAGGCGGGTCCGGGACAAAATACTCCATGGCATCGGCTCTGGAGTATTTTTTTTGCCCCGCCACTGACAGCTTCAGGCGGAAAGCGGCGCGAACAGCCCGCGCGCGCCATGCGGCTGGCAGCGCAGATACTGCGGCGAGGCCGGCACCTGCGCACCCAGCGCCTGGGCCGCATGCCAGGGCCAGCGCGGATTGAACAGCGCGGCGCGGGCAATGGCGATCGCGTCGGCATCGCCGGCGTCAAGCGCCGCCTGCGCCTGCAGCGGATCGGTGATCAGGCCCACGCCAATGACCGGCATCGCCAGCTGCGCGCGCAGTGCATGCGCCAGCGGCAGCTGGTAGCCCGGGCCGACGGGGATCTGCTGCGCCGGGCTCAGCCCGCCGCTCGACACATGCAGGAAAGCGCAGCCCAGTGCCTGCAGTTCCCTGGCCAGTACCCCACTTTGCTCCACATCCCAGCCTCCCTCGATCCAGTCGCTGGCCGACAGCCGCACGCCGACGGGCAGCGCATCGCCCACGGCGGCGCGCACCGCGCTGAAGACTTCCAGCGTCAGGCGCATGCGGTTTTCCAGGCTGCCGCCATACTGGTCGGTGCGCTGGTTGGACAGCGGCGACAGGAACTGGTGCAGCAGATAGCCATGCGCGCCATGCAGCTCGATCAGGTCGTAGCCCAGGCGCTGCGCGCGCAGTGCGGCGTCGACAAAGGCCTTCTTCACGCGCACGATATCGGCCAGCGTCGCAGCCGCGGGCGTAGGCACTTCGGGAGAAGCGGACAGCGCGCTGGCACCCAGCGTCGGCCAGGCCTCATCCTGCGGCAACGGCCCGCCGCCCAGCCAGGGCTGCAGGCTCGCGGCCTTGCGGCCCGCATGGCCCAGCTGCACGCCCATTTTGATGCCGCTGTGCCGGCGGATGTGTTCCAGCACCGGGCGCATCGCGGCTTCGGCGGCATCGCTCCACAGTCCCAGATCCTGCGCGCTGATGCGGCCCATGGCCTCCACCGCCGTGGCTTCGACGATCAGCAGGCCCGCGCCCGACTGGGCCAGCTGGCCGTAGTGCATCAGATGCCAGTCGTTGGCGCAGCCGTCGTCGGCGCTGTAGGTGCACATCGGTGCAATGACGACGCGGTTGGACAATTCGAGATTGCCAAGGGACAGGGGAGAGAACAGGGCGGTCATGGGTTCCTGATGAAGATGATGGAAGGGATCAAGCCTTTTCCTGCAGTAGCTCCTGCAAAGCTTTGATCTGCTGGCGCAGCATGCCATTTTCCTGCTCCAGCGTCTCGATGCGCTGCTTCAGTGCGGCAGCATCCACACTTTCCTCGGCGGTCGCGCTTTCGCCTTCAACGCTTTCACGCGGCTTTTTCTTCGACTCACGCACGCGCTTGGCAGCCTGCTTGAGTTCATCCTTGCCCGCAGCGGCCGCGGCCACCTGTTCCTCGGCGGGCAACTGCGCTACGGCGGCAGCGGCGTTGATCGAGATATCGCCCGCCTTCACCGCGGCCACGACTTCGGGCGTGGCTTTTTGCTGGATGGTCTCGATCTGCTTGACCTGGGTGCTGCTCAGGCGCGCCACGCGGGCCAGCGCCTCCCGCGTGGCCAGCGCTTGCTGCTCGGGCGTGTCGTCCACGGGGGCTGCGGCAGCCTCGGCTTCGGGCGCGGCCTGCTCTGCTGCCTTGGCGCGGCGCGCGGCAATGATCTCGCGCTTGCGCAGTGCCAGCACGCCGCGTTGGAAGTCCGAGACGCTGCGCCGGCCCAGGTGCTGGTCGATCATCCACAGGTGCACGTCGTCCATGTTCTGGAAATGCGTGGCCTGCACGGTCTCGAAAGGGATGCCGTGCTTCTGGCAGATGCCATAGCGGTTGTGGCCGTCGACCAGCAGGTCGCCCCAGAGCACCAGCGCATCGCGGCAGCCTTCGGCCAGGATGCTGCGCTCGAGCGCTTCATGCTCATCGGCGCTCAGCGGATCGATATAGGCCTTGAGTTCTTCGTTGACAACAATATTCATGGAACGCTAAAGAAAAGGGGCTGCCCGCAGCAGCCCATGAATCGGAGTGAACCCGGTATCAGAGCAGACGCGAGATCAATGCGCCGTCGACCGGACCTTCCAGCGGAATGCGCACGCGCACCGGATTGCCCTGGGCCACGGCCACGGGTTCGCCTTCCAGGTTGAACATCTGCTCGAGCTTGACCTGGCGGTTGCCGCTCGGGTGGATGATCTCCAGCGTGTCGCCCACAGCAAAGCGGTTCTTGGTCTCGATCTCGGCCAGGCCGTCGGCCCAGCCGCGCACCTCGCCGACGAAGTGGCTGCGCTGCAGCACCGAATGGCCGGTCTCGTAGTTCTGATAGTCCTGCGAGGGACGGCGCTCGAGGAAACCGCTGGTGTAGCCGCGGTTGGCCAGCCCTTCGAGCTCGGTGATCAGATGCGGATTGAAGGGGCGGCCCGCCACCGCGTCGTCGATGGCGCGGCGGTAGGTCTGCGCCGTGCGCGCCACGTAGTACAGCGACTTGGTGCGGCCCTCGATCTTCAGCGAATCGACGCCGATCTTCGTCAGCCGCTCGATGTGCTCGACCGCGCGCAGATCCTTGCTGTTCATGATGTAGGTGCCGTGCTCGTCCTCCATGATCGGCATGAGCTCGCCGGGGCGGCCTTGCTCTTCCAGCAGGTACACCTGGTCGGCCTTGGGGTGGCGCGGCGTGTTGTTGCAGGCCGAGAAGCTGCTTTCCTCTTCCTGCTGTGCCTTGGCGAAGTCGAAGTCGCCTTCCATCTTCAGCGGCATGGCCTCGCCGGTGTTCGGATCGACGGCCGTCTCCTGCGTGGCGTAGTTCCAGCGGCAGGCATTGGTGCAGGTGCCCTGGTTGGGGTCGCGGCGGTTGAAGTAGCCCGACAGCAGGCAGCGGCCCGAGTAGGCGATGCACAGCGCGCCGTGCACGAAGACCTCGAGCTCGATGTCCGGGCATTCCTGGCGGATCTTCTCGACCTCGTCCAGGCTCAGCTCGCGCGACAGGATGATGCGCGCGATGCCCATGCGCTGCCAGAACTTGACGGCCGCATAGTTGACGGTGTTGGCCTGCACCGAGATATGGATCGGCACCTCGGGCCACTTCTCGCGCACCATCATCATCAGGCCCGGGTCGGCCATGATCAGCGCGTCGGGCTTGAAGGCGATGACCGGTTCCATGTCGCGCAGGTAGGTGCGCACCTTGTCGTTGTGCGGCAGCAGGTTGCTGGTGACGAAGAATTTCTTGCCGCGCGCATGCGCTTCGGCAATGCCCTGGCCGATCTGTTCCAGGCGGAATTCGTTGTTGCGCGCGCGCAGCGAGTAGCGCGGCTGGCCCGCGTAGATGGCGTCGGCGCCAAAGTCATAGGCGGCGCGCATCTTGTCGAGCGAGCCGGCAGGCAGCAGAAGTTCGGGGGCTTTGAGAGGCATGGGGGGATTGTCTCCGATTGGGAGAAGGCGGGGGGCGGGGATGGGCTCAAGAGAGGCGGCGGACCCTTGATTGCCGCCCGCTGCTAGCTTGAGATTGGACGTTCATCCTTCGACAGGCTCAGGACGAACGGCTCAAGAAGATGGCGCACCGTAAAACCGTTCGTGGTGAGCCTGTCGAACCATGAGCGGCCTGTCCTAGAGACATGGCATGCGGTCACTCTCCGGGCCTGAGCCCGTTTGCCCTGAGCCTGCCTGGGCGGCCCCGTCGAAGGATCAAGGTCCTGCCCTCAAGATCAAGCCTGCCAATCAATCCCTAGGCCTGAACCCAATAGTCAACGAACTCGGCACCTTCCCATCGATATCCCTGGGCAGCGTATCCGTCTTGTGCAGCGCCCGCACCACGGCCTGGTCCCAGGCGGCATTGCCGCTGGACTGAGTGATGCGCACGCCGACAATGGTGCCGTCCGGCGAGGTGCGCACGGCGACCTCGGCACGCGGGTTGCCCGCCACGTCGTCAGGGTAGACGATGTTGGGCTTGACCTTGGCCGCGACCTTCGCGCCATAGCCGGCCGAGGGCCCGCCCGACGAAGAACCATTGCCCTGGCCCTGGTTCGGGCTGCTGCCGCGTTCGGCGCTGCCACGCGAGCTTTCGGAACCGGCGCCGGCCAGGCCCTGCATGCGGCGCAGGTTCTCGGCGCGGCGCGCCTCGGCCTCCTTGGCCTCCTTCGCGGCTTCTTCCTTCTTGCGCCTGTCGGCTGCAGCCTTCTCGGCCTTGGCTTTCTCGGCTTTGGCCTTTTCTTCCTTCTCGGCCTTTTCCGCACGCGCCTTCTCCTCGCGCTCGGCCTTGGCCTTCTCGGCTTTCTCCGCCTTGGCGCGCTCGGCCTTCTCGACCCGGGCCTTTTCCTCCTTCTCGGCCTTTTCCTTTTCCAGGCGTTCCTTGCGTTCCTCGGCCTGCTTCTCGCGGCGCTCGCGCGCCTTTTCCTCGCGCTCGCGCTCCGCCTTCTCGGCCTTTTCACGTTCGGCCTTGGCGGCTTTTTCCGCCTGCTCGCGCTTTTTCTTGCGCTCGAGCGCGATTTCCGCTTCGCTGTCGTCGTCCTTTTGCGCAACAGCCGGCGGCGGCGGTGGCGGGGGCACGACCACCGGCGGTGGCGGCGGCGGTGGCGGCTCGGGCTTCACTTCGGGTTCAGGCGCGGGCGTGGGCTCCGGAGCGGGTGCGGGCGGCGCGGCCTCCTGGGGCACGGCCGACCAGAGTTCGGCCTCGACGGCTGCCTCGTCCGTGGCCGGCGGCATGCGCACGGCCCACAGCAGCGCGGCCACGAGCAGGCCGTGCGCCACGATCGCCAGGATCCATGCGCGCAGGCGCGGCGGCGGCGGGGGCGGGGCGAAGGGATCGTGTTCGGGCGGACGTGGCATGGAAGGGAAGGCTTTACTGGCTGGATTTGACGTCAAGCGCCACGCGCTTCACGCCGGCGCGCTGCAACTGACCCATGGTCTGCATGACGGTGTCGTAGCTGAGCGTCTTGTCGGCAGAAATGACGACCGCGCTGTCCTCGGGCTGCTGCGCCTGCCAGGCCTTGGCGGCGAAGCCCAGCTCGTTGAGCAGCACCACCTGCTCGCTGCTGCCGGTCTTCAGGCGGATCGAGCCGTCCTTGTCGATCAGGATGCGCGCCAGGTTCTCGGTCGGCGGGCGCGAGGCCTTGCCGGCGCTGGGCACGTTGATGGCGCCGGGCGTGAGCATCGGCGCGGTCACCATGAAGATGACCAGCAGCACCAGCATCACGTCGATGAAGGGCACCATGTTGATTTCATTGACCGTGCGGCGCTGGCGGCCGCCGCGGGAAGACACTGAAGGCATGAGGATGGCTCCGGGTGGCGGCTCAGTGGCCGGACGCGGTGCTGTTCGCGGTCGCGCCCACGTTGCGTTGCAGGATGTTGGAGAACTCTTCGATGAAGGTGTCGAGCTGGTTGGCCACGCGGTCGGTCAGGTGGGCGAAACGGTTGTACGCCGTCACCGCGGGAATGGCCGCGAACAGGCCCATGGCCGTGGCCACCAGGGCTTCGGCGATGCCGGGCGCGACGGTGGCCAGCGTCACCTGTTCCATGCTGGCGAAGCCGGTGAACGCGTGCATCACGCCCCACACGGTGCCGAACAGGCCGACGTAGGGCGAGACCGAGCCCACGGTGCCGATGAAGGGCAGGCCGGCTTCGATCTCGTCCATCTCGCGCTGCAGGCTGGCGCGCATGGCGCGGCGCGTGCCGTCCATGAGCGTGGCGACATCGCCGATGCGGCGCTCGCGCAGCTTCTGGTATTCGCGCATGCCGCTGGCGAAGATGCGTTCCATCGGCCCGCCGCGCTTGGCGTTCTGCGCGGCCGAGGCATAGAGGTCGTTGAGGCTGGTGCCCGACCAGAACTCCTGCTCGAAGGCGTCGTTGAAGGCGCGCACGCGCTTGATCAGGTTGGACTTGCGGAAGATCGCGGCCCAGCTTGCCACCGACGCCAGCACGAGCGCCAGCATGACGAGCTGAACGACCCAGCTGGCCTGGAGGATCAGGCTGAGAATGGACATGTTTTGGGAATTCATGAAAGTAGTTCCAGAAGGCTGATCGGTATTCTCATCGGACGCATGTCTGCGCCATTGACCCAGCCGATGCGTATCGAGGCTTCGCTGAGCAGCGCATCCGGGTCCGATTGCAGGAAGGCTTGCTGGCGTATTGTCATCGACGCGCGGCCGCTGGTCTGCAGGCGCGCGGTCACCAGCAGCTGATCGTCCAGGCGCGCGGGCCGGTGGAAGTCGACCTGCGCCTGGGTTACGACAAACATCCCGCCGGTTTGTTCCCGCAATTTTTGCTGCTCGATCCCGAGCGAGCGCAGCCATTCGGTGCGCGCGCGCTCGAAGAACTTGAGGTAGTTGGCGTAGAACACGATGCCGCCGGCATCGGTGTCTTCCCAGTAGATGCGGATGGGGAGGGCGAAGTCCATGCGCGTTCAGCCCAGCAGCGCCTGCAGCCGGCGCACGGCTTCGTGCAGCTGGGGCAGCGAATTGGCGGTGGAAAAGCGCACGTATTGCGCGGTTTCGGCGCTGCCGAAATCGCGCCCGGGCGTGACCGCAAGGTGCGCGCGCCGCATCACGGCATGGGCGAAGTCCCAGCTGCCCTCGACGCCGAGCCGGCGCGCCGCCTCGGTGCAATCGGCCCAGGCGTAGAACGCGCCATCGGGCATGACCGGCACGCGCAGGCCCAGTTTTTCCAGCTCGGGAATGAAGTAATCGCGGCGCGCCTTGAACTCGGCGCGGCGGCGCTCGTACTCGGAAATGCTGTCGGGCTCGAAGCAGGCCAGCGCCGCGTGCTGCGCGATGCTGCTGGCGCAGATGAACAGGTTCTGCGCCACGCGCTCGATGGCCGGCACCAGCGCCTCGGGCACCACCATCCAGCCCAGGCGCCAGCCGGTCATGTTGAAGTACTTGCTGAAGCTGTTGATGCTGATCAGGTCCTCGCCCAGCGCCAGCGCGGTCTGCGAATAGGCCGGGTCGTAGGACAGGCCCAGGTAGATCTCGTCGATGATCGTCAGCCCGCCGCGCGCGCGCACCACCTCGTGGATGCGGCGCAGCTCGTCGGGGGCGATCGAGGTGCCGGTGGGGTTGGACGGCGAGGCCAGCAGCACGCCGCGCGTCTTGTCGCTCCAGGCGGCTGCGACCTTGTCGGCGCTGAGCTGGAAACGCTCGGCGGCCGTGGCCGGCACGAGCACCGGGACTCCGTCGGCCGCGCGCACGAAGTGGCGGTTGCACGGGTAGCTCGGGTCGGGCATGAGGATCTCGTCGCCGGCATTGACCAGCGCCAGGCAGGCCAGCTGCAGCGCGGCCGAGGCGCCGGCGGTGACGACGATGCGCCGCGCCGGCACCTCCACGCCAAAGCGCTGCGCATACCACTGGCTGATGCGCTCGCGCAGCGCGTCAAGGCCCAGCGCCGGGGTGTATTGCGTCTGGCCCTCGGCCACGGCGCGGGCTGCCGCCTGCTGCACCAGCGGCGGGGCGGTGAAGTCGGGCTCGCCGATGTTCAGGAAGATCATCGGCGCATCGGTGTGCGCGACCTCGCGGGCCAGGGCCTGGGCGGCCTTGGCGACTTCCATCACATAGAAGGGCTCGATGCGCTGGGCGCGGTCTGATACTTGCATGGGAGCGTTACCGGAAAACGAAGGCCATGGCCGGGCACCAATGCGCGCCGCGCACCGGGCCTTGGGCCCCAGGCGTCTTAGCCGGCTGCCTTGTCGGCCGCCACTTCGACGCTGCGCAGGCTGGGCGCCAGGCCGTTGAGCACCGCGTTGACGTATTTGTGGCCGTCGGTGCCGCCGAATTCCTTGGCCAGCTCGATGCACTCGTTGAGCACGACGCGCCAGGGCACGTCGGGGCAATGCTGGAATTCATAGACGCCGATCCACATCACGGCATGTTCGATGGGCGAGATCTCGGCCAGCTTGCGGTCGAGCTTGGGCTCGATCAGCGCGTCCAGATCGGCTTCGGTCGTGATGCAGCCGTGCAGCAGCGCGTCGTAATGCGCGGTGTCGGCCTTGTGGAAGCCCGCCAGGTCGCGCGTGAACATGTCGATCGCGGTCGCATCGTTGCGGCCCACGAGGTGCTGGTACAGCGCCTGCAGCGCGAATTCGCGCGCGCGGCTGCGGTTGGATTTGGAGGCGGCCTTGCGCGCGCCGGTGCTGGTGCTGCCGGTGCGCGACTGGCGCGGGGGGCGGCCGGAGGCCGAGGGATTTTGTTCTTCGCTCATGTCAGTTCAGGGTCTCGAGCAGCTGCGCCATCTCGACCGCCACGCGGGCCGCGTCGCGGCCCTTGTCGGTCTGGCGCGCAATGGCCTGCTCCATGTTCTCGGTGGTGATGATCGCATTGGCGATCGGCAGCTCGTAGTCCAGCGAGACGCGGGTCACGCCCGCGCCCGATTCGTTGGCCACCAGCTCGAAGTGGTATGTCTCCCCCCGGATGATGCAGCCCAGCGCCACCAGGGCGTGGTACTCGCCGCGCTGGGCCATGGCCTGCAGCGCCACGGGCACTTCGAGCGCGCCGGGGACCTGCACATGGTCGATGTTCTCTTCCAGCACGCCGGCGGCCAGCAGCTCGGCGCGGCAGGCCGCGGCCAGCGCGTTGGTGATGCTTTCGTTGAAGCGCGCCTGCACGATGCCGATGCGCAGGCCCGCGCCGTTGAGTTGCGGGCCGGTGCCCTGTTCTGCGTCAAACATGTTGTTGTTCCTTGGGGATATAACCTGTGATCTCGAGACCGTAGCCGGTCATGCTGGGCATGCGGCGCGGGTTGCCCATCAGGCGCATCCTGTGCACGCCGCAGTCGCGCAGGATCTGCGCGCCGATGCCATAGGTGCGCAGGTCCATGCGGCCGCGCTCGGGCGCCTCGGCCGAGCGTGCGCTGCCGTCGAACTGCGCCAGCAGCTGCTCGGCGCTCTCGCCGCAGTTGAGCAGCACGGCCACGCCGCGGCCCTGTGCATCGAGGTAGCGCAGGCTGCTGTCGAGGCTCCACGAATGCATTTCGCGGTCGACCTCCAGCAGGTCCAGCAGCGACAGCGGCTCGTGCACGCGCACCGGCACGTCGTCTTCTGCGCCCCAGCTGCCCTTGATCAGTGCCAGATGCACCGACTGGCTGGGCTGGTCGCGGAACACACGCACCGTGAATTCGCCGAAGGGCGTGCGCAGCGGACGGCTGTCGACCACCTGCAGCAGCGACTCGGTGCGGCTGCGGTATTGGATGAGGTCGGCAATGGTGCCGATCTTCAGGCCATGCTCGGCAGCGAACAGCTGCAGGTCGGGCAGGCGCGCCATCGTGCCGTCGTCCTTCATGATCTCGCAGATCACGGCGGCGGGGCTGCAGCCGGCCATGCCGGCGAGGTCGCAGCCGGCTTCGGTATGGCCGGCGCGCATCAGCACGCCGCCGGCCACGGCCTGTAGCGGAAAGATATGGCCGGGCTGGACCAGGTCGTCGGCCTGGGCATTTGCGGCCACGGCGGCCTGCACGGTGCGCGCGCGGTCGGCGGCGGAGATGCCCGTTGTCACGCCTTCGGCGGCTTCGATGGAGACCGTGAAGGCGGTGGAATGCTTGGTGCCGTTGCGCGTGGCCATGGGGGTCAGCCCGAGCCGCTGGCAGCGTTCGCGCGTGAGCGTCAGGCAGATCAGGCCCCGGCCGAAACGCGCCATGAAATTGATGGCTTCGGGCGTGACATGGTCGGCGGCCAGCACCAGGTCGCCTTCGTTTTCGCGGTCTTCTTCATCGATCAGCACCACCATGCGGCCGGCACGCATGTCGGCAATGATGTCTTCCACCGGAGAGATGGCTACGGGATGCAGGGGGGAGGTCATGTCGGACTTTCTTCGGATGCCGGTGCAATCGGCCGGGCAGCGTGCATTCCTGGGGGAAGTGTCGCCGGCACTGCAGGCAGTGCCCCCAAAGAACGATCGATGCGGCCGGGCCGCTCGGGGTCGGATGCCGGATGGCGTGCAGACCCGCAAAGCGGCATTTTAGTCCAGCTGGGCGTGCCCCGTGGCAAGCTGCGCCGGTGGATTCAACGCGTGGGGTCTTCGAGCACGACGTCGCCCAGCGGATAGGCCACGCAGGGCAGCACGCAGCCCTCGGCCTTTTCATCTTCGCTCAGGCCCGGCCATTCGATGTCGTAGCGCACGCTGCCCGAGACCAGCTGGCCGATGCAGGTGCGGCAGGTGCCGTTGCGGCAGGAGCTGGGCCAGTCGATGGAGCCCTGCTCGAGCGAGTGCAGCAGCGGTTGATCGGCCCAGGCGTCGGCCTGCTGGCCGCTGGGAGTGAGCCGGGCAATGAAGAAATCGAGAGTGAAGGGGGTGCTCATGTCGGCGTGGGAGGAGAGGGCGGGAAAATACGGATGGCTGCCTTCTTTTTGGGCAGTGGGGGGAAATCCTTGGCAAATCAACGGCTTGCGCTTTCCTTACAGCGATTGCCAAAACTTATCCACATGATTGTCCAGTTTTGCCGGGTATAACTGCAACTTGCTCACGGGTTAACCCTTGGTTGGCCCTGGTGCGGTTTGCCTCTGGCGCGCTCTGGAGAGCCCATTGCGGCATTGCCTGTTTTTTGTGCAGACCGAGACGGCTCTTTTGAAATCAATGGGTTAGCCCATTTTTCAGGCAGAAAATCAGAGTTGTGCACATGCTTGTCCAGCGAACCCGGTAACAACTTTGTGGCTTTGATGACGGATTGCCTGTTTTTTGAGCAGTGTCCCTGGAGATACGCGAAGTTGTTACAACCCCAGCATAAACTGCGCTCGCGTGCGCGCCAGCGTCCCGGAGACAGGCCGCGCGCACGTGATTTGCACCGCGTGCCCGACGGGGACGCGGGCATTTCTCTATGATCAATGCGTCCGGGCCGGGCTGTGTTCCGGCTCCACCTCAGTTGAATCGGTAAACAAGAATGAACAAATCGCAGGAGCCCTTGCCCGTTCCCCCCTCCGAGCGTCTGGTGCAGATCCGCCGCGGCATCGAGAAGGAGGGGTTGCGCGCACTGCCCACCGGGGAGCTGGCCCTGACTCCGCACCCGCTTGCATTGGGCTCGGCGCTCACCCATCCGCAGATCACCACCGATTACAGCGAGTCGCAGATCGAGCTGATCACCGGCGCCCATCTGGACGTGGACGCCTGCCTGGGCGAGCTGGTCGAGGTGCATCAGCAGGTCTATCACACGCTGCGCGAGGCTGGCGATGAAATGCTCTGGGTGTCGAGCATGCCTTGCGGCCTGCCGACCGACGAGACCATTCCGCTGGCGCGCTATGGTTCGTCCAATGCCGGGCGCTCCAAGAGCGTCTACCGCATGGGCCTGGGCCACCGCTACGGCCGCCGCATGCAGATGATTTCAGGCATCCATTACAACTGGTCCATGCCGGGCGTGGACAGCGACCAGTACTTCGCGCTGATCCGCAATTTCCGCCGCCATGCCTTCGTGCTGCTGTACCTGTTCGGCTCGTCTCCGGCATTGTGCTCGTGCTTCGTGCAGGGCCGCGCGCACAGCCTGCAGCCGCTCGATGCCAAGGGCCACACCCTGCACCTGCCGCATGCGACCTCGCTGCGCATGGGGCGCCTGGGCTACCAGAGCGACGCGCAGGCCGAGATCAATGTCAGCTACAACGGGCTGGACGGCTATGCCCGCTCGCTGCACGAAGCGCTGACGAAGCCCTATCCCGCCTACGAAAAGCTGGGCATCCGCAACCCTGGCGGCGAATACAACCAGCTGGGCACCAGCCTGCTGCAGATCGAGAACGAGTTCTACGGCACCATCCGGCCCAAGCGCGGCGTGAGGAGCGGCGAGCGCCCGCTGCATGCGCTGCGCGAGCGCGGCGTGGAGTATGTCGAGGTGCGGCTCATGGACCTCGATCCCTTCGAGGCGGTGGGCATCGCGCCCGCCACCATGCGCATGCTGGACGTGTTCCTGCTGCACTGCCTGCAAAGCGACAGCCCGCCCGATACCCCCGAGGAGATCGCCGAGCTCAAGCACAACCAGCACCTCACGGCCGAGCGCGGCCGCGAGCCCGGCCTGCGCCTGCAGCGCGGCGGCCGCGACGTGCTGCTGAGCGACTGGGCCGAGGAGGTGCTGGGCGCCTGCGTGCCACTGGCCGCGGCGCTCGATGCGGCCAACGGCTGCAGCGAGTACAGCCAGGCGCTGGCGCAGGCCCGGGCCCGCGTGGCGCAGCCCGAGACCACGCCCTCGGCGCGGGTGCTGCGCGCCATGATGCAGCAGCACGATTGCAGCTTCATGGATTTCTCCCTGGCGCAGTCGCAGCAGGCGCGCGATGCGCTGCTGGCCATGCCATGGATGCCGGAGCAGCAGGCCCGGGCCCAGGCGCAGGCCGAGGAGTCGATCGCAGCGCAGCGCGAGCGCGAGGCCGCCGATACGCTGCCCTTCGAGGAATGGCGCGAACGCTACATGGCGCCGCAGAAGCTGGGCTGATTTCCGGCCAGCGCGGCCTGTGCGTCTTCGACCCAGAAGGCGGCAGCGCCATAGAAGCCTTCCCAGACGCAGCCATTGCAGCCCCGGCCGCAGCAGCTGGTGGGCTGGGCCGGAGCGGGGCGCAGCGCCACGCCGGCCTGCGCCGCCAGCGCCTCATAGCGCGCAAAGTCCGCTAGCGCGGCCTGCAGCGCGGCAGCCATGGCTTCCATCAGCGGCGGTTCTTCTTGCGCTCGGCGGTGTAGGTGGTCTTCGGCACGAGCAGCGCTTCGGCCGCGCGGGTCTTGCGCCGGCGCACGAAGCCCTGCACGACAAAGGCCGCGCCCAGCACCAGCGCGAACCAGCCGACGATATGGCCCTGCAGGAAAATGTTGCGCAGCTCGCTGGCCTGCATGAAGTAGGGCGCGATCAGCACGACCAGGCCGATGATGGCGCAGGTCACGCCCTTGATCAGCAGGTCGTTGTTGGCCTGGTGCTGGGCGGAGATGGAGTTTGGTGTGGGCATGGGAGAACGGGTGCGTGTAAAAAGCAGAACCCGATTATCCTTGCGGCCCCGTTAGCGAACGCATCCGCAGAAAGTATTGCCCCATGGCCATTCAATGGTTTCCCGGTCACATGAATCTCACACGCAAGGCGATTGCCGAGCGCATCAAGGACATTGACGTGGTCATTGAAGTGCTCGACGCGCGCCTGCCTGGCTCGAGCGCCAACCCGCTGCTGCAGGAGCTCACCGGCCACAAGCCACGGCTGAAGGTGCTCAACAAGCAGGATGTGGCCGACCCTGCGCGCACCGCGCAGTGGCTCGACTGGTACAACGCCCAGCCCGAGACGCGCGCCGTGGCGCTCGATGCCTCGGAGCCCGCGCCCACGCGCCGGCTGATCGAGGCCTGCCAGCTGCTGGCGCCCGGGCGCGGCGGCATGGCCAAGCCGATGCGCGTGCTGATCTGCGGCGTGCCCAATGTCGGCAAGTCGACGCTGATCAACTCGATGAGCAACAAGGGCCAGGCCAAGACCGGCGACGAGGCCGGCGTCACCAAGCTCGAGCAGCGCATCGTGCTGGCCGACGATTTCTATCTCTGGGACACGCCGGGCATGCTGTGGCCGCGCATCGCCGTGGAGCAAAGCGGCTACAACCTGGCCGTGAGCGGCGCCGTGGGCCGCAACGCCTATGACGAGGAGCTGGTGGCGCTGGAGTTCCTGCGCTATGCGCAGCGCAACTATGCGGGCCATCTGCGCGAGCGCTACAAGCTGACACAGGACGATGCGCAAATGGCCGCCATGCCCGATGACGAGCTGCTCGAAGCCATCGGCCGCAAGCGCGGTGCCGTGATGTCCGGCGGCCGCGTGAACCTGCAGAAGGCCGCCGAGATCGTCATCACCGACTTCCGCATCCACAACCTGGGCCGCATCACGCTCGAGACGCCGCAGGAATACGAGGAATGGTTCCGCCAGGGGATGGAAGCCGACGCGCTGCGCCAGGCCAAGAAGGACGCGCGCGCCAAGTCCAAGAAGGGCGGGCGCGGGCCGAGGAAGCCGCCGGAAGCTGGAACCTGATCTGGAGGAGTAGACACCTTTCGACCTTCACAGGCTCAGGACTCAGGGCGAACCGTAGGGGGTTATCCGTTCGTGGTGAGCCTGAGCTTGCCGAAGGATCGAACCATGGACGGCCAATTCTAGAAAATAGCCCGTCCATCCTTCGACAGTAGCCCTGCGCCAGGCTCAGGACGAACGGATTACAGCCTGTGACTGGTGAATCACTTCTTCGCCGGCGCCTCGAACCACCGCCGCACCAACAGATCCCAGAAGCGCGACCCCCGGTCCAGATTGTCGTCATTGAAGTCATACGCCGGGTTGTGCAGCCCCACGCCGCTCTGGCCGTTCGGGCCGTTGCCGATCCAGCCATAGGCACCTGGAACCTGCTCCAGCATGAAGCCGAAGTCCTCGGCCGTGAGCGCGGGCAGGATGTCGCCGTCGGCGTTGTCCTCACCCACGATCTCGCGCATGACGCCAGCCATGAAGCGCGCCTCGTGCGCGTGGTTGGTGGTGTTGGGGTAGCCAGGCTTGATGATGACCTCGGCCTGGCACAGATGCGCCGCCGCCACATGCTCGCTGATGCGGTGCAGGCCGGCGATCATCATCTGCTCGGTGCTGGTCTTGAGCGTGCGCACCGTGCCGTAGATCACGGCGCTGTCGGGAATGATGTTTTCCACGGTGCCCGAGGCGATCTGGCCCACGGTGAGCACCGAGCTGTCGAGCGGATCGGTGCTGCGCGAGACCAGGGTCTGCAGCTGGCCCACCAGTGCGCAGGCGACGGGGATCGGATCAATGGTGGTGTGGGGCATGGCCGCGTGGCCGCCCTTGCCGGTGATGCGGATCTCGAAGCGCAGCGCCGAGGCCATGATCGGGCCCACGCGCACCGCCATCTTGCCCGCAGGCAGCAGCGGCCAGTTGTGCAGCGCGAACACCGCCTCGCAGGGGAACTGGGTGAACAGGCCGTCTTCCATCATCGCACGCGCGCCGGCGCCGCCTTCCTCGCCGGGCTGGAAGATCAGGTGCACCGAGCCGTCGAAGTCGGGCTGCTGCGCCAGCAGCGTGGCCGCGCCCAGCAGCATGGTGGTGTGGCCGTCATGGCCGCAGGCGTGCATGCGGCCCGGGGTCGTGCTGATATGGCCGAACTGGTTGAGCTCCTGCACCGGCAGCGCGTCCATGTCGGCGCGGATGCCGATGCTGCGCCCCGGATTGTCGGCGCTGCGGCCCTTGCCGTGGATCGTCGCCACCACACCGGTCTGCCCCAGGCCGCGGTGCACGTTCAGGCCCAGCGCCTTCAGATAGGCCGCCACCTTGTCGCCCGTGCGGTGCTCCTCGTATTTGAGCTCGGGGTGGGCGTGCAGGTCACGGCGAAAGCGCACCAGGGTGCCAAGATGGGGAGTGATGTCGGGAGTCGTTTGCATACAAGGGGCCGCAACGCTGCACCGGCAGGCATTGCCGGAGGCTGCGGCAAATCAGAATCAGGCATGCATTATCCGGCGGCGTCGCACGGCCGCGCTCCTTGCGCGCCAATGGCACAGCCCTGTCGCGGTCTTAGGGCTCGGTCTGTTCCCTGTTGCGAGCATCGCCCTTGTGCTTTTGCGCGTTCTCGGCCGCGGCCGCGCGCACCACCGGGGTGATCAGCGGCACCAGGCTCAGCACGCCGAGGGCCAGCACGGCGCTCAGGATCGCGGTGACTTCCTTGCCCACGCCGGCGCAGGCGCCGATGGCCGCGGTGAGCCAGATGCCGGCCGCCGTCGTGAGTCCCTTGACCTGGTCGCCTTCCTCGCCGCGGTTCTCGGTCTTGAGGATCGTGCCGGCGCCCAGGAAGCCCACGCCGGCAATCAGCCCCTGCAGCACGCGGCTCAAATCGGCCGCATTGCCGCCCGCCTGCTGCCCGACCATGACAATCAGCGCCGCGCCCATCGACACCAGCATGTGGGTGCGGATGCCCGCGGCCTTGCCGTTGACCTCGCGCTGCCAGCCCAGCATGCCGCCCAGCAGCGCCGCCAGCACCAGGCGCAGGACGACCCGGGTGGTCTGCTCCACATCGCCTGCATCCGCGAATTCCGAGGCCATCGTTTGCCCCACCACGTTCCACCAGCTGTCCATGACGAAATCCTTCCGGGTATCGCGCGGCGGCCGCGCCGCCCGCTGTCCCACGCGGGACTTTGCGCCACGGCGATGACGGGCCGGGGCAGTGCAGGCCGGCAAAGCATGTGCGCCCAGGCCTACGCGGTGTTCAATCCCACGTCAGTGCCGCGGCCTATAGCCAAGATGCGGGGCTTGTGGTTTAGTGGGGGACCCCAGATGAGGAGATGAACATGACCCCGTTTTCTCTCGATTCCAGCATGACCTCCATGGGAGGTGTTTTCTATCCGACCGGCCATGTGTTTGCCATGGTCCCCAGCGATGACGTGGCGCATGCGGCGGCGGAGGCGCTGCATGCGTTGGGCTATGCCGGCGCGGTGCGCCATGCGACACCCGAAGCCATCCTTGCCGACATCGTGCCCACGCTGGGGGTGGAGGAGAACGAGCTGTCGGCGGTCGGCATGGAGGGGGAGATCGTGCGGCGCATCGGTGGTCTGGCGCAGCAGGGCCAGCATGGCCTGCTGGTGGCGCTCGGCCACGACGATGCGCATGAAGTGGCCGATGTGCTCAATGCCTATGGCGCCACGGCCGCGTTCCATTACCGCGAGCTGGTGATCGAGGAACTGGCGCCCGAGGAGGGCGACGATGGCTGGGAGGACGATGGCGACGATGGCGATGGCGATTGAGCCTGCCGTCGACCCTGGCCCAGCGTCCCCGGGCCATCCGCGCGACAATGGCCACCCATATGAAAACCATCTTGCCCTTGCAGTTGCTGGTCGGTCCGGCCAGGAACGATCCCCGTCCCCTGATTCTCTACCACGGCCGCCGCTGCCCCGACGGCTATGGCGCGGCGCTGGCTGCCTGGCTGTTCTATGAAGGCGAGGCCGAATTCCGCGGCCTGGACCATGGCGAGATCAACAGCGCCGACGACCTGGGCGACCTTGCCGGGCGCGCGGTCTACGTGCTGGACTTCGCCTTCGGCCCCGAGCTGCTGGCGGAGATCGAAGCGCGCGTCGCCAAGCTGGTGCTGCTCGACCATCACAAGAGCGCCGCCGAGAAGCTCCATGGCTATACCTGCCGTTGCGGTGTGGTCCACTTCGACATGCACAAGTCGGGCGCGCGCCTGGCTTGGGAGTTCTTCCATCCCGAAAAACCGCTGCCGGCGCTGATCCGCTGCATCGAGGACCGCGACATCTGGACCTGGCAGTATCCCGAGAGCCCGGCGTTCCTGGCGGCTCTCGACATGGAACCGCGCAGTTTCGAACGCTGGGCCGAGATCGCGGCCTTCACGCCCGAGCAGGAGCAGGCTTTCATGGCGCGCGGCGACGCGATGGACGAGAAGTACCAGAAGCTCTGCGCCGACATCGCCGAGGGCGCGCAGCCGATCGTCTTCAATGGCGTGGCCGGCCTGATGGTCAACGCCCCGGGCATGTTCCACAGCCAGGTCGGCGATTTGCTGGCCAAGCAAAGCGGCAGCTTTGCGCTGATGTGGCACGCCAGCACCAGCGGGGTCAAGGTCGGCCTGCGCTCGCGCTCGGAGTTCAACTGCATTCCCCTGGCCGAATCCATGGGCGGCGGCGGGCATGCGCAGGCCTGCGGGTTCAAGATGGGTATTGCGCGTTTGGCCGAACTGCTGAGCGGGGAGTTCGTGGCGCAGCATGAGGTGGTGGAGTTGCGGCCGGAAACGGGGCAGGAGTAATTCGCGGGCCTGAGGGTGGGCCCGCTGAGTTCCTGGAGGTGGGGCCATTCATCCTTCGACAAGCTCAGGACGAACGGTCTGCTGACGGCACGCCCACTTGACCGTTCGTGGTCAGCCTGTCGAACCATGGACGGCCCCACCTCAAGAGCCTAGCGGGTCTCCCCGTTTCGACAAGCTCAGGACGAACGGTTCAAAGAGGCAATGCTGCAAAATTCCCGTTCGTGGTGAGCCTGTCGAACCATGGACGGCCCCACCTCAAGAGCCTAGCGGGCCACCCCGTAGACCCACCCGGGCAATCCCATCACCCGCTGCCAATCCCGCACATCGCTCACCTGGTCCGCGAGCAAGTCCCAATCCGCTTCCAACCGCAGCATCTCCCCACTCACCGGATGCGGCAAGCTCAAAGCCTGCGCATGCAGCCACAGCCTTTGCTGCCCCAGCCGTTCTGCCCACCAGCGGTTGAGCGGCCCCTTGCCATGGGTGGCGTCGCCGATGATCGGATGCGCCACATGCTTCAGGTGGCGCCGGATCTGGTGGCGCCGCCCAGTCAGCGGCAGCGCCTCGATCAGCGACACCCGCGTGCCCGCATGGCGCGGATCGTAGGCCTCGGGCCAGTCCAGCCGTGCCAGGCAGCGCAGCGTGGTCTGCGCGGGCTGCACCGGCGCATCCTCGGGGGCGTCGTCGGGTTTGAGCGCGTGATCGACATGCAGCTCGGCAGGCAGCCAGCCGCGCACCAGCGCCAGATAGCGCTTGTGCGTCTGCTGCGCGGCAAAGGCCTGGCTCAGCGCCCGCGCCGCCTCGGCATGCAGCGCCATGACCAGCACGCCGCAGGTGCCCTTGTCGAGCCGGTGCACGGGAAACACACGCTGGCCGATCTGGTCGCGCAGCGTCTGCATGACAAAGCGCGTCTCGTGCGCGTCGAGCCCGGTGCGGTGTACCAGCCAGCCCGCAGGCTTGTAGACCGCGATCAGGTGTTCGTCGCGCCACAGCACATGCAGTGCGGGCTCGGGGCAGGGGGGATGATCGGGCAAGGCGCGGTCCAGTAAATGGCGTTGGGGCCCGCACTTTAAGCCAGTCTGGCCGCAAAAGCGGTCCGCAAGGCGCACAATCACGGGTTTTGTCGCGGTTTTACGGAAGAGGTTGCATGCTCCAAGGCATTGTCGCGTCGGTGCTGGCATCGATGCTGTTCGGCACGATCTATTGGCTTTCCACCGTATTGCAGCCGCTGGATGGCGAACAGATCTTTGGCTGGCGCGTGCTGGTGACGCTGCCCTTCACCAGTCTTCTGCTGCTGGCGCGCCCGGGCGAGGCCGCGCGGCTGGCGGCCGTGGGCCAGCGCGTGCGCGTGCGTCCAGGGCTGGCACTGCTGCTGGTGGCCAGTTCGGCGCTGCTCGGCGTGCAACTGTGGCTGTTCATGTGGGCGCCGCTGCAGGGGCGGGCGCTGCCGGTGTCGCTGGGCTACTTCCTGCTGCCGCTGACGATGGTGCTGGTCGGGCGCCTGTTCTACGGCGAGCGGCTGTCGCGCGCGCAAGGGCTTGCCACGCTGCTGGCGGCGCTGGGCGTGGCCCACGAGATCTGGCAGTCGGGCGCGATGTCGTGGGAAACCTGGATCGTGGCGCTGGGCTATCCCGCGTATTTCGCGCTGCGCCGGCGTCTGGACATTCCCGGCGCGGCCGGCCAGTGGCTGGACATGGCGCTGATGCTGCCCGTGGCGCTGTGGTTCATCGGCCGCACGCCCTCGAGCTGGCCGCTGCTGCCCGAGCACCCCGCGCTCTGGGCGCTGCTGCCGCTGCTGGGCGTCATCAGCACCGTGGCGCTGGCGCTGTACCTGGCGGCCAGCCGCCGGCTGCCGCTGGGCTTGTTCGGGCTGCTGTCCTATGTGGAGCCGGTGCTGCTGGTGCTGGTCGCGCTGCTGCTGGGAGAGAGCCTGCAGCCCGGCCAGGGCCCGACCTATGTGCTGGTGTTTGCCGCCATTGCCGTGCTGCTGGGCGAAGGGGTGGCCAGGCTATTGCGCCAACGCTGAGGCTCAGGCCTTGCTGGCAGCGGCCGCGTCCTCGAGCCGGTCGACTTCACGCAGCGGCTTGAACCAGGCCATCCAGCCCCCGACCACGGCCAGCGTGCACAGGCTGCCGGCAATGGCCGCGGGCACGGCGCCCAGCAGCGCGGCGCTGCTGCCGGCACGGAATTCGCCCAGTTCGTTGGATGAGCCCACGAACAGCATGTTCACCGCGTTGACGCGCCCGCGCATGTGGTCCGGCGTGGAGAACTGCACCAGTGCCGAGCGGATGTAGACGCTGACCATGTCGGCCGCGCCGGCCAGCATCAGCACCGCCACCGACAGCCAGAACCAGGTCGAAAGCGCGAATACCAGGTTCGCCAGGCCAAACACCGCCACCGCGGCGAACATCACGCGCCCGACATGGCGGCGCACCGGCCGCGCGCTGAGCCACAGGCCGGTCGCGACCTCTCCGATGGCCATCGCGCTGCGCAGCATGCCCAGGCCCTCGGGGCCTACCTTGAGCACCTCGTGCGCGTAGATCGGCAGCAGCGCGATCACGCCGCCGAGCAGCACGGCAAACAGGTCCAGCGAGATGGTGCCCAGGATGATCGGACGGCTGCGGATGAACTGGATGCCGTCGCCAAAGCGCTGCCACATGCGCCCAGCGAGCACGGCGCGCGGCGCGGCATGCAGCACCGGAACGCGCGTGAGCATCAGCACCGCCAGCACCAGCGCCGCGAATGCGCAGCCATAGGTGAGCATGCCGCCGCCCAGCGCATAGAGCACGCCGCCGAGCACCGGCGCGGCGATCGAGGCGGTGCGCATCAGCATGCTGTTGGTGGCCAGCGCCTGCGCCAGGTGCTCGCGCGCGACGATCTGCGGCAGCAGACTCTGCAGCGCCGGGCCGGTGAAGGCGCGGCTGCAGCCGAACAGCACCAGCACCGCGTAGATCCAGTGCACCTGCGTGACATGCTGCGCCGACTCCCAGAACAGCAGCCCGGCGCACAGCGCCGCCACGCCCCAGCTCAGCGCCAGGATGCGCTTGCGGCTCATACGGTCGCTCAGATCGCCTGCGGGCATCAGAAGCAGCAGCATCGGCAGGAACTGCGCCAGCCCCACATAGGCCAGTGACAACGGATCGCGCGTCAGGTCATAGACCTGCCAGGCCACGACCACGGCCTGCATCTGCTGGGCAAAAACGCCCAGCAAGCGGGCGGTGAGAAAGGGAAGGAAACCGGGTTGGCGCAGGGCGCCGGAAGCAGCGAGGGAGGAGAAAGCCAAGGCGCGGACCTGTCTGGGTGGGCGGCAGGGCCATGAAAAAAGCGGCCCCGCGTGCGTCGAGATTGTGCTCCAAACCGGCGCCGGATGCAGGCGCTGCCGCGGGGGTGTATTGGATGAGAATGAACCGACTGGTGAACGGCGCGTAATCCCACATTTTGGCCTTTCCTTTGAAACCAACAATGCATCCAACGCTTGCATAAGAAGTGGTTACCAACCTGCAAAGGAACTGCCCATGTCATTGCTCCACACCAGCTCTCTCCTGGGACGCGAAGCCATCATCGATTTTCCCGACAGCCGGGCCGAAGTGCATTACTCACCCCAGGGCATCCTGTTCTGGAAGGTGACGGACTGCAAGGGCAGCACCTCCGAAGGCCGCGAGCGGCTGAGCTACCTGCAGCTCAGCGATACGCTGCATTTCCTGAACTGGATCGAGAAGAGCGGTTTCACCGTGAGCCAGGTGGTCGATACCGCCCAGGGCACGGTGAAGGCGTTCTGGTCCTATACCGACGAGCGGACCGATGGCGGCCAGCGCGCCTCCATGTTCGTGGACGGCCAGTTCCGCTTCCGCTGACCTCCCGGCGTGCGCTGCACCTCAGCGCACGATTTCCGATTCCACGGTCATGTCCAGGATATAGGCATAGGCCGAAGCATCGGCCGGTGCACCCGCCTTCGGATAGCGCATGACGCGCAGCACATTGCGCACGCCGGGCTGATGCGCGTAGCCCTGGATCTCCCCATACCAGTTCTCCCATGCACCCACGCGCGTCTTGAGCCCCTGAGCGTCGTACTCGAGCGCACGCACCTGCAGGCAGCGGTACAGCGGCATCTGCGGATGCTGGCAGGCAACGCGCTCGGGAGCCACTTCCAGGAATATCTTCTCCCCCGGGCCGCCATAGAAGCTGGCGTCGGTCGGCGTGCCATCGAGCACCCATTTGCCTCCATCCGCAAACTCCAGGATCAGCCGGGGAGTGGTCAGCCCATGCGTCTCGAGGCGCCAGACGTTGGCCTCGGGCAGGCGCTGCTCGACCTTCTGCTCCAGCGCCATCACCCCGGTCTCCGGGCAGGCCCGGCGCGTGCCGATCATCGGCCCGATGCGCAGCGTGTGGTCATGCAACTGGTAATTGGCCGAAAGCGCATTGCACAGCTGGCCCACGATGACCTGGTCCGGAGTGAAGTCCAGTCGCACCGCGCGCGCCGCGCCGGCCCCGGGAATGTCCGGCGGCAGGTTCCAGCCCAGCTGAATATGACCCTGGGCGTCGAGCACCTCGCGCAACTCCCAATGGAAGGCCAGCAGGCCGGACGGTTCGGTGCCGGCGGCGGCAATGCCGGGCTGCAGCGCCGCACACAGCGCAAGACCTGCCCACAGCGTTCGGGTCGGGGGAAATCGCATTGCGGATCCTTTCAGCAATAGCTGCCTATTACGCGGCAGGTGTTCGCAATATATGCGCTGTCGCCAGCATGCCACGCCTGGGGTGGTCCACGGCGTAGTTGTGCCAAGCGGGTGACTGTGGGAGATCGGCGGCTGGGCATGCGCGTTTTCGCCAGGGGGCATGGAAGGGAGCATGACAGGGAGGGCTTGGCGTGGACTTTATATTGGTCAGCAAAAGCGCGTTTCCCTGCGCAGGGGAGTCCGGTCGCGGCACCTCCCTAGTCCAAGGACCGCGGCGTGAAGTTCGTGATGAACGATTGCATTGGCTCGGCCTTTTACACGGCCAAGACCAGTGCCAAGGCTTCTTCACTCAGCAGGTGAAAGCGTCTGTTCGTCGCTTGGGTGGGAAGCTTCGAATGGTTAGCGCAATGGGGCTGCGTTGGTTTGCGATAAACATATCGTTATCGTGACCGGCGAGCGCACCGAAGGCAAGGCTTCAGGGGCTCTGGACAACCCCCGCTCCGCGGCGACGAGCACCCTCGCCCCCATGAATCTTTCTGCCGGATTCCTCCGGTCGAGTACCGCGTCAAACTGTTCCCCAACCTCTACTTATGACTGGCTCAGGCATCGAGGGACTTCAGATCGGTTGAATCCACAGCCATAAGCTGAATTCAAGCAGGAATAATTGAGCAGGACATCTCAGAAAGAACCGCCAGTTTCGTATCAGTACCCGCGCACCGGATCTACCACCCCATCTGGAGTTTCACCACGCTGAGCCGCCGCAATTTTTTCGACCATTTGCGCGATCGACACCGACACCATGGTTTGTGCCGAGATGTGGGGGGTGATGGTGACGCGGGGGTCCTGCCACAGCGGGTGGTCCGCAGGCAAAGGCTCGGTGCGGGTCACATCCAGCGTGGCACCGGCCAAGTGGCCCGAGGCCAGCAGCGCCAGCAGGTCTTCTTCCACCAAGTGGTCACCGCGGGCAACGTTGATCACATAGCCACCCGCTTGCAGCTGCGACAGGTGGGCGTGGTTGAGGATGCCGCGGGTCTGCGGGGTCAGCGGCACCATGCACACAAGGATGCGTGTGGCGGCCAAAAAGTCGCCAAATTGCGCCTCGCCGTGGAAGCACTGCACGCCCTCCATCTCGCGGGGGTTGCGGCTCCAGCCGACCACGGGGAAGTCGAACTGGCGCACAGCCTCTGCGACGCGGCTGCCGAGCACGCCCAGGCCCATGATGCCCACGGGGAACTCCGTGCGCAGGCGGGGGCGGCGCTGCGTCCACTGCGCGGCGGCGCTGGTTTGGGCATACACATCCAACTCGCGAAAGTGACGGATGACGGCGTGGCTGACGTACTCGGCCATTTGAACGGCCATGCCGCCGTCTTCAATGCGCACCAAGCGCGCCTTGGGCGGCAGCCGCAGCTTGAGCAGTGCATCCACGCCGGCGCCCATATTGAACACCAGCTCCAAGTGGGGATGCGCGTCAAAGAACGCCTGCGTGGGCGACCAGACGATGGCATAGCGCACCGCCGGATTAACCTGGGGCCAGGCCACGAGCTGGGCCTGGGACATCAGGGCGGCAATGTCTTCCTGCCACACCTGCGCCTGGGGGTGTTGGCAAAACAGGGCAATCGGTTTCATGGCTGGCTTACTTGGCAAACAGAGAGTTCAAGCTGGCGAAGGCTTCGATTTCGATGGCATTGCCCGAAGGGTCTTTGAAGAACATCGTGGCCTGCTCACCGGGCAAGCCCATGAAGCGGATGCAAGGCTCCAGCCCGCACTGCGTGGCGCCGGCGCGCAGTTTTTCTACCAGGGCTTCCCAGCTGGCCATGTCCAGCACCACACCAAAGTGCGGCACGGACACGCCATGGCCGTCGACCTTGCCGACCACGGCAGCGCCGTTGTGGCCCGGCACCAGGTGCGTGACGATCTGATGGCCGTAGAAGTCGAAGTCAATCCACTGGTCGGTGCTGCGGCCTTCGGGGCAGCCCATTACGGTGCGGTAGAAGTGGCGGGCCATGTCCAGGTGGTTCACGGGAAAGGCGAGATGGAAGGGAGGTATAGCCCGGGTCATCCCAATCAATTCGTCAAATCCAACACAAGGGCTCGGGCGTCACGCGCCGGGCTTAGGTACCCACACGCAGCGGTGCGCGCATCTTACGCAAGGTGGCAATCACGCTCTGTGCAGTGATGCGGCCAGTCTTGGGGTTCTCGGTGGGGATGTTCTGGATTTGCATCGAAAACAGCGCCGCGTCAGACACCACTTCGATGTTGTGCGTGTTCTTGTCCACCGTCGGGTCGGCCCACACTTCCAGCGTGGTGCGGTCAGGGCCAATACCCGCCAACGACAGGGCTACGGCCACGTTCAGGTTGGCGGCAAAACCCACCGCAGCCTCGCGGGGCGAGCCCTTGAAGATCTGTACCGGCTCGGTGATGCCTTCGATCTGGATGTTGTTGTCCACCAGGTACTTGGCGCCCAGCAGGCCTTTGACAGGCTTGCGGGTGACCATGCGCACCGATTGGATCTCCCCTTCAGCGGCCGCGCACACGGCGTCCAGCCCGAGCAAAGCGCCGGTGGGCACAGAAATGGTGCCGCCGTGGGCCTTGGCCACTTCGATCAGGTCCATATTCGTCAGCAGTGCGCCGGAGCTGAGCACCACCACGGTCTTGCCTTGCTCCAGCACGGGGCGGGCAATGGCGGGCAGCAGGGCGCCAGGGGCGCATTCCACGACCACGTCACACAGCTCGGCCAGACCGGCAATGTCGGTCAACACAGGCATCTGCTTCAGATGGCCCAGGGTGGCCTGGGCTTTGGCGGTGTCACGCACAGCCACGGCACTGAGGACCAGACCGTCCATACCGGCGTCCAGGGTTTCAGCCAATTTCTTGCCTACGGCACCCAGACCGGCAATACCAATGCGCAGGGGGCGGGTTTGTGCTTGCATAACAACTCTCCTAATCGATGCTGGAAATTCTAGGAACCGCCGTCACAACGGACAAACGATCGTTTTTTTAATAGCTATTAGTTTTGCTAATGCATTGAGGGAAGATCGTGCGCCGTGAGGCTGCGCCGCGCTCTCGATGCCTCAAATCAGCTCGGCCACGGCAATCGACATCACCCATTCCCGAAAGCTGCGAATGGCTTCGCTCTCGAGCGCGGTTTCGCGCATCAGCAGGTAGTAAGAGCCCGCACTGGGGCAGCCGGCTTGCCACACAGGCACCAAGTCAGAGCCCGGACCTACCTGCGTCTCCGCAATTTTTTGCGGCACGATGGCAATGCCCTGGCCGGCCTTAGCCGCTTGCAGCGACATGAAGAAGTGTCCATAAACCGCTTGGCTGGTCAGCAACGGCTGCAATACCCCATGTGAGCCCAACCAGTCGCGCCACACATGCTGGCGGCTGGCGGTGTGGATCAGCGGGTACTGCAGCAAATCTTCCACCTTGTGAATGGCCGGCCCGTTGTCGAGCAAACCGCGGGCAATCACCGGCACCAAGATGTCGTCAAACAGGTAGTCCGCCACCACGCCGTCCCAGCTGGCCACCATCTTTAGGTCAATGTGCGGCTGGCCTTTTTCGTAGTTGCACCCCGGCACGCGGCCCACACGCAGGGCCACGTCAATGTCGCTGCTCTTGAAGTCCACCGGCGCAATCGAGGTCGAGATGCGCACCTCGATGCCAGGGCAGGCTGTCGCAAACTCGGCCAGCCTCGGCATCAGCCACGACATAGCCAACGTGGGCAGCGCTGAGACGTTGATGATCTGGTGCGCGCGGCTCGCCAGCGCGGCGTGCGTGGCGCTTTCCAGCTCATCAAGCGCATTGCTGCAGGCGGCGTAGAACTCCCTGCCTTCCTCCGTCAACTCCACTCGGCGCACATGACGCTCGAACAATCGCTTGCCCAAAAAGTGCTCCAGATTGCGAATCTGATGGCTGACCGCGCCTTGGGTGAGCGAAATCTCTTCCGCCGCAGCGGTGAACGAGCCCAGACGGGCAGCGGCTTCAAACGGACGAATGGCGGAAAGAGGCGGAAGTATGCGACGCATGCTTGAGCTTAGTCGATGGAGATTCTGGTTTTCTTAACCACGTCCTTCCACAGCGCATTCTCCGCTTGGACAAATTTTTGCATCTCGGCCGAGTTCTTTGGCAAGATGTTCATGCCACGCTCATCCATGAATTTTTTGACCTCCGCATCCTTGAGCGCCTCGCCCAATGCAGATTCCACCTTCTTGATCACTGCTGCGGGCGTTCCCTTGGGCGCAAACAAGCCAAACCAAGTACTGACCTCGAAGTCCTTCACGCCCAGCTCCTTGAACGTAGGCACATTGGGCAGCAGGGGCGAACGCTGGTCACTGGTGATGCCCAACGCCCGGACTTTATCGGCCTGGATCTGCACAATTGCGGTGGAGATGGGGTCCATCAAGAAGTCAATCTGACCACCCAGCAAATCGCCCATGGCCGGGCCGCTGCCCTTGTAGGGGATGTGCAGCATCTCAATGCCTTGCTTCAGGTTCAAAAAGCTCTGCTGAGTATGGTGCGAGGTGCCTGCCCCAGCCGAGCCAAAGGTTAGCTCCGAAGGCTTTTGCTTGGCAGCCCGCACAAAAGCTGCATAGGTGGGAAAGTCCTGCTTTTTGCCGGTAATCAGCACGCTGGGCACCGAAGCGATGCCACCGACTGGAACAAAGTCGTTTGCGGAGTCGTAGGTGACATTTTTGATCATGTGGGGCACCACCGCCATGGTACTTGCTGCACCAAGAAGTAGGGTATAGCCGTCAGCTACAGCCTTGCCGACCTGCGCAGTGCCGATGGTACCGCTGGCGCCGGGTTTGTTCTCCACCACAAAACCAGTCCCCAGAATATCGCCCATTTTCTTTAAGACGGGTCTGGCTACAGTGTCATTAATACCACCTGGTGGGAATGGCACCACTACCTTAATCGATTTGCTTGGATATTCATCTGCCGCCATAGCCGGAAATGAAAAGCTAAAATAGAGAGCGCCAAAAACAACGGCGAGAAAATGGCGATTGGCAATCAATTTCTGGGGCATGCTGGGGCTCCAAATGCAACATATAAGTAGCCGCATCCTAAAAAATATGCTGCGTCTTCAGCAAACGAGCAATTCTTATGCCAGCATTAGTATTTCTAATGCACCAATAGTGCACAAAAAATCTTCGTTTATAATTATTTTTATCAGTGAATATTATTGATTTCTCTGCCGTGAAACTAATTTGGTGCAGCCTTGCACAAAATTAGAGCAAATCCACCACAAATTTCACAAGCGAGATTTAGGGTTATGGGTTAGCCTTCCGCCCGATTGCGCCTGTGTTTCGCCGGCTATCTGGATGAAGCTTCGGGGAGCGAAGGCCATCAGACACACGTGTGGGAACCTCCCAAAACCTCAGCACAGAGCTGAATCCAACGGAGCCATGCGGTAGAAGCGGAACATAATCACCGCACGCAGTGCCCTGAAGTTCGACCTCTTTGCTTGATGGCAGCTGCAAAGCCAAGCTCGATGAGGTTGGGGATCCCCTGCAAGTCATAGCTCGGCACATTGACTTTGGCAAACTGGCGGCTTTGGCAGATGCGTTGATGGGGCGCAGTGATGGGTGTAAAGGCAGGCGTCCTGCATAACCCATGGAAGTCATGGGTAAGGGCGCGGCGATCCCATGTTGACTGCTCCCGATCAGCTGGTGATCGATCAGTCGCTCGCTGCTTGGCAATGATGTGGCAGCTGCTGCTGCATCCGGCTGGACCTGTGCGTGGGTAGCCGCGTGAGCACATCCTTGAGATATGCATACGGGTCATGCCCGTTCATACGTGCAGATTGCACGAGACTCGTCACCGCCGCTGCGCGCTGGCCCGCGCGCAGGCTGCCGGCGAACAGCCCGTTGCCCTGCCAATGGCTATCGGACGGATCGGGCCTGCCCCGGGTGCGTTCCACAAAGATGGCCAGCCGTCCGTCACCCCATCCATCTATATCGTTGAATCATTTAATTCAACTTCCATGACCCACCATATCCCCCATTGCGTTATGCATAGGCAATTGTCTGATCCGCGAAATCAGGGGTGCCACCCATTCAGCAAGCTCATGACATCGCAACGGGACGTCATCCGCAAAACAAAGTCCTGATAGCAGATATCCGGCCCCAAGCCGGGAGCAGCGGAGGCTCGCCAGCCATATCCGCCTGACGCATGCCAGCAGAACAGCCACCAGCGAACGGCCCCCATCACACCAACCAAAAATCCCGCCTGAACAAAGCCTGACTGCCTAAGCCCGGGAGCGCGCTCCAGCGCCCGCTCGAACGCAAGGCAGCCAAGCCCAGTGGTATCCTGCAACCCATGCCCGCGCCGCGGCCCGGTGAGTCAGCTCGATCGTCTCAGGTAGGCCGCGTTCCGGGCGAAAGCTGGTCTTGCACGGCATCGTGGGAATCCCCTGCCTTCAGACAGGGGAGGATGTCAAAGTATCTTGCGTTCGATCGCGCAACAAGGAGCCTGGTGGTGAAGCAGACGTGGAGGGACGGTTGGCGGCGCGGCCTCTGGCCGATGGCCTGGCTGGCATTGGCCGGCACATTGGCGGGCTGTGCCAACGAGCCCATGAAGAAGGTGCGCTCGCAGGAGGATTTCTCCTCCACGGCGACCTATTCGCGGCTGTTCGACGCCAAGCCGGCGCAGACCTGCGAGGCCGCGCGCCGCGCATTGCTCAGCCAGGGCTACATGATCAACAACGCCAGCGCCGATCTGGTCGAGGGCAACAAGAGCTTTCAGCCCGAGCCCGAAGTGCACCTGCAGATGCTGATCCGCGTGGTGTGCGTGCCCGAGACCGCCGACCACAGCGTCAGCCTGGGTTTCGTGACCGCGCTGCAGGACCGCTATGCGCTGAAGAAAAGCGCCAGCTCGGCCAGCCTGGGCGTGGGCGCGCTGGGCTCGGTGTCGCTGCCGCTGTCCGCGACCAATGATTCGATGGTGAAGGTGGGCAGCGAGACCATTGCCGCCGATGCCTTCTACGAGAATTTCTTCGACCTGGTCAAGCGCTTCCTGCAGTCCGAGGCGCTGCCGGAGGAGTGATCAGGCCGGCACGAACAGCGCCGGATCGACCATCGTCTGGTTGAGCATCACGCCCCAGTGCAGGTGCGGCCCGGTCACGCGGCCGGTGGCGCCCACGGCGGCAAAGGCCTCGCCCGTGGCCAGCAGGTCGCCGGGCTTTGCATCTATGCGGCTCAAGTGGCAGTACATGCTCAGCAGACCGCCGCCGTGGTCCAGCCAGACCGTGCCGCCGTTGAAGAAATAGTCGCCCACATCCACCACCTTGCCCGGCAGCGGCGCGACCACCGCGGTGCCGGTAGCGGCTGCGATGTCCATGCCGCTGTGCGGATTGCGCGGCTGGCCGTTGAACACGCGGCGCAGCCCGAAGGAGCTCGAGCGCCGCCCGGGCACCGGCACGCGCATGCGCAGCTCCTGGCTGCGCGACGCGGTGAACAGCTCCATGATCTGCTGCTGGTGCGCGCGCTCGCGCTCGTGGCGCGCCAGGTCCTCGGGCGCGAGATCGACGGTCTTGGGCGAGACCTTGAGGTGCTGCTCCTGATAGCGCTTGTCGCGCACCTGGTATTTCAACTCCTTCGGCCCCTTGCCCACATCGACCTGCACGCGGTGCGTTCCCGGCTTGGCCGACAGGGGAATGCCGACGATCGCCGTCCATTCGATCATGTCGCCCACGACCAGCACCGGCAGCCCGCCCGTGGTGACCGTGGGGCGCTGGGGCGCGGGGCCCAGCGAGAGCCGCGCAATGCCGCCGGGCACGCGCGAATCGTTGGGCCACACCTCGAGGGCGGGGGCTTTCTTGGCCGGCGCGGCCCATACGGGCGTGCCGGCCAGTGCGCACAGCGCGGCTTGCAGCGCCCTGCGGCGCGATGGAAGTGAAGTGGGCATTTGCATGGCAGAGCATTGTGCCGCCCTCCCGGGGAGGGCGGCGTAGGCCTCATTCGGGTGCGCGGTAGACCAGTACCTTGAGCGCGCGCTCGGCTGACACGTCGGCAAATACCGGCGGGTTGGCCACGCGCTCGATGAATTCCAGCTCCGGCGCCAGTTCACGCATCTGGTCCTGCAGGAAGTCCTGTCCCAGCTCGGGCGCGTTCAGGCACAGCAGCGCATGGCCGCCGGGGCGCAGCAGGTCGGGCAGGCGGCGCATCAGCTTTGCGTAGTCCTTGGTCGCGACGAAGCTGCCCTTCTGGTAGCTTGGCGGGTCGACGATGATCAGGTGGTAGGGGCCGCCGCGCCCGATCTTGCCCCAGGTGCTGAAGATGTCGTGCGCCAGGAAGCTTGCGCCCTCGGTGATGCCGTTGAGCTGGTGGTTCTGCTGGCCGATGGCCAGCGCCCCCTGGCTCATGTCGAGATTGAGCACCTGCTTCGCGCCAGCCTGGCGCGCCACGACGGAAAACGCGCAGGTGTAGGCAAACAGGTTCAGCACCTTGAGCCCGAAGCGTTCCCGCTCGGGATGCGCGGCCACATGCTCGCGCACCCAGCGCCGCCCTTCGGCCATGTCGAGGAACAAGCCATGGTTCTGGCCCCTGAGCACATGCACGCGGTAGCGCGTGCCGGCCTCGGTCACCACATGCGGCTCGGGCACGCTGCCGGCCATCAGCCGGGTCTCGCTGCGGCCTTCGTGCCGGCACTGGAACACCCAGTTCAGCGGCTGGTCCGGCGCGGCCTGCTGCCAGCGCTGCGCCAGGGCCGCGCCAATGGTTGCGAGTTCCTCGTCGGTCGCGGGCTGGAAGCTGGTCAGCAGCAAGACCGGCGGGTAGGCGTCGAGCACCCAGTGCTCGCAGCCCGGATGAAGGCCGCCGCGGCCGTGGAAGATGCGCCGGGCATCGGTGGGCAAGTCCATCGTGGCGATGGCGTCGAGCAGGGGTTGCATGGTGTTTGGATGGAGGAGGGAACGGGAAAAGAGAAAAAGGCTGCCGGGGCAGCCTTTGATAGGGTGTTGAGACGCTTTGCTTGGTTGATCAGACACCCTTCGACAGGCTCAGGGCGAACGGTAAAAATCCGTTCTTCTGGGCTCGTCGAAGGACGGACGGTCCCCTGCCGAAATTTACTTGCCCCAGCTGTCCTTGAGCCCCGTGATCCGGTTGAACACCGGCTTGCCCGGCGCATGGTCCAGGCGGTCGGTGACGAAATAGCCGAAGCGCTCGAACTGGAAGCGCGTGTCGGGCGCGGCATGGGCCAGCGAGGGCTCGACAAACGCGGTCACGACCTTCAGGCTGTCCGGGTTGAGCAGCGTGAGGAAGTCCTTGCCGCCCGCGTCGGGCTGGGCATCGGTGAACAGGCGGTCGTAGAGGCGCACTTCGGCTTCGACGCCATCGGCCACGCCGACCCAGGTGATGGCGGCCTTCACCTTGACGCTGTCGGCGCCGGGCGTGCCGCTCTTGGTATCGGGCACCAGCTGCGCCAGCACCTCCGTGATCTCGCCCTCGGCGTTCTTGTTGCAGCCGGTGCACTCGATCACGTAGCCGCCCTTGAGGCGTACGCGGTTGCCGGGGAACAGGCGCTTGTAGCCCTTGGCCGGCACCTCCTGGAAATCCTCGCGCTCGATCCAGACCTCGCGGCCCATGGTGAAGTGGCGCAGCACCGGCTCCTGGCCCTCGGGCGGGTGGGGCAGCGCCGGCAGCGTGCAGGGCTCGAGGTGGCCTGCGCCCATCACGTCATCCCAGTTCTGCAGCACCAGCTTGACCGGGTCGAGCACGGCCATGCCGCGGTGGGCCTGGTTCTCCAGGTCCTCGCGCAGGCAGCCTTCGAGCGTGGCGTAGTCGATCCAGCTGTAGTCCTTGGTCACGCCGATGCGTTCGCAGAAAGTCTGCAGGCTCTGCGGCGTATAGCCGCGCCGGCGCAGGCCGACCACGGTGGGCATGCGCGGGTCGTCCCAGCCCTGCACGATGCCGTTGTCCACCAGGTGCTTGAGCTTGCGCTTGCTGGTGACGACATAGGTCAGGTTCAGGCGTGCGAACTCGTACTGGCGCGGCTGCGGCGCGGCAATCAGCCCGCCGGCAACGAGATGCGACAGCAGCCAGTCGTAGAACGGGCGCTGGTCCTCGAACTCGAGCGTGCAGATCGAGTGCGTGATGTGCTCGAGCGCGTCCTCGATCGGATGCGCGAAGGTGTACATCGGGTAGATGCACCACTTGTTGCCGGTGTTGTGGTGCTCGGCGTGGCGCACGCGGTAGATGGCCGGATCGCGCAGGTTGATGTTGGCCGCGGCCATGTCGATCTTCGCGCGCAGCACCGCCGCGCCATCGGCCACCTGGCCGTCGCGCATGGCGCGGAAGCGCTCCAGGTTCTCTGCCGGCGTGCGATCGCGGAAGGGGCTGTTGGTGCCGGGCCTGGTGAAGTCGCCGCGGTTGGCGCGCATGTCCTCGGCCGACTGCTCGTCGACATAGGCCAGGTCCTGCGCGATCAGGTACTCGGCCGCGCGGTACATGAAGTCGAAATAGTCGCTCGCCTGGTAGGGCGCGGCGCTGCCCGGGGCCTCGCCGGCCTGGGCCCAGTCGAAGCCAAGCCAGTGCACGGCATCGATGATGCTGTCGACGTACTCCTGGTCTTCCTTCTCGGGATTGGTGTCGTCGAAGCGCAGGTGGCAGACGCCGCCATAGTCGCGCGCCAGGCCGAAGTTCAGGCAGATGCTCTTGGCATGGCCGATGTGCAGGTAGCCGTTGGGCTCGGGCGGAAAGCGCGTGCGGATCCTGGCCGGGTCGGGCACGCCGGCTTCATGGTGCGCGGCATCGCCAGGGCTGCCGCCCCAGTGGCGCTGGGCATATGCGCCGCTGGCCAGGTCGGCCTCGATGATCTGGCGCAGGAAGTTGCTCGGCTTGAGCGGCTCTGGGGAGGTGTTGGTGACGTCGGAAGAACTCATCCGGGCATTTTAGGCGTCTGCCCGGTTTGGGGTTCTTACCAACTGAAACTTCTTGGTCGCGAATAGACACAATTTAATTACACCTATCAGCCATCCTAATTGCATGGTCGCGCGTTAAGCATTCATGCAGTGCCTTCCGCGCTGCGGCAAGCCGACCCGGCAGGCCGATCGATACAAGGAGATTCTGATGACGACAACAAGCCTTTCGCATTCGTGGCGCGCCCGTATGGCAGGTGCAGCCCTGGCGCTGGCGGCGCTGGCCGGAGCCGGCGCGGCCCAGGCGCGCGACGTGGTCTGGTCGGTGGGCGTGCATTCTCCCGGCGTCTCGCTGGGCGTGGCCAATACGGCGCCGGTGGTCGTGGCTTCGGGGCCGGTCTACTACGCCCCGCCGCCGGTGGTCTATGCGCCGCGCCCCGTCTACCATGCGGCGCCCGTGGTAGTGGTTCCCTCGCACCGCTATTACGGCAAGCACCACTACAAGCACTACGACAAGCACCGCGGCCATGGACACCGCCACGGCCATCGGCATGGTCACGGACATCGCGGTTACGGCCACCGCTGATTGCGCAGGCGGGCAGGGCGCAGGGCCCGCATAATCTCCGGCGTCTGACGTCCGGAGTGTTGTGTGAAAACTGTCTATGTCCTGAACGGCCCGAATCTCAACCTGCTGGGCTCGCGCGAGCCCGCCATCTACGGCTCGGCCACGCTGGCCGACGTGCAGGCGCTGTGCGAGCAGGCCTGCGCGCGCCACGGCCTGGCGCTGGTTTTCCACCAGAGCAACCACGAGGGCGCATTGGTCGACTGGATCCACGAAGCCGGCCGGCTGCATGCCCGCGGTGAGCTGGCGGCCTTGATCCTCAATGCCGCGGCCTATACCCACACCAGCGTGGCGCTGCTCGATGCCGTCAAGGGCACGGGCGTGCCGCTGGTCGAGCTGCACATCAGCAACGTGCATGCACGCGAGAGCTTCCGCCACCATTCCTATCTGTCCGCAGCGGCGCGCGCCGTGATGTGCGGCTTTGGCGTGGCGGGCTACGGCCTGGCCATCGACGCGGTGGCGCAGTGGTGAGCACGATGGACGAAGAAACACGCATTCCGGAGGCGGTAGCGCAGCTGCGGGCGCGCGCGCGGCGCATGACCACGCCTTGCGGCGATGGACATATCGTCTGGCATCAATGGGGCGGCGCGGGCAGCGGCGCGGGCAGCGGTGCGGGCAGCGCTGAGCTCCCGCCGGTGGTGCTGCTGCATGGCGGCAGCGGCAGCTGGACCCACTGGGTGCGCAACATCGAGGCCCTGGCGGCCACGGGCCGGCAGGTCTGGGCGCCGGATCTGCCGGGCTTCGGTGATTCGGACGCCGTGCCCGGCGGGCAGGATGCCGACACCATTCCCGAACCTCTGCACCAGGGCCTGCGCTGGCTGCTGGGGCAGCGCGCCTTCGATCTGGTGGGCTTTTCCTTTGGCGGCATGACGGCCGGCTTGCTGGCTGCGCGCTTTCCCGAAGGCGTGCGCCGGCTGGTTCTGGTCGGCGCTCCCGCGATGTGGATGCGCGACGAGCGGCCGGTGCGGCTGCTGGGCTGGCGCCATCTGGAGAGCGGCGCGGCGCGCGAGCAGGCGCACCGCCACAATCTGCAGGCACTGATGCTGCACGACGCGCAGGCCATCGATGACGACACGCTGGCGCTGCATGTGCAGAATGTCCTGCGCGACCGCCTGCCGCGCCGGCGCCTGTCGCAGACCGATGCGCTGGCCCAGGCACTGCGCCGCGTGGCCTGCCCGGTGCACGCGATCTACGGCCGCCATGACATGCTCTACCAGGGCCGCCAGGCCGAGCTGGAGCTGGCGCTGTCGCGTTCGGCACCGCGTTTCGCCGGACTGCACTGGATCGAAGACGCCGGCCACTGGGTGCAGTACGAGCAGCCCGCGCGCTTCGACGCCATGCTGGTGGCCTGTCTCGACGCGCCACTGCCCTGAACCGGCCGCATGCCGGCCAGGCGCTATGCGGTGTGCGTGACCGCATGCACCGCCTGTCCGGCCTGCAGCGGATCACCCGTGCGCTCGAAGGTCTCGAGCCACAGGTGGTAGTTGTCCGGCAGCGCTTCGTTCCATGGGTGGAAACCGGGTTTGAAGTAGCGCAGGTACGGGCGCATGTGGCGCGTGAAGATGCCGCGCCGGCCATACACCCACCACAGGCTCGGCAGCAGCATGCGCAGGCGCTGCGCGCGCGAGAAGCCATCGGTCTTGAGCATGGCGAAGGTGAACAGCAGCACCTGCAGGTTGAAACTGAAGGTGGCTTCCAGCAGCGCGTAGCTGCGGCGCAGGTAGCCGACCTTGGCCACCTGCTGCATCACGTCGAAGGCCACGGCCTTGTGCTCGGTTTCCTCCATGGCGTGCCAGGTGTACA
Organism: Comamonas endophytica; assembly: GCF_023634805.2. Classification (NCBI taxonomy): domain Bacteria; kingdom Pseudomonadati; phylum Pseudomonadota; class Betaproteobacteria; order Burkholderiales; family Comamonadaceae; genus Comamonas; species Comamonas endophytica. The sequence goes on from NZ_CP106881.1 coordinate 3,022,434, forward strand.
TCGCATGCACCCGCGGATCGGCCGCGGCCATGGCCTGGCGCGTGAAGAATGCGCGCGCCATGATGGCGGTGAGATGCTCGCAGGCCGCGGTGTCGGCCAGCGTGTGGCGCCGGGAAAAGAAGCGGCGCATGACGCCGAACAGCAGCCAGCGCGTGAAGCCTTCGAGCCGGTCCACATCGACGCCCTGGGCCCTCAGGCGCTCGTTGAACTGCCGGTGGACCATGCCGTGCTGCCCTTCCTGGCGCGTGAAATCCTTGATGTCCTGCTTCAGCTGCGGATCGGTCACCGCGTCGGCGAAGTCGCGCACGCAGCTGATGAAGTAGCGCTCGCCCTCGGGAAAGGTGACCGACATCGCGTCGAAGAAGCGCGACTTGAACGGATGGCCGTCCAGCCAGTAGCGCGGGATGTCGCCCTGCAGGTCGAAATCCAGCTGTTCGCGCGGGGTGATGATATGGGGTGAGGCCATGGCGGGCTCCTTGGGTGGCGCGGCGGGCGCCTGGCCCGCGCGGGTGAATTGCAGGAAGGGGTCGCGGATCGGGCCGCGGCGCAGCGCCCGGGCATCGCGCCGGTAGTCCATGGGCATGGACCAGGGCGCACGCGGCCCCTGGCGCGGCAGATGGGCCAGCGCGCGTTGCACATAGCCGGAGCTCAGGCCCAGCAGCGGGCGCGTGGGCATGTCCGGCGGCGGCGGGGCAGGGCGGCAGATGGCGTGGCCGTGGCGGTCCATATGCCGCAGCAGCCGGCACAGGTGCTCGCAGACCAGGCCGACCTTCAGCGTCCACGAGGCGTTGGTGTAGCCCATGGCGAAGGCCAGGTTGGGAACACCGTCCAGCAGCATGCCCCTGAACACCACCTTGCGTGCCAGATCGACCGGCTGGCCGTCGACGCACAGGCGCATGCCGCCCAGCAGCTGCAGGTTCAGCCCCGTGGCCGTGACCACGATATCCGCGGCCAGTTCGCGTCCCGATGCCAGCTTCACCCCCTGCTCGGTGAAGCAGGCGATGCGGTCGGTGACCACGGAGGCCTTGCCGCAGGAGATGGCCTGGAACAGGTCGCCATCGGGCACCAGGCACAGACGCTGGTCCCAGGGCGCATAGGGCGGATTGAAATGCTCGTCCACGGGATAGCCCGGGGGCAGCGCGCGCTGGATCCGCGCGCGGATCATCCGGCGCGCGGCCTGCGGGCGGCTGCGGCACAGCTGCCACATCTTCTGCGCCAGCGCGATGTTCTTGCGCCGCATGAGCGCATGGGCCCAGCGCTGCGGCAGCCACCGGTGCAGCACGCCGGCAAGGGCGTCCACCGAGGGCAGGCTCACCACGTAGCCGGGCGTGCGCTGCAGCATCGTCACATGCGCCGCATGCCCGGCCAGCGCCGGCACCAGCGTGACGGCGGTGGCGCCGCTGCCCACCACCAGCACGCGCTTGCCTTCCCATTCCAGCTGCTCGGGCCACTGCTGCGGATGCACCACGGGCCCCTGGAAGCGTTCGATGCCTTCGAGTTCGGGGGTGTAGCCCTGGTCATGGCGGTAGTAGCCGGCGGCGCTGAACAGCCAGCGGCAGCGCAGCTGCAGGTTTTCGCCGTTGTCCAGGCGCTCGATGTCCACGGTCCACCACGCATCGGCACTGGACCACTGCGCGCCCACCACGCGGTGCTGCAGCCGCACCTTGCGGTCGATGCCGCTTTCGGCCGCAGCCTCGCGCAGATAGGCCAGGATGTCGGGAGCGCGCGCAATGGAAGGGCCGTGGACCCAGGGCTTGAACTCGTAGCCGAAGGTGTAGAGGTCGGAGTCGGAACGCACGCCCGGATAGCGGAACAGGTCCCAGGTGCCGCCGGTTGCGGCGCGTGCCTCCACGATGGCCCAGGACTTGGCCGGCTGGTGTGCCTGCAGGTAATGCGCAGCCCCCAGGCCCGACAGGCCCGCGCCGACGATCAGCACGTCCAGATGCTCGATGCAAGGCTCCGGCATGGCGACTCCTCCAGTGGGCTATGGGCCCATGGTGTTGGGAAAGAGGGGAGCAGACAAGGTTTAGACTGCATCGCAATGCATTGAAAGCAGTGCGATCTGCACCTGTCCCCTCCATGCTGTCCACCCACGCCCATCCCCTGGCGACGGCGCGCCCTGGCGCGGCAGGCGCACCGTCGCCACGCGTGCGCGAGCTATTGCGCCAGGGCGCGGAGATTGCGCTGCAGGCGCCGCCGCAGTGGATCGATGAAATCGACCAGGCCAGCCAGGCGGCCGATGCCGGACAGTCCTTTGCCGAGGACCCGGTGCTGCGGGCGGCGTCGCGCCGCGCCACGCTCGCCAGCCTGGTCCACTGGGCGGCGGCCAATGTCGCCGACCCCGGCGCGCCGGTGCCGCCGCACCTGACCCCCGATATGCTGGACAACGCGCGCGAGCGCGTGCGCCGCGGCGCCGTGGACACGCTGTTCAAGGCTTCGCGCGCCGGGGAGAACGCCGCCTGGCAGCGCTGGATGGACATCGCCTTCGGGCTGACCGCGGAGCCGGCCGAGCTGCGCGAGCTGCTGGACCTGTCCTCGCGCTCGATCCGGGCCTTCATGGACGCCAACCTGGACGGCATCGCGGCATTCATCAAGGCCGAGCAGGAAGGCTGGGCGCGCGGCACCCCGGTGGACCGCCGGGCGCTGGTCGAGCGCGTCCTGGAGGGCGTGGAGCCTGCCACGCCCATGGCATCCCAGGCGCTGAACTATGCGCTGGAGCAGCGCCACCAAGGCGCGCTGATCTGGAGCGAGCAGGGCGGCCCCGGCGCCGATGCGCTCGAGCGCGCGGCCCAGGCGCTGGCGCGTTGCGCACGGGCGCCGCAGCTGCTGCCGGTGGCTGCCAGCGCCGGCACGCTCTGGGCCTGGGCGTCTGGCAGCCGGACCGTGGACCTCGCGCAGCTGCGCCAGGCGCTGCAGGGCCTGCCCGGCGTACGTATCGCGCTGGGCAGCGCCGCTGCCGGCATTGACGGCTTTCGCCGCACGCACCAGGAGGCGCTCGCGGCGCAGCGGGTGCTGGGCCGCGTGCATTCCAGCGCGCGCGTGATCAGCTTCGACCAGGTGCGGCTGGTGGCGCTGGTAACCCGGGATGCCGAGGCCTGCGCACAATTCGTGGAACATGCGCTGGGGCGGCTGGCCACTGCCGATCCCGGCCTGGCGCGCGCGCTGTGGATGTTCCTGCGCGCCGGCTCGAACGCCACGCAGGCCGCTCGGCAGCTGCACGTGCACCGCAACACGCTGCTGCGCCGGCTGGCCCAGGCGCAGGAGCTGCTGCCGCGCCCGCTTTCCCACAACCTGGTGCATGTCGCCGCCGCGCTGCAGGTGTTGCACTGGGACAGCGGGGATTGAGACCGCGCGGCCTTGCACCGGCCTGTACCAGGGGAAAACGCGCCACTGCTGCCGTGGATGGGCCGCAGCGGTGACAATGGCCGTATGTCCCTCACCGTAAGCCTCGACGAAGTGCAGATCAGCGCCATCCGGGCCCAGGGGGCCGGCGGCCAGAATGTCAACAAGGTGTCCTCCGCGGTGCACCTGCGCTTCGACGTGCGTGCGTCCTCGCTGCCCGATGCCGTGAAGGAGCGGCTGCTGGCGCTCGGCGACCAGCGCCTCACCGCCGACGGCGTGATCGTCATCAAGGCGCAGCAGTTCCGCAGCCAGGACATGAACCGCGCCGATGCGCTGGCCCGGCTGCAGGCGCTGGTCGATTCGGTGGCGCGGCCGCCAACCCCGCGCCGGCCCACCAAGCCCACGCGGGCCTCGAAGCTGCGCCGCCTGGAGGGCAAGAGCCTGCGCTCGGCCACCAAGGCGCTGCGCGGCAAGCCGCCGGGGTACTGAGCCTGTAGACGATGAATGCCAACAACAATAGGAACACCATGACCCGTTTGACCGATCTGCCCCTGGAATTCCTGCAGCGCGAACCGCTGGAGGCGGGCGACGGCCCCTGGCTGCTGGTACTGATGCATGGCGTCGGCAGCAACGCGCAGGACCTGTTCGGCCTGGCGCCCTATGTGCCTGCACATTTCCATGTGCTGAGCCTGCGCGCGCCCTATCCGATGGGCCCCCAGGCCAATGCCTGGTTCCAGTTCACCGTGGACCGCAACGGCACGCGCCATATCGATGTGGAGCAGGAACGCGATGCCCGCGCCTTGCTCGGGCGCACGCTGGCGCAAGTGCAGCAGCAGTTGGACATCGCGCCCGAGCGCACGGTGGTCGGAGGTTTCAGCCAGGGCGGCATCATGGCCCTGTCGCAGCTGTTGACCCAGCCGCAGTCGCTGCGCGCCGCCATGGTCTGGCACAGCCGGCTGCTGCCCGAGGTGCGCTCGCTGCAGGCGCAGGATGCGCAGTTCGAGGGCAAGTCGCTGTGGATCAGCCACGGCACCCATGACAACGTGATCCCGCTGACCAGCGCGCACAGCATGCGCAGCCATGTTCAGGCGCTGCCGCTGGCGCTCAGCTACCGCGAGTTCGAAAGCGCGCATGAGATCCGCCCCGACGAACTGCGCGCCAGCATGCAGTGGCTCGAAGGCCTGCGCTGACCCGGTTCAGGGCCGTGATTGGAAGAACGCCGCCAGCTGCGGCGCCAGCGTGGGAAATTCCTGCGCGAAGCGCTCGCGGTTGACGAAATACGCCTCGCAGGCCACGGCAAAGAACTCGGGCGGCGCGGTCGCGCCATAGCTGTCGAGCCAGGGCCAGGCGCCACTGAAGCGCTCGGCAATGATGACCTGTTCGCGGAACCGCTCATAGGCGGGCTGCCAGGCCGCATGCCACAGCGCGCGCGCCGCGCGTGCGCTGGCGCTGCCCATGAAACCCGGCGGCAGCGGCGGGCAGCCGTCGACTGCGCCGTCGCGCATATCGATCTTGTGCGCGAATTCGTGGATCACCACGCTGGTGCCGGCCGCCGTGCTGTGGCGCGTGTCGTCCACGGCCTCCCAACTGAGCATGACCGGCCCGCCTTCCATGGCCTCGCCCAGCAGCACTTCGTCGTAGTGGTGTACCACGCCGGCTTCGTCCACGGACTCGCGCCGCGCCACGGCCTCGCCCGGGTGCACCACGATGCCGACGAAATCGCCATACCAGGCCAGCGCCTCGCGCGGCGCGCCCCAGTGCAGCAGCGGCAGGCAGGCCTGCGCCGCGATCTGCAGCGCCATCAGGTCGGTCACCTCAAGGCCGTGCGCGCCATGGAACTGCTTGCGCTGCAGGAACAGCGCCACCAATGCGCGCAGCTTGGCCTGCTCGTCAAGGGTCAGCGCGGCAAGAAAGGGGTAGGGCCGTATGGCCTCGAGCCACAGTGCGGCGTCGATCTCCGGCACCGGCGCCAGGCGGCCTTGAAGCCGGTTCCACAGATTGCGCAGGCTCATGCGGCGGCGCCGGATTCAGGCCAGGGCCGGCGCTGCAGGCCCCGGCCACGCGTGAGGCGCAGTACTTCGGCGCGCGGCGGCGTGGCTTCCAGGTCCCAGTCGCTGAGCACGATGCGCTGCAGGCCCGGCGCCAGCGCATGGTCGGCGGGACGGTGGGTATGGCCGTGGATCAGCGTTGTGGCGCCGGCGGCCTGCAGCCATTGCCGGCTGGCCTCCTGGTCCAGCTCCGCATATTTCAGCGCCGCACGCTGCTGCGCGCTGCTTTGCTCGCGCATGGCGCGCGCCTGGGCGCGCCGCGTCTCGAGCGGCTGCTGCAGGAAGGCCTGCTGCCAGGCGGCGCTGCGCGCCTGCGCGCGAAAGCGCTGGTAGTCCGTGTCGTCGATGCATAGCGCATCGCCATGGCTCAGCAGATAGCGCCGGCCATCGAAATCAAATTGCGTCGGGTCTGGCAGCCAGGTACAGCCGCTGCGCTCGGCAAACTTCGCACCCGTGAGGAAGTCGCGGTTGCCCTGCATGAAGAACAGCGCGCGCCGGCGGGAGATCTCGCGCAGGCGGGCACAGCAGTGCGACTCGAAGCTGTGGGGATCGTCCAGCACATCGTCGCCGATCCAGACCTCGAACAGGTCGCCCAGCATGAACACCGCGTCGGCGCTGGTGTGCGTGAGGTAGTCGAGCCAGGCCGCGGCGGTGCGCGGCGCGCTCGCCTGCAGATGCAGGTCGGAGATGAATTCCAGGCACTGCCACCCGGTTGGAACCGCGAGCACATGCGCTGCGGGAGGCGGGGGCAGGGCGGGGGTGTCAGCAGGCGCCATCGGCGGCCTCCCCATGCAGCCCCAAAAACCGCCCGTGCAGCGCGTTGGATGGCCAGCAGCGCTGGCGGGCGCAAGGCACAGGCGGTCGGCGTGCCATTTACAGGGCCACGGCCTTTTCGATCACGACGTCGGTCTGGGGCACGTCGTCATGGAAGCCCTTGCGGCCGGTCTTCACGCCCTTGATCGCATCGACGATCTCGGTGCCCTTGACGACCTTGCCGAACACGGCATAGCCCCAGCCCTGGGCCGTGGGCGAAGTGTGGTTCAGGAAGCCGTTGTCGGCGACGTTGATGAAGAACTGCGCCGAGGCCGAGTGCGGGTCGCTGGTGCGCGCCATGGCCAGGGTGTACTTGGTGTTCTTCAGGCCGTTCTTGGCTTCGTTCTCGATCGGCGCATCGGTGTCCTTTTGCTTCATGCCGGGCTCGAAGCCGCCGCCCTGGATCATGAAGCCGGGGATCACGCGGTGGAAGATCGTGTTGTCGTAGTGGCCCTTCTTCACGTAGGCGAGGAAGTTTTGCGTCGACTTGGGCGCGTTCTCGGCATCGAGTTCGATGGTGATGACGCCCTGGCCGGCGATGTGCAGTTCGACTTGGGGATTGCTCATGTGGAATTCCTTGAAAAGGGTGGAGAAAAGGGCGGGCATGGGGCCCGCGGGAGTTTCAGGGCAGCACGCGTGCCGAAAGGATCGTCACCGGCGACATGGGCACATTCTGGTGCATGCCGCGGTTGCCCGTGGCGACGGCGCGGATTTTGTCCACCACCTCGGTGCCCTTGACGACCTTGCCGAACACTGCGTAGCCATGCCCGTCGGGCTGCGGCGCGTTGAGCATGGCGTTGTCGGCGACGTTGATGAAGAACTGCGCCGTGGCCGAGTTCGGGTTGCCGGTGCGCGCCATGGCCACGGTGTACCGGTCGTTCTTCAGGCCGTTGCTGGCTTCCAGCGGAATCGGCGGCTGCGTCGGCTTTTGCTGCAGGTCGGCGGTGAAGCCGCCGCCCTGGATCATGAAGCCGTCGATCACGCGGTGGAACACCGTGCCGTCATAGTGCTTGCTGTTCACGTACTGCAGGAAATTGGCGACGGTCTTGGGCGCCTTGGCGGGGTCGAGCTGCAGCACGATCGCGCCCTGCGAGGTCTTGAGCTCGACCTGGGGCGCAGCCTGCGCCGCGGCGCCGCCGGCGGCCAGCAGGCCGGCGCTCAGGGCCAGGCCGGTCAGAGCGAGAGTGGTTTTTCTGCGTGAAATCATGCAAGGCTCCAAGGAGGAATGGACATGGAAATGGTTTGCGGCGGCAACAGTTCCCGCAGGGCCACGGCGGGCGCGGCAAAGGCACCGGCGTGGCGCCGTGCCGAACCGGGATTTATGGGTTTGCCGCGGGCGCTGCGGGCTGCAGCAGGCTGCGCAGCTGCGTGAGCTTCGGGGCCAGCTGCGCCCCGGCGCGCGGGTCGAGCTGCTGCGAGCGCTGCCAGGCCTGGTAGGCCAGGCGCGCGTAGATGTCGCCAAGGTTGGCATGCGCCACCGCGTAGCTGGGGTTGTTGCGCACGGCCTGCTCGAGCAGGCCCCGGGCCCGGTCCAGATCGCCATCGGCGGCATGGATCGCGGCGAGGTTGTTGTAGGGCTCGGCCAGCTCGGGATATTCCTCGATCAGCAGCGTGAAGCTCTCGATGGCATCGGCCTTGCGGCCCGCATCCGTGAGGGCCACGGCACGCAGGAAACGCATCTGCGGATCGCGCGCGTTGCCCGCGAGGTAGCTGTCGGCGCGCGCGATGGCCTCGGATGTGTTGCCCGCGCGCAGCAGCTGGTTGACCTCGGCGTAGTCGTCGGCATGGGCGGCGCCCGCAGCCAGCGCGGCGGCCAGGGTCAACAGGCGCAGGGCGCGGGGAAGGGCGAGGCGAGCGGGCATGTAGGTGCTTTCGGTGCGGGCAGGAACGGGCCTGCGGCGCGGGCTTATACTTCGGGCCATTGTAGCTGAGGGGTGTCAGCCCGGATGGACCCTGGCGCCCCCTGCCGGGTTCGCCGCGCCGGGCGTCGTTGCGCGGCCGCGCAGGGGCTGCCATCGCCGGCAGTCCGCTCCCTCTCTCCCTCGTAACAGACATTCCATGAGTTTGCGTATCTACAACACGCTGTCGCGTGCACTGGAAGCGTTTTCGCCCATAGAGCCAGGCCACGTCCGCATGTACGTCTGCGGCATGACGGTCTACGACCTGTGCCATCTGGGCCATGCGCGCTCGATGGTCGCGTTCGACGTAGTGCAGCGCTGGCTGCGTGCCAGCGGCCTGCGCGTGACCTACGTGCGCAACATCACCGATATCGACGACAAGATCATCCGCCGCGCCGTGGAGAACGGCGAGACCATCCGCCAGCTCACCGACCGCATGATCGACGCGCTGCACCAGGACGCGGATGCGCTGGGCATCGAGCGTCCCGACTCCGAGCCGCGCGCCACCGACTACGTGCCGCAGATGCTGTCCATGATCGGCCGGCTGCAGCAGCGCGGCCTGGCCTACCAGGCGGGCAACGGCGACGTGAACTTCGCAGTGCGCAAATTCCCCGGCTACGGCCGGCTGTCGGGCAAGTCGCTCGACGAGTTGCAGGCCGGCGAGCGCGTGGCGGTCGATGACGGCAAGTCCGATCCGCTCGACTTCGTGCTCTGGAAGAGCGCCAAGCCCAGCGAGCCCGAGGAAGTGAAGTGGCAAAGCCCCTGGGGCGCGGGCCGCCCCGGCTGGCACATCGAATGCTCGGCCATGGGCTGCGAGCTGCTGGGCGAGAGCTTCGACATCCACGGCGGCGGCGCGGACCTGCAGTTCCCGCACCATGAGAACGAGATCGCGCAGAGCGAAGGCGCGACCGGCAAGGCGCTCGCCCGCACCTGGATGCACAACGGCTTCATCAACGTGGACAACGAGAAGATGTCCAAGTCGCTGGGCAATTTCTTCACCATCCGCGATGTGCTCAAGGAGTTCGACGCCGAGACGGTGCGCTTCTTCGTCGTGCGCAGCCACTACCGCAGCCCGCTGAACTACAGCGACGTGCACCTGGCCGATGCGCGCTCGGCGCTCAAGCGCCTCTATACCGCGCTGAGCCTGGTGCCCGCGGCCGAGGTGGCCATCGACTGGGCGCAGCCCCAGGCGGCGCGCTTCAAGGCGGCAATGGACGAGGATTTCGGCACGCCCGAAGCCGTGGCCGTGCTGTTCGAGCTGGCCGCCGAGGTCAACCGCAGCCGCAGCGCCGAGAGCGCGGGCCTGCTCAAGGCGCTGGGCGCCTGCCTGGGCCTGCTGCAGGACGATCCGCAGGCCTTCCTGCAGGCGGGTGTGTCCGCGGGCGTGGACGCCGCGGCCGTGCAGGCGCAGATCGACGCGCGCGCCGCCGCCAAGGCCGCCAAGGACTGGGCCGAGGCGGACCGCATCCGCCAGGCACTGCTTGCCCAGGGCATCGTGCTCAAGGATTCCGCCGCCGGCACCACCTGGGAGGCAGCGCCCTGAGCGCGTGCAATCCATGGGTTCCATTTCAATTGTTCGATGCAGGCGGTACCAGCGGTGAATGCTCCTAAAGAGATAGCGAACGTGATCGTCACGCCGCTGTCTGCACCAGCCTACTGGGCGGAAGCCTGCAAGCACCTGATCAAGAAGGACCGGGTGATGAAGCGCCTGATCCCGCAATTCGCGGGCCAGGCGCTGCAAACGCGCGGCGATGCGTTCGTGACGCTGGCGCGCTCCATCGTCGGCCAGCAGATCTCGACCAAGGCCGCGCAGACGCTGTGGAACCGCCTGGCGCAGCTGCCCCCGAGCATGGCGCCCGAGCAGCTGCTGCGCCTGAAGGTGGACGACATGCGCGCCGCCGGCCTGTCGGCGCGCAAGGTCGATTACCTGGTCGATCTGGCCGTGCACTTCACCGAAGGCCGGCTGCACACCGACCAGTGGGCGAAGATGGAGGACGAAGCCATCATTGCCGAACTGATGGCCATCCGCGGCGTAGGCCGCTGGACGGCCGAGATGTTCCTGATCTTCCACCTCATGCGGCCCAATGTCCTGCCCCTCGACGACGCGGGGCTGATCAGCGGGATCAGCAGGAACTATTTCTCGGGCGACCCCGTCAGCCGCAGCGATGCGCGCGAGGTGGCGGAGGCCTGGAAGCCATGGTGCAGTGTCGCGACTTGGTATATTTGGCGATCGCTCGACCCGCAGCCCGTGGCTTATTGATACAGCAATGCCCTGAGCCCCGAGGCCGGGACAAGGAGAAAAAATGGCGAAAAAGAATTTTCTGGACTTCGAGCATCCCATAGCCGAGCTCGAATCCAAGATCGAGGAACTGCGTTATGTGCAGACGGAAAGCGCGGTCGACATCTCGGAGGAGATCGACCAGCTGAGCAAGAAGAGCCTGCAGCTCACGCGCGACATCTACAGCGATCTGACCCCGTGGCAGATCACCAAGATCGCGCGCCACATCGAGCGTCCCTACACGCTCGACTACGTGCGCGAGATCTTCACCGATTTCGTCGAGATGCACGGCGACCGCCACTTCGCCGACGACCAGTCGATCGTCGGCGGCCTGGCGCGCTTCAACGGCCACCCCTGCATGGTCATCGGCCACCAGAAGGGCCGGGACACCAAGGAGCGCACGCTGCGCAACTTCGGCATGACGCGCCCCGAGGGCTACCGCAAGGCGCTGCGCCTGATGAAGACCGCCGAGAAGTTCAAGCTGCCGGTGTTCACCTTCGTCGACACGCCCGGCGCCTTTCCCGGCATCGACGCCGAGGAGCGCAGCCAGTCCGAAGCCATCGGCCGCAACATCTTCGAGATGGCGCAGCTGCAGACCCCGATCATCTCCACCGTCATCGGCGAGGGCGGCTCGGGCGGCGCCTTGGCCATCAGCGTGGCCGACCAGGTGCTGATGCTGCAATACTCGGTCTACTCCGTGATCAGCCCCGAAGGCTGCGCCTCGATCCTGTGGAAGACCGGCGAGAAGGCCCCCGAGGCCGCCGCCGCCATGGGCATCACGGCGCTGCGCCTGAAGGCCCTGGGCCTGGTCGACAAGATCGTCAGCGAACCCGTGGGCGGCGCGCACCGCGACCCCAAGCAGATGGCCACCTTCCTCAAGCGCGCGCTGGGCGACGCCTACCGCCAGCTCGCCGACCTGAGCCCGCGCGAGCTGCAGGACCGCCGCTACGATCGGCTGCAGAGCTACGGCCGGTACTCGGATACCAAGGCCGATAACCGCTGAGCACACGCGAAGTCCGTTCGTCCTGAGCCTGTCGAAGGATGGACGGTCTTGCGCGCGAGAAATCCAACACTGATACGGCTCCTTCGGGAGCCGTTGCCGTTGGCGCCCCAAGGAAGACAACATGAGCCAGTCGTTCGAGTCCGCAATGGCCGCCTTCGCGCCGCCCCTGCCGCTGGCCGTGGCCCTGAGCGGCGGCGCCGACTCCACCGCGCTGCTGCTGGCCTGCGCCGAGCGCTGGCCCGGCCAGGTGCATGCCATCCACGTGCACCACGGCCTGCAGGCGGCGGCCGATGATTTCCAGCGCCATTGCGAGGCGCTGTGCGCACGGCTGGAAGTGCCGCTGGCCGTCTGCCGTGTTGACGCACGCCATGCGCCCGGCCAAAGCCCCGAAGATGCTGCGCGCCAGAGCCGCTATGCGGCGCTGGCCGAGGCCGCGCTGCAGGCATGGCCCGGCCGCCCGATGGCCGCGATCGCGCTGGCCCAGCATGCCGATGACCAGGTGGAGACTCTGCTGCTGGCGCTGTCGCGCGGCGCGGGCGTTGCCGGCCTGGCCGCCATGCCCGCGCAATGGCGGCGCCTCGGCCTGCACTGGCAGCGCCCGCTGCTGCAGGTCGAGGGCGCAGCCCTGCGCGACTGGCTCATGGCCCGAGGACAGCAGTGGGTCGAGGACCCCAGCAATGCCGACCAGCGCTTCACGCGCAACCGCATCCGCGCGCAATTGCTACCGCAGTTGCAGGCGGCATTCCCTCAGTTCCGCGCCACCTTCGCGCGCAGCAGCCGGCATTGCGCCCAGGCGGCCGAGCTGCTGCAGGAAGTCGCCGAAACCGATCTCGCCGCCATCGGCGATCCGCCGCGCATCGCCGCGCTGCAGGCGCTCAGCAGAGCGCGCCAGGCCAATGTGCTGCGCCACTGGCTGCGCATCGCGCACGGCACCACGCCGGCCGCGGCGCAACTTGAAGAGCTGCTGCGCCAGCTTGCCGCCTGCACCACGCGCGGGCACCAGATCCGCCTCAAATTGGGCCGAGGGTTTGTGGTGAGGAGCGGGGCGCTGCTCGGTTGGTACAATCCCTGAGTTTTGGTCTACTTTTGCACGAAAACCGCTGGCGCACCAAAACGTCTTTTTTCCTCGCGCCAGGTCCGAAGTTTCGTCACCCTGATATCCAATGGCACTGATCGTTCATAAATACGGCGGCACGTCGATGGGCTCCCCGGAGCGCATCCGCAATGTTGCCAAGCGCGTGGCCAAGTGGGCTCGGGCCGGCCACCAGATGGTGGTGGTGCCCAGCGCCATGAGTGGCGAGACCAATCGTCTGCTGGGCCTGGCCAGCGAGCTCGCGCCCACGCAGCCGCAAAACGCCTACTACCGCGAACTCGACATGCTGGCCGCCACCGGCGAGCAGGCCTCGTCGGCGCTGCTGGCCATCGCGCTGCAGGCCGAGGGCATGACTTCCGTGAGCTATGCCGGCTGGCAGGTGCCCGTGCGCACCGACAGCAGCTTCACCAAGGCGCGCATCGAGTCCATCGACGACCAGCGCGTGCGCGCCGACCTCGAGGCCGGCCGCGTGGTCATCGTCACCGGTTTCCAGGGCATCGACCCGAACGGCAACATCACGACGCTCGGCCGCGGCGGCTCCGACACCTCGGCCGTGGCCATGGCCGCCGCGCTCAAGGCCGCCGAATGCCTGATCTACACCGATGTCGACGGCGTCTACACCACCGACCCGCGCGTGGTGCCCGCCGCGCGCCGCCTGTCCACCGTCAGCTTCGAAGAGATGCTGGAGATGGCCAGCCTGGGCAGCAAGGTGCTGCAAATCCGTTCGGTCGAGTTCGCGGGCAAGTACCGCGTGCCGATGCGCGTCCTGTCGAGCTTCACGCCCTGGGACATGGACCTTGCCGAAGAAGCCCAGTCGGGCACGCTGATTACTTTTGAGGAAGACGAAAAAATGGAAAAGGCTGTCGTATCCGGCATCGCTTTCAACCGCGGCGAAGCCAAGATCTCGGTGCTCGGCGTGCCCGACACCCCGGGCATCGCCTACCGCATCCTGGGCCCCGTGGCCGAAGCCAATATCGAAGTCGATGTGATCCTGCAGAACATCAGCAAGGACGGCCTGGCCGACTTCAGCTTCACCGTGAGCCAGGGCGACTACCAGCGCGCCATGGACCTGCTGCAGTCCAAGGTCGTGCCCGAACTCGGCGCCAAGGAAGCCGTGGGCGACCCGAGCATCTGCAAGGTCAGCATCGTCGGCATCGGCATGCGCAGCCACGCCGGCGTGGCCAGCACCATGTTCCGCACGCTGAGCGAAGAGGGCATCAACATCCAGATGATCTCGACCTCCGAGATCAAGACCTCGGTCGTCATCGACGAGAAATACCTGGAGCTGGCCGTGCGCGCGCTGCACACCGCCTTCGGCCTGGACAAATCGGAGTAAATTCGCTTTTTTGCCCGAGGCCCCAAAAACTCGGGTTACAATCGCTGTATTGGAAACGTGACCGAGTGGCCGAAGGTGCTCCCCTGCTAAGGGAGTATGGGGTGTAGAGCCTCATCGAGGGTTCGAATCCCTCCGTTTCCGCCAGGACTGAGCCCCATCGACTTGTTCGGTGGGGCTTTTTTCTTGCCCGCCTGCAAAAGCTGCCAGCATGGCCTTGAAGCCATCGGCGGCTTTTTTTTCGTCCGTGTTCTCTGACGCTTCCAGGTCTTCCGCCATTGCGGCCATGAATGCTTGCGCCGGGTCTTCACCCAGAATTGCACGCAACTTGCCTCTGACACGCCAGTTGGCTGGGCGCTCCCCCTTCTTGATCTTTGCCAAATTGGCTTGCTCCATGTCGAGCAGGCCGGCCAGCTTGCGTTGGCTGCCAGCAATCAATATTGCTTCGTCGATAAGATTATTTAATTGTTCGTCGATATACATTTGACTACACTCCGTTCGCACTTGTACAAATGACTACATAGTCAATTTGACAAGTTTACAGGAGCCGCCATGTCAGACACCTTCGATTGTTCACCCCCTGCCCACGTAGGCCCCAGCTCGCGCTTGGCGGCTCCTGCTGAGGCTGGGCAGAGGGTGGACACCTGCTTGCACTGCGCACGTGCAAAGAAAAAGCGGACTCTTACCATCGCCCAAGCACTGCTGGACGTTGGGTATGGCGTCCTCCTTGGCGTGTGCTTTTCGCTGGCGGCTTTCGTCTATGCCATGGACGTCATTACTCGCCGCTGGCAGGGGGTGCTGTGATGATCCTCTTTCTTGCAATAGCTCTATCTGTCTTGTTCGGCTTGGGCGTTCGCTCGGCAAAGTCAACTGAAGAAATCTTGGCCCTCTTTGGTCTGGTGTTTGCCGGTTTTTGGGTCGGTGTGGTGCTTCAAGAACGGTTCCGCAAATGAGCCGCCATTGCACCTCCTGGCTTCAGCGAATAGGCGACGGCTTGCTCTCCGGCCTTTTCGTGACGTTTTTGCTCGCTCACCTGGTGGTTTTTGCCATCTTGATCATCGAGTTTGCGAGGTTCGAATGAGCCGCAACATCAAGCACCGCGACCCCGCTCCTGTCGAGCGCAATGCCTCCCAGTGGCGCGCGATTTCCTATTTCTTGGCTGGTATCGAAGTACTGGCGCGCGGTGACGCGGCGGCGGGCAGGCGAAGCGCTGCCGACGCGGCGCCGGGCGCCGGTCTCCAAGCCCTCCCCGATGGTAATCACGGGGATAACAGGAGGTTGATCAAATGACCCGGCCCGCTAAGTCCTCGCTGGTTCTTGACGGCTCCGAAGTCAAGGTCCGATTGCTCGCTGAGCGCACCGCTTCCAAGTCGGTTGTGCACGTTGACTGGGTGCGCTTCACCTGCCTTCTGCGCAATGCGCCTGTTCCTTCTGTCGATGATCTCTTTCCTAAGGTCCAGGGCGGCGAGCCGTCCACGGCCAATATCTGGGAAAAGAGCTTCACCAAGGTCGATGACCTTCGTCGTGCGCTGGCAGCTCTGCCAGATGCTGATTTCGCTACTTCTGTCCAGGCCAAGGATTTGGCCGTCGAAGTGGCTGAAGCTCTCGGCCCCGATTACACCGTGGCCGCTGAGGTGCGCAAGGGCCACGACTTCTATCGCTTCCGCTGGAGCATTGAGCGCAACGGTATCGAATGCGGCTGGGTGGGCTACCTCTCCAGCAGTGATAGCCCCCAGCAGCAGGCTCAGGCTCGCGGAATCCATTGCAACCTGTTCGGCGCTGCGTGCACGTTTGCTGATATCGGCTGGAATCACCGCCTCGCATCCATCATCGAAGGCCGCAAGGGCGACCTGACGCGCTGTGATCTGGCGCTCGATTTCTTCGACGGCGTTCCGGGCATGCCGGACTACCTTTCCCAGCTGGTCACCGACTACAAAAACGGGCTTTGTGACTCCGGCGGCAAGCGCCTCAAATGCAACATGGTTGGCGATTGGGCCAACGGCAATTCACGTTCGTTCTACGTGGGCAGCAAGCAAGCTGGCAAGGAAACAAACGTCTACGAAAAAGGCGATCAGCTATTCGGCCCTGAAGCTGGTTCTTGCTGGATTCGTGCCGAGCTGCGCTATGGAAACAAGCTCCGCGAGTTGCGAACCGAGATGCTGCGCCGTCCTGCTGATTTCTTCGCCGGTGCCAGCGAATGGCATGCCTCGCTGCTCATGCTGTCAGAACAGAAGTTCTGCCCCGAGCCCGTCAAGACAACCGGCCGCCTGGCGCTCGAGACCGTCGAGGCAGAGGTGGTGCGCAATGTTCGCTGGCTCCGCGATGTGGCCGCGCCCACGTGCGCCGCAGCCATCGAGTTCCTGGGCTTTGAAGAGCTGGTCGCGATGATCAAAGACCAGAAGCTCCCAGGCCGTCTGCAGAAGTTCTCCCTACCTGAAATTCGCCGCGCGTTCATGCCGGCATTCAACCGCATTTCAACGGTCGCAGGCACTGGCCCAGCCTTCGCATAGACCGCAACCAAGGCCAAAGGAAAAATCATGCGCATCCCTATGGAAGTCGTCGTTCACGGCATCAAAGAATCGTTGGGCACCTTTGAAGGCAAGGCCTTCAGCAGCACGACATTTCACTGCGAAGTGGATCTGAAAGAAAACGGCGCAGGCCGCTCGATGGGCCGTGTCACGCGTCCCTTCAAGATCGGTGATGCAAAGGAGTTCGACAAGTGGGCCAAGCTGGATGGCCAGTTTCCGATCATCGCCAATGCAGTCTTCGAAATGGAAGCCACCCGCGAAGACGGCACCAAGCTCAGCCTGATTGAAATCGCACCGAAGGCGCGGGCACCCAAGGCGGCATAAATGCGGCTGCTTATCCAGTCCCAAAGCACCGGCTGTTTCCTCGCTCCGTCGCTCGATGACGGCCAGCCTGGATGGGTCGCCAGCTTGAAAGAAGCCGGGGGCGGTGTGGTGTTCGACGTCGAGTCAGCGCATCAGCTCGTGCAGGACTGGTGCGAGCCCGAGGACATGCCGCAGCTCATCGACCTTGACCGCCTCGGCACCGCCGCCGATTACGTGCCCTGAGTGCAGCTCGTAGCCCTTGCTGAGGGCTTCCGGGTGCAATTCCGCGCCGCATTTTTCAAAGGAAATTCCATGTCCAAAGCTCTCAAAATCCGTCTGGCCGCCGTTCCCGCTTTCGTCCTGGCCACGACTGGTGCCGCGCAAGCCGCGATCCCCGAGAACGTCAACGCTGCTCTCTCGGACCTGAGCACCGATGCGCTGACGGTCGCTGGCATCGTCCTGGCCGCTGTGGTGGCCGTCTACGCCTTCAAGTTCATCCGCAAGGGTCTGTAAGGCCATGCCCCTGATAGCTCCAATCCTGGCGGAAATGGGCGTGAATGTCGCGCTCGTTTCGGGGTTGGTGCTGTCAGCGCGCATCGCGCTTTTTGCCCATCACTTCCTTCGCAAAAAGGCGCTGTGATGGCGTATCAAGTTGGAAACGCGTGCTACAGCACCGCCCAGCAAGCGGCGCACGCCTCGGCATCGTCCCAGGCAGGCGCTGTCATCTCACGTGGTCAGCAAACCTACGTGGTCAATGTGGTGTTGGTCGAAGAAGACACGATCCACTATCGCCTTGAGCCAATTGGCGCCGGTGTGCCTTTAATGGCTCCCATTCCCTATAACGCGCAGCCCTGTAATTTGCTTCAGGCTGAGGATGGTTTAACCATAGGCTGGATGATCGCAGCCGCGTGGATTGGTGCTTACGCTTTGCTTTTCATCGCGCGGGTTCTCCGTGGCGAAACAGGGGAAAACTATGGCAACTCCTGAATTTTGGGCCATGTTGGTGGCTGTCGTGGGGGTCACATGCATTATCTGCAAGGGCTGGTAGTAGTTTGCCTCTTGGCCTCTGGATCGGCATATGCAGGTTATGCCCAGCTGTCTGCTCCACCTGGCTGGTCTGGTGGATCATCCGCTTCTACTGGTCCTGGCGGTCAATTTTCGATGGGCTCTGCTGCAAATTCCGCGACCTTGTCTAACGGTACCGTTAGAACCAATGCTTCATTAAATGTGGCTGGTCGATCTGTATCTGTTCCAGCTTCCATGCGATTTGCCGCGAATGCACCCCGTGTTGCAGCAGCGGCGCTTTTCTTGAGTCCTCAATTGCGTACCGCTGTTGGAATTGCCTCTTGGCTTGGTGTCGCAAAAATCGTTTGGGACGATAACTTACAGGCTTGGGTTCAAAATGCTGTTGGTGGGAATTCTGATCAGCAATCTGACGGACAGGAATATAGCGTTCCTGGATATCCGTGGGCGCCTACTCGGCAGGGAGCCTGTGAGGCGTATTTTCCGATTGCTTATCCTACGCTAGGCGGCGTGGTAACTGTTCGAGTAGGTTATGAGAATCCATGTCTGCTGACTTACACGCGACCAGATGGTACAGAGGGCACAGTGGGTGCACCGTTGACAAACAGAACAAATCCCAACTGTCCTGCTGGATGGTATGCGACACCTGCGGGATGCACACAAACGCCTCAGCCTAGGAAATTGAGTCAGGAAGAAATGGTTGATTTGCTTAATCCCGCAAATACACCGGGCTGGCCTATGCCTAATTCCGTGCCAAGGGAGATGCCTAGTGTTCCGCTGCCGGTACAGCTCCCCGTAATAAATCCTAATACCGGAGTCAATCCTTTTCCTCAGCCATTGTTTGTGCCTACTGGAAACCCAGTTGCTAATCCGAATTATGATCCTAATGCTGCTCCTAGCCCTAGTAATCAGCCGTTTTTTCAGCCAGGTGTACGCGTTACGCCTGCACCGGTACCCGGCAGCCCCTGGCAGGTTGATATCCAGCCGGTAAATCGGCCTCAGTCTACAAATGTGCCTAATCCGAATCCGCAAACTGATCCCGTGGAAAATACCGGCGACCAGCCTGCTCCAGAGAATGAGCCGGATTTGTGCGAAAAATATCCAGATATTGTGGCTTGTCAAAAGCTCGGAGATGTAAGTCCAGTAGCATTGGCTAAAAACACCGTGCCTCTGCAAATAAATAAAGAACAAGGGTTTGGGCCGGATAACGGTGTATGTCCGGCTCCAAAACAGTTCATGGTTATGGGTAAATCCATGGCTTTTCGCTGGGATTTGCTTTGTGATTTTGCAACTCAGATTCGTCCGCTGCTTATCGGGTTTGCTTACCTGTCAGCTGCCCTGGCTTTCTTTGGTTTGTCGAGGAGGGATTAAATCGTGGAAGGTATTGCAGAATGGCTTGCCAAAATATCTTGGCCGATTGTTTCTCGTGTCATGGTGGCCCTTGGTTTTGGCTACACCACTTATGAGGGCGCCGACACTGCGCTCTCCGGTGCAATAAATGCGGCGAAAACCGCATTTGCCGGATTCACCGGGGAAGTGCTGCAGCTGTTGGCTATGGCTGGATTCTTCGATGCTATGGCCATCACCAGCGGCGGCATCGTGTCGGGTCTTGCCTGGATGGTCATGAAGCGGTTTGCGCTTCAAACCACGGGAGCGGCTTCCTAATGCTTACGCTCATCACCGGCGCGCCTGGAAGCGGAAAGTCTGCCGCTCTGGTGTCCATGCTTTCTGAATTGGCCAGCGATGGTCGGCAACTGTATGTCAACGGCATCCCTGACCTGCAGATCCAGCATGAGCCTCTGGCCGAGCCCGAGAAATGGCCCGAAGTGGTGCCGGATGGATCCGTCATCATCATCGACGAGGTGCAGCGCGTATGGCGTCCGCGCGGACCTGGCCAGAAGGTGCCGGATCATGTGGCCATGTTGGAAACCCACCGGCACCGCGGTCTTGATTTCTACATCATCACGCAGGGGCCGAACCTGGTTGATTCAAATGTGCGGGCGCTCGTCGGTCGTCACGTGCATTTGCGCGATCTTGGCATCCTCGGTCGCTGGTGGTATGAGTGGCCGGAGTGCGCCGACAACTGCCGCACATCCTGGAAAAACGCTCCAATCAAGAAGCGGTACCGTCTGCCGAAGCGCATTTTTGGGCAGTACAAAAGCGCGTCGATCCATGTCAAGCCCGTGCGCTCGGTGCCTTGGATGCTTGCCGTTATGGTCGTGGCGCTACTCACGGTTGGTGGCATGTCATGGGTTGCCTATAACGCAATCACTGATCGCATGAACCCAGGCGGCAAGCTGGCCGCCCAGCAGCCGGAAAAACCGGGGGTAGGGGGTTCCCCAGTCCAGCAAGTTACTGGGCCTTCTGCGCCTCCTGAACCTAGCTTCATCGATGATCGCATTGCCTTCATACCGCGCATTTCCAGCAGGCCTGAGACCGCGCCGGCTTATGACTCGCTGCGCGTTGTGGTCAACATGCCCCAGGTCGCGGGAGCGGTGTGCTTCAAAGGGGCATGCAAATGCTTGACCCAGCAGGCTACCGATGCGGGCTTATCGCCCGAAGAATGCGCAGACTGGATGAGGAATCCCACGTTTGACCATTACCGCAAGCCCGAGGCCGCGCAACCTTCTCGAGTGCCAGCTGGTGATCCATCCGCCAATACTGCGGCCGCAGCGGGTGGTCAGGTTGTGCCGATGGCTTCTTCCTCGGTCAATGCTCGGGTGGCCGATAGGGAAAGTTCGGGTACCACACAGCCGGCTTACCTGCAGGCCCTTGCTACTCGAAATTCACAGGTTCGATCCACCATCAATTGACCGCCTTATTTGTCCGGAGCTCTTTTGCGTCGGTAGCTCTTTGGCGAATAAATCGTGGAGAGATGGGAAAAGCGCTTTTGCTCAGGTAGCGATCGAAGTAGTCGCCTTGATGATGCACGGCGGCTAGGACCACTTCGGCTACCGGCCAATCGTATGGAGATGCCCAGAGCGAGCAGCAAGCCCAGCAGCAACAAGGGGTTGCCAACTGCCCATTGAATCGCAATTTTTATGGTGTCCATCCGGCTGAAATTAGCACAGTTGATACGCCTGCTCGATTTGGGGTATGGGGCTATGCCCCATGTTCACTTTGTCTCGCGCGACATGCCTGCCGCCACACCGAATGTCGCATCCAGCGCGCCGGCTTGAGCTTCCAGTTTCTACCAGGTCGAAAACTGCCGTGTCGTGGCCCTGAAAACCGCGCTTGCTTGTTCCGCGAAAAGCGGCACTCGCTGTCACATGGCCTTAATCGTCGCTTGAAAAACCAGGTTGTTGCGCGTCAGCGCCTTTGGTGTTTCCATGCAAGTGATTTTGGCTGTTCTAGGCTCATGCATTTTTGCTACAAAAGGGATAGCAGTGCATTAAATCAGGGCTTCGATTTTCAGCTATCGCAATATGATTTTTTCATTGCAACATCGAAGGATTCAGGTGCTGATTGGATATGCCAGGGTGAGTACTCAAGACCAGGACACGGCGCTGCAGCTCGATGCATTGAACAAGGCTGGTTGCGAGAAGATTTTTCAAGAAAAGGCCAGCGGCGCGTCACGGCGTGGCCGTCAAGAGTTGGCCAGGTGCTTGGCTTCGCTGGGTAGGGGTGATGTCTTGATCGTCTACAAGATTGACCGTATCGCGCGAAGTCTGTTTGATCTGCTGGAGATCTTGCGACAGCTTGAGCGGGTAGGCGCCACGATCAAGAGCGTCACCGAGCCATTGGACACGACAAACAGCATGGGCGTGTTCGTGGTGCAGATCCTCGGTGCTGTAGCCCAGCTCGAGCGGTCGATGATTCGGGAGAGGTCTATTGCAGGCCAGCTGGCGGCGCGGGAGAGGGGCAGACTGCCGGGAAGAAACCGAAGCTTGTCGGCGGAGGAGGAAGATGCCTTGGTGACCGAGTACCAGACGGGCAAAACGACCTACAAAGGTCTAGGCGTGAAGTATGGGATTTCTGCGTCGGCCGCCAAGCGTGCGGTCTACCGCGCGGTCAAGTCTGGCGACTACCTGAAGCGCATGAAGTGCTAGCGGAATCATCCGTTTCCGCCAGGACTTAAAGCCCCAAGTGAGTGATCGCTTGGGGCTTTTTCCTTTTGTGCGTGGTCAGGACGCTTTCATCCTCAAGAGCATTTGTGTAGCATATGGACACAACTGCCGAAAGCACCATGCTGCTGTCCATCCTCATGCGCAGCCCTCGCAGCGCGGTCTCCACCTCCTCGCCTACCGATTCTCTTGAGCCCTTCAGTCTTGCTGCGTATTGCCTGCGGCGCATTGTTTTTCGTGCTTGCCGGCGTGGCGCAGGCCCAGGTCTACCGCTGTGGCAGCAGCTACTCCCATGCACCATGCAAGGGCGGCCAGGTGATCGACACGGCCCCGGTGATGAGCGATCCGCGCGGGCCCGTCACCAAGGAGATCTATCTGTGCAGCGCGGCCGCAGGCAGCAGTTATTGGAGCTCCGCGCATTGTGCGGAGCGCGGCTGGCGCATCGAGCGCATCGAACGCGTCCCGGCGAACATGTCTTGGGAGGAACAGGTGGCTGCGGCAAGGCAGGCCCGCGAGTCGGCCTCGCAAGCACTGGCTGCTCCGGTGCAACGTGCCCCCCAGGTATCGGCGCCCGCCTCGCCGCCTGCAAAAGTCCAATGCCGCACTCTCGACGAACGCGTGGAAATGCTCTACAGCATGGGGCGTGCGGGAAGCCGCTATTACGACTTGAACTGGGTGCGGCACGAGCGCAAGAAAGCACGCGATCAGCAGTACCGGTTGCGTTGTTGATGCCAATTGCCGGTCCCGGCGGGATGGCATGGTTGCCTACCGCATCCCCTGCAGATTCGGCCCCCGCGACACCTCGAGGAATTCCGCGATGGCATCGGCTTCCAGCGGCCTGGCAATGTAGTAGCCCTGGGCGGCATCGCATCCATGGTGCTTCAGCAGATCGAGCACCTCCGCCGTTTCCACCCCTTCCGCCAGCATCCGGTAACCCAGCGCATGGCCCATGCTGATCAGCGATTTGATCAGAGTGAACGCTCTTTCATCGGTCGCTATGGGCTTGATAAGGGTCTGGTCCAGCTTCAGGATTTCCACCGGCAGGGAGTGCAGGCACGACAGGTTGCTGTAACCCACGCCGAAGTCGTCGAGCGAGATGCTGATGCCCATGGCGCGCACCGCGGTCAGGGTCTTCGCCGTCAGTGTGCCGGTCATCACCGAGTTTTCCGTGCACTCGAGGCGCAAGGCTTGGGGCGGAGCGTCGTACAGCGCGCAGGCATTGCGCAGTATCTGCAGGAACCGGGGATGCTCGAGATTGCGCGCCGAGACGTTGACCGCCACCGTGAGATCGATGCCGTGCGCACGCCAGATCGACTGCTGCTCGAGAGCCTTGTGCAGGACCCACTCCGTGAAGTCGTGGATCAGGGTGGTGCGCTCCATCA
This sequence comes from Comamonas endophytica, assembly GCF_023634805.2. NCBI lineage: Bacteria > Pseudomonadati > Pseudomonadota > Betaproteobacteria > Burkholderiales > Comamonadaceae > Comamonas > Comamonas endophytica. Next base: position 3,045,542 of record NZ_CP106881.1, read on the forward strand.
GGCCGACGAACTCGGCCGGCGATACGTCGCCGAACTTCGGATGGCGCCATCGCGCCAGTGCCTCGACACCGGTGATCCTGGCGGTATGGAGATCGAGCTTGGGCTGATAGACGAGCCGGAATTCCCCGTGGGCGAGGCTCGATGGGATGGCGCGCAGCAGCGCGAAGGCGCGCTTGTGCGGCATGTCGAAGCCCGGTGAATACCATGTCCAGCGGCGTTGCTCGGCTTCGGCTTGGTGCAGCGCCGAGGTGGCCATCCGCAGCGCGTCTTCCGTCTCGGCCTGGTTGCAGCGGTACCGGACCAGCCCGGCATGTGCCTCCAGTTGCACCGTGATGCCGCCATCGGTCACGAAGGGTTCGCTGATCTTGGCGAGCAAAGTCGCTGCAATGTCGTCCTGCGCCCTGTCCTCGGCCGCTGGGTAGATGGCGGCAAAACGCGTTTCCCCGACATGGTAGAGATCCACTCCCTCGGGAAGCGATCGCATGAGAATCGTCGCGATGGTACGCAGCGCTGCTTCCAGTGGAGGAATTCCCACGGCGCGCACTGCCGACTGCAGCTGTGCGCTGCTCATGACCTCCAGCAGCAGGAGCGTGTCCAGCCGGCCCGGCCTGGCCAGGCAGACGTTGGTCAAATCCTCGGAAAGCTGCGCCCGGTTGGGAAGCCGGGTCACCTCGTTGATCCGCCCCGCCATCTGATGCAGATCGATCTGCACCATTGCCAGGGCTGCAAGATCCTGCAGAAGCTGGATTTCCTGGTCGTTGAGTTTCCTGGGTTGCGTGTCGATCACGCACAGGCTCCCCAGCGCATGTCCCGAGGGAAGATGCAGGGGCACGCCGGCGTAGAACCGGATGCCGGGGTCGCCCGTCACCAGGAGGCTGTCCGCAAAACGCGGATCCGTCAGCGCATCCTCGACCACCAGAACGCTGGCCGATTCAATGGTACAGGTGCAAAAGGAGTCGTTTCGGGCGGTCTCGGAGACGTCGATCCCCACGCGGGATTTGAACCACTGGCGGCTTTCGTCGACGATGGAAATCGCGGCGATGGGCACCTGCAGCAGGCAGGAGGCCAGCCGGGTGATGCGATCGAAAGCCTCGCTGGCCTTGCTGTCCAAAAGCCCGGTGGAGCGAACGAAAAAAAGCCGCTCCTGCTCACTGAATGGCAATTTGGACAGCGTTGCGGACGGATCTGCACAGACAGAAGCCACTCCAGGGCGCACCTGCGTGTAGAAAGATCGGGTCATGCGCACAGTATGTCGCGCATGGGTTGTCCCCGCTGGCCGTCGGCCTTCCGGGCAGCCAATGGCGAGGAATTACGAACATTGGCCGTAAATTGACGCCTATAAGCCGCATCTTCTTGCTATCCAATCACCTGAGCCACCCGTCCGTGCGCCATCGCCCGGCTGTTCGGCATTGGCCAAGTACCGGCTGCCCGGATGAGGAACAATGGCAGGGCAGGCGACAGCAGCCGGATGGCTGCGTCGGGCTGTCCAGGATTCCCTCGATGCACTTCAATGACGGTTCTCAGCTCCCGCCCTCCCCGCACGGCTCTATCCGCAGTCTGGATGTGACCTGGCAGCCGCTGGGTACGCTTGAATCCCTCTACATCAGGGTGGGAAAGGAAACGGCGCCACGGCGGGTCACGCATGCCCAAGCAATCGCCGGCCACGGCCTGGCGGGCGACCGGCACGCGTCTCCTCTTTCCCCGAGGCAGCTGCTGGTGGCGGGGAGCGTGGCGTATGGGCATTGGGGTCTGCCGCCGGCGTCGCTGCGTGAGAACCTGCTAGTGGATTTCTCCTCCGAGCAGTTGGGCTCGGGCGACCTGGTGCGCGTGGGCAACGAGGTGATCCTCTGGATGACCTTCCTTTGCGAGCCCTGCGGCCTGCTGGAGCGCCGATGCCCGGGCACGCTGAAGACGATTGGAGCGCACCGCGGCATGCTGGCGCGGGTTTTGCGTGGAGGGGAGATGCGCCTGGGCGACAGCATTGCCGTGCGCCGGGCCGTCGCCCCCGCTTTCAGCAACGATTGGCAGGAACGCGTGCTGGATGTCGCGCGCGCCGTGCCCGAGAACGCGTGGATCGGCTACCGGCAGCTGGCGCAAATGGCCGGCGTGCATACGGCGTATTGCAGAGCCTTCCCCCGGGTGCTGTCGCGTTTGCCCGCGGCGATGGCAGGCAGGGTGGGACGAGACGCGCAACAGGCCGGAGTGCCGCCATGGTCCGGCCTGGGCCTGTTCGACCTCGAAGTCCCTCGCGAACTACGGTGAGGGCGGCCTGCGCATGGCTCAAGCCGCCACAGGCTCGGCCTGCGGCGCGCTGCGCAGCGACAGGTCGGGACGGACGAGCGCCTGGGCGCGCACCAGCGGCAGCAGATCGCGGCCATAGGCGATGGCATCTTCCAGCGGATCGAAGCCGCGGATCAGGAAGGTGCTGATGCCCAGGTCGCGGTAGTCCAGCAGCGCATCGGCCACCTGCTCGGGCGTGCCGACCAGCGCGGTGGAATTGCCCTGCGCGCCGAGCAGGCCGGCGATACCGGTCCACAGGCGCTTGTCCAGGCGCTCGCCCTGCGCCGCGGCGGCCAGCAGGCGCTGGGAGCCGACATTGCCCGGTGCCGGCTTGTTCAGCTTGCCTTTGCGCGCGGCCACCTCGCGCGCCTGCTTGAGGATGGCGTCGGCACGTGCCCAGGCGGCGGCTTCGGTGGCGGCCAGGATCGGGCGCAGCGAAAGGCTGAAGCGCGGCGTGCGGCCATGGCGGGCCGCGGCGGCGCGCACGCGGGCCACGGTTTCACGCACCTGGGCATGGGTTTCGCCCCAGAGCGCATAGACGTCGGCATGCCGGCCCGCGACTTCGATGGCCGCGTCGGACGATCCGCCGAAGTACACCGGCAGATGCGGCTGCTGCGGCGAGCGCACCTCGGAGAAGGCCTGCTCGTGGCGGTAGAAGCGGCCCTCGTGGTCGAAAGGCCGCGCGCTGGTCCATGCCTGGCGCACGACCTGCAGGTACTCATCGGCGCGCGCATAGCGTTCATCCTTGTCGATAAAGCTGCCGTCCTGGCGCATCTCGAACTCGTTGCCGCCGGTGATGATGTGCACCGCCGTGCGGCCGCCGGTGATCAGGTCCAGCGTGGCGAGCTGGCGCGCGGCCAGCGTGGGCTGGGTGAAGCCGGGGCGGTGGGCCACCATGAAGCCCAGGCGTCTGGTGACCGATGCCGCATGCTGCGCCACCAGGATGCTTTCCGGCGAGGTGGAGTGAAAGGCAATCAGCGCGCGGTCGAAGCCGCCGTCTTCGTGGGCGCGCGCGGCCTGCTCGACGTGGGCCAGGTCCAGGCCGGAGCGCGGCGCGTCGATGGTTTCCGAGCTGAGCTGGGTGCCGATGTAGCCAATGAATTCAAGGGACATGATGGAATCTCCAAAAGGAAGGGACCAGGCTGGGCGCGCCGTCGAGCGCGGGCCGGTTTCGTGAATCAGGCAGCCAGTGCCTCGGGGCGCCGGCTGCAGCGGGCGGTGCGCCGGCATGCCGCACGCCCAGCCAGCCCAGCAGCCGGCCGCGCATCGCATTGAAGCCGGCATCCTCGACGGCGCGTGGATGCGGAAGGTCCACGCTCAGTTCATGGCGGATGACGCCTTCGTCCATGACCAGTACCCGGTCGGCAAGCAGCAGCGCTTCCTCCACGTCGTGCGTGACCAGTAGGATGGCGCAGCGGTGGCGCTGCCACAGCTCCTTCACCAGCTGCTGCGCCTTGGCGCGGGTCAGCGCATCCAGGGCGCCGAAGGGCTCGTCCAGCAGCATCAGATCCGGCTCGCGCACCAGCGCGCGGGCCAGCGAGGCGCGCTGTGCTTCTCCGCCCGACAGCACCTTGGGCCAGACCTCGGCGCGGTGGCTCAAGCCCACTTCCGCCAGCGCGGCCTGCGCGCGCCGGCGATCGGGGCGGCCGGGCAGGGCCAGCGCCACGTTGCGCCATACGCGTTTCCAGGGCATGAGGCGCGGCGCCTGGAACGCAACGGCGCGCTTGACCGGCACTTCGACGCTGCCCGAGATCTCCTGGTCCAGATCGGCCAGGATGCGCAGCAACGTGCTCTTGCCGCAACCCGAGCGGCCGATCAGCGCGACGAATTCGCCCGCGCCCAGATCCAGGTCGAGCTCCTTGATGACGGCGCGGTCGCCGAAGCGCCGCGTCAGCCCGCGCACGCGCACGGCGGGCGCTGCATTGGTCAATTTGTTCATGCTCATGCTCCGCTGAACGCCGGGCGCCAGGCCAGCAACAGGCGCTCGAGCGCGCGCACGACGAAATCCACCACCAGACCCAAGAGCGCATAGACCACCAGGCAGACCACGATCACATCGGTCTGGAACATCTCGCGCGCCGTGCTCATCAGGTAGCCGACGCCGGCCGTCGCATTGATCTGCTCGCCGAAGACCAGCGCCAGCCAGGACACAGCCAGCGCATAGCGCAGCCCCACGAGCGCATTGGGCAGCGCGCCCGGCAGCACCACATGCAGCACCATGGCTGCGGGCGACAGGTTCAGCGTGCGGCCCGCCTCGACCAGCGCCTGGTCCACGTTGCGGATGCCGGCATAGACATTGAGATACAGCGGAAAGGCCGTGGCCAGCGCGATCAGCGCCACCTTGGGCTCCTCGCCGATGCCGAACCAGATGATCAGCAGCGGTATCAGCGCCACGTTGGGTACGGTGCGCAGCATCTGCAGCACCGAGTCGATCAGGTCTTCGCCCAGCCGGGTGAGGCCGGAAAGTACCGCCAGCACGATGCCGATGCTGCCGCCGATGGCCAGCCCCAGCAGCGCGCGCTGCAGCGAGATGGCGATCGCATCCGGCAGCTCGCCCGAGGCCCACAGCGCGGCGGCGGAGGACAGCACGGTCTGCGGCCCGGCCAGCACTTCGGCCGGCAGCCAGCCACCCGCCGACAGCGCATACCAGAGCGACACCAGCAGCACCGGGCCGGTGGCGCGGCGCACCACGCGCGGCACGCCGCGCTTGCGCGTGGAGGCGGCAACGATGCGCTGCAGCTCGATGGCGGGAGTGGAAGTGTGAATGGCACGGGAGGCTGGCGTCGGCAGTGGCTCGTGCATGGCGCCCGCGTGGGGCAGGGGAAGGTTCAGCGTGCTCATGCGAGTTTGGCGATGGGCAGATCGCGGTAGACATACTGGTTGAAGTCGATGGGGCCGCGCAGCACGCCGGTCTCCAGCCAGACGGCATGCGTGCGCTGCAGCCGAGCCACGAAGGTGTCGTCGATGGGAACCCGCTGGTACGCCGAGTTCTCCTCGTGCAGCGAAGCCACGACCGACTTGTCCTGCTTGCTGAAGGCGGCATACCAGGCGATATAGGCCTGTGGATTGGCGCGTGCCCAGGCATAGCCCTTGTCGGTCAGCTGCGCGAAATGGGCCATGGCGGCGCGCTTGCCCGGGTCGGCCACCGCCGAGCGCGTGGCGCTGAGCACCGATTGCCCGCTGTTGATCCCCACGCCGTCATGCAGCACGCGCGCCCCGAGCGCGCCCACGGTGCGCGCCCGGAAGATGCCCCAGATGGCCCAGGCATCGATGCTGCCGCTGCCGAACGCGGCGCTGGCATCCGTCGGCGAGAGAAAGGCCAGCTTGACGTCGTCCAAGGGAATTCCGGCCTCCTTCAGGATGCCCACGGTGGTGAAGTGCGCCACGCTGCCGCGCGTCGTCGGCGAGAGGGTCCTGCCGCGCAGATCGGCCACGGTCTTGATGGCGCTGTCCTTGCGCACCAGCAGCGAAGTGCCCCTGCCGCCGTTCGTCCAGCTGGCGACCGCAAGGATGCGCGATCCGCCGGCAATGGCGCTCACGGTGGGCGAATCGTTGGCGCTGCCGATGTCGGTGGCATCGGCCTTGAGCGCCTCGTGCAGGTTCACCGCGGCCGCGTAGTTCGACCACTCGATCCTGTAGGGAACGTCATCGAGCAGGCCGGCCGCGCGCAGCAGGCCCTGCGAGGCGCCGGTCTGGTCGCCCACGCGCAGCGTGACGTTGCGCAGGTCCGGCGCGGGCTGGGCGTGTGAAGCCAATGGAAATGCGGCGGTGGCCGCCATCGCGGCGCCGGCGCGCAGCAACTGGCGGCGCGAGGCGGCGGCGGTTTCCGCGGAAACAAAAGGGGATGAAGCCATGGACTCTTTCCAATGCAAGAAGAGTCTTCAGGCTAGGGCCAAGCCCCTTGAAAGCGAAATAATTAAATCGTTCTAGGATAGAACGAATGCAAGTTTCAGGCGCGGCTCCGCCTGAAGAGAGGCAGGTGCCATGCCCGGCCCTGCGCAGAGCTGCTCATACAAACCGGTCTATCGCCGGCGGCGTGTCGGCATCGGCAATGGAGCAGGCCTTGCGTTCATCGCCCGCCTCGCGCGCCCGGTCGGCCAGGCGCGCATAGAAGTCGGCCACTTCGCGCAGGTCCTGCTCGTCCAGGTCTTCGATGCCGATCATGCGGTTGCTTGCATGGCGGTTGGAGGCCAGCAGTTCGTTGAGCTTGAGGTGGATGGCAACGCTGTCCTTGTTGGCGCTTTGCTGGATCAGGAACACCATCAGGAAGGTGACGATCGTGGTGGCCGTGTTGATGACCAGTTGCCAGACCTCGGAAAAGCCGAACATCGGCCCGCAGAGCGCCCATACCAGCACCACGGCCAGCGCCATGCAGAACATGGTGGGCGAGCCGGCCCAGCGCGTGACACGCGATGCGAAATGATCAAAGGCGGTCTGAATGGTCGAGTGCGTGGCGTAGGAGGCGCTGTTGGTCGTTGGCATGGAGCCCAGTTCGTCCGTTGCTTCGGGTCTTTCAGCGGTCTGATCACGCATTGCCGATTCCTTATGGTTGTGGCTGTCGGGGACGTGGCTGCAGTGCATCCCTCAGCCCTGCGCCACAGCATCGTTCCCTGATTCTGGTTGAGCCTCAAGTGGATGCAGGTCAGGAACTTGGCTTACTGCGCAGGGGCCGGAGTCCTACACCGCAGTCTTGCACTGTTGACCAAAGTAGGTCATCCGGGAGCGGCCCCTGTTTCCCGGGTGCCTCTTTCACCAACAGGAAAGCCCATGAAAGCACTCACCTACCAAGGCGCAAAGGACGTCCGTGTCGAAAAAGTCCCGGACCCGATCCTCGAAGCCAACGACGACATCGTGCTGCGCGTCACCGCAACGGCCATCTGCGGCTCCGACCTGCATATCTACCGCGGCAAGATCCCGGCAATGAAGGACGGCGATATCCTGGGCCACGAATTCATGGGTGTTGTGGAAGAAGTCGGCTCCGGTGTCACCGACCTGCGTCCCGGCGACCGGGTGGTCGTGCCCTTCGTCATTGCCTGCGGCTCGTGCTTCTACTGCGACAAGACGCTGTTTGCCGCCTGCGAGAACACCAACACCGGGCGCGGCGCCATCATCAACAAGAAAAGCGCGACCCCCGGCGCCGGGCTGTTCGGCTACAGCCACCTCTACGGCGGCTACGCGGGCGGACAGGCCGAGTATGTGCGCGTGCCCAAGGCCAACGTCGGCCCGCTGAAGATTCCGCAGAGCGGGCTGGCCGACGAGCAGGTGCTGTTCCTGTCCGACATTCTCCCCACGGGCTATCAGGCCGCGGTCAACGGCGGCGTCGGCCCCGGCTCGTCGGTCGCCATCTTTGGCGCCGGCCCGGTCGGCCTGATGAGCGCCCTGTGCGCGCGTTTCCTGGGCGCTGAGAAGATCTTCATGATCGACGACAACGACTACCGCCTGCAGTTCGCGCAGCAGACCTACGGCGTGATCCCGATCAATTTCGAGCGCGAGGACGATCCGGCGGAAATCATCCTGCAGGCGACCTACGGGCATGGCGTGGATGCCAGCATCGAAGCCGTCGGTTTCGAGGCCAAGGGCAGTGCCCTCGAGACCGCGATGACTGCGGTCAAGCTCGAGGGCTCGAGCGGCAAGGCGCTGCGCCAGTGCATTGCCGCCACGCGCCGCGGCGGCACCGTGAGCGTGCCCGGCGTCTATGCGGGCTTCATCCATGGCTTCCTGTTTGGCGATGCCTTCGACAAGGGGCTGACCTTCAAGATGGGCCAGACCCACGCCCAGCAGTTCATGCCGCAGCTGCTCGAGCACATCGCCAACGGTCTGATGAAGCCCGAAGTCATCATCTCGCACCGCATGAAACTCGAGGATGCCGTCAAGGGCTACGAGCTCTTCAATAACCAGGAAGACAACTGCCGCAAGGTGGTGCTCACGCCCTGAGGTCAGTGAAGTGCAGGGACTGCGGGTCCCTGCACCTTGGCGCGGACGGACCTTCGGCCCGCGCCCCGCGTGAGCAAGCCGAATTTTCTTTTCCTGGAGATTTGCATGTTCGAGCTTGAGGGCCCCTGGTGGGAGCTGCCGGTGCGCGCCGGCGTCGTGTATCTGGTACTGCTGCTGCTGATGCGCGTGTCCGGACATCGCACGGTGGGGCAATTCACTCCATTCGACCTGCTGGTGGTCATGCTGCTGAGCGAAGCGGTATCCGGTGGGCTGGCAGGCGAGGAAACCTCCGTCTTCGGCGGCCTGCTGTCCGCGTCGACTTTGATCGGCCTCAACGTTCTCGTGGCCTACATTACCGCGCGCAGCGAGCGCGCCCAGAGGTGGGTGGAAGGGAGGCCAGTGCTGATAGGCCGGGATGGCCAGATCTTTTCCGATGTGCTGAAGAAACACCAGATGCCGATGTGCGACGTGGAGCGTGCACTGCGCGAGGCCGATTGCGACCGCAAGGACATGAAATTCGCGTTTCTCGAAGCCGACGGCCGCATCAGCATCCTGCAGCATTCGAGTGGGGCAACCGAAGACAAACGCGACTGACAACGCATCGAGCTTCCATCCCTGGCGCTGGTGGATGGCTTTGTCCCGATGCCCGCTAAGATCCCTGGCACACCCCAGCCGCTGGCCGCGAGCTGGCCGTGCGAGGTTGAAAGCCAGATCGGGAGCACAAGCGATGCTGATAGGTGTACCCAGCGAGACGGTGGTGGGCGAGACCCGCGTCGCCGCGACCCCCGAGACCGTCAGGAAGCTCAGGGCGTCGGGCCATGTCCTGCGTGTGCAATCTGGCGCGGGTCTGGCCGCCAGCGTGACCGACGAGGCTTTCGCCATGGCAGGTGCCGAGATCAGCGATGCCGCGGGTGCGTGGGCCGCGGATCTGCTGCTCAAGGTGCGCGGACCAACGGCGAGCGAATGCGCACAGTTGCACTCCGGCGCCACCCTCGTCGGCATGCTCAACCCGTTTGATTCAACTGGGTTGCAGCGCCTGGCTGTCGCAGGGGTAACGGCCTATGCCCTTGAAGCCGCGCCGCGCACCACACGCGCGCAGAGCATGGATGTGTTGTCCTCACAGGCCAACATCGCAGGCTACAAGGCGGTGATGCTGGCCGCCAACGCCTACCAGCGTTTCTTCCCGATGCTGATGACCGCCGCCGGCACCGTCAAGGCGGCACGCGTGGTGGTATTGGGCGTGGGTGTCGCCGGTCTGCAGGCCATTGCCACGGCCAGGCGCCTGGGCGCGGTCATCGAGGCGTCGGATGTGCGCCCCGGCGTCAAGGAGCAGGTCGAATCGCTGGGGGCTCGGTTCATCGACGTGCCTTTTGAAACAGCCGAGGAACGTGAAGCTGCCGAAGGGGTGGGCGGCTATGCGCGCCCCATGCCCGCTAGTTGGCTCGAGCGCCAGCGGGCCGAAGTCGCCAAGCGCGTGGCGCAGGCCGATGTGGTGATCACCACGGCGCTGATTCCCGGGCGGGCGGCGCCGGTGCTGGTCACGCCGGAGATGGTGCAGTCGATGAAGCCCGGATCGGTGATCGTGGATCTGGCTGCCGCCCAGGGGGGCAACTGCCCGTTGACCATTGCCGATCAGCAGGTGATGCAGCATGGCGTGCTGCTGATCGGCGCCACCAACCTGCCGGCGCTGGTCGCGGCCGATGCTTCGGCGCTTTATGCGCGCAACGTGCTGGAATTCCTCAAGCTGATCCTGATGCCCGAAGGCGGCCTGCATGTCGACCTGGAGGACGACATCGTGGCCGCCTGCCTGATGGCGCACCAGGGCGAGCTGCGGCGCAGCGCCTGAAGTGCCTGTTTCTCCACCGGAGGTTCCATGGACACAGTTTCTCCCACGCTGATCAATCTGATCATCTTCGTGCTGGCCATCTACGTCGGCTACCACGTGGTCTGGACCGTGACGCCTGCGTTGCATACGCCGCTGATGGCGGTCACGAATGCGATCTCGGCGATCGTGATCGTCGGCGCAATGCTGGCGGCTGCGCTCACCGAAACCGGCCTGGGCAAGACCATGGGCGTGCTGGCCGTCGCGCTGGCCGCGGCCAATGTGTTTGGCGGCTTTCTTGTCACGCGCCGCATGCTGGAGATGTTCAGGAAGAAGGAGCGCAAGCCCGAAGCTGCCGCCGGGAAGGGCAAGGAGGCTGCGCCATGAGCATGAATCTCGTCACGCTGCTGTATCTGGTGGCCAGTATCTGCTTCATCCAGTCGCTCAAGGGCCTGTCGCACCCAACGACCTCGATTCGCGGCAACACCTTCGGCATGGCGGGCATGCTGATTGCCGTTCTCACCACGGCGGCCTTGATCGTGCAGCTTGCAGGTGGCACGGTGCTGGGCCTGGGCTGGGTGCTGCTTGGCTTGCTGGTGGGCGGCGCCGTCGGCACGCTGCTGGCGCAGCGTGTCGAAATGACCCGCATGCCCGAACTCGTCGCCTTCATGCACAGCATGATCGGCCTGGCGGCAGTGTTCATCGCGTTGGCGGCAGTGGCCGAGCCCTGGGCATTCGGCATCACGCCGGCCCCCGTGGCCGCCGTGGTTGGGACCAGCACGCCGTTCGGTACCGTCGTGCTTGATGGAAGGGTGCTTGCGGCCATTCCCCATGGCAACCGGCTGGAGCTTTTCCTGGGCGCGGCCATCGGGGCCATCACCTTCAGCGGCTCGGTCATAGCGTTTGGCAAGCTTTCGGGCAAATACCGGTTGCGCTGGTTCCAGGGTGCGCCGGTCCGTTTCGCTGGTCAGCACTGGCTGAACCTGGCGCTGGGCCTGTTGATGCTGGCACTCGGCCTCATGTTCGTGGCGACGCAAAGCTGGATGGCTTTCCTTGCGATGCTGGCGCTGGCCTTTGTCATGGGCCTGTTGATCATCATTCCTATCGGCGGTGCCGATATGCCGGTGGTGGTGTCGATGCTCAACAGCTATTCTGGCTGGGCAGCGGCCGGCATTGGTTTCTCGCTCAACAACAGCATGCTGATCATTGCCGGCTCGCTGGTAGGCAGCTCGGGCGCGATCCTGAGCTACATCATGTGCAAGGCAATGAACCGATCGTTCTTCAACGTATTGCTGGGCGGTTTCGGGGCGCCACCGGCAACGGGCGCAGGCGCTGCAAAGGAGCAGCGTCCGGTCAAGTCGGGCAGCGCCGACGACGCAGCCTTTGTGCTGGTCAATGCCGAAACGGTGGTCATCGTGCCCGGCTACGGCCTGGCCGTCGCACGTGCGCAGCATGCAGTCAAGGAACTTGCGCAGAAACTCACCGACAAGGGCATCACCGTCAAGTATGCCATCCACCCGGTGGCGGGGCGCATGCCCGGCCATATGAACGTGCTGCTGGCCGAAGCCGAGGTACCTTATGAGCAGGTGTATGAGATGGAAGACATCAATGCGGAGTTTGGTCAGGCCGACGTGGCAGTCATCCTGGGGGCCAACGACGTCGTGAACCCGGCGGCGCATACCAGGGGAAGCGCCATCTATGGCATGCCCATTCTCGAGGCCTACAAAGCCAAGACGGTCATCGTGAACAAGCGCAGCATGGCTTCGGGCTATGCGGGGTTGGACAATGAACTGTTCTACATGGACAAGACGATGATGGTATTCGGGGATGCCAAGAAGGTGGTTGAAGAAATGGTCAAAGCCATCGATCAGTAGCTTGGTCCCGGGCGGAGCCGGCGTTCGTTAGGACGCCGGCTCCGCTGCG